>JAXHVQ010000019.1:0-55662 GCA_034189065.1 Cyanobacteriota bacterium
GGGGGAGAGCGGGAGAGGGGGAGAGCGGGAGAGGGGGGGAGAGGGCGATCGCTTATAATGTTAGCGCTTGCTCTTTTAACAAACCGCTCAACAGCGAAGCGGGACCTTGGGGATGGGGCCAAGCGAAGGCGTGGCGAAAGGCGGCTTCTTGACAGGCTTGGAGTTGCCGAAAGTCAATAATGTCTTGGGTGAGTAGATTTTCGTACTCGAAGGGAAGACGGACGTTATGCAGCCCCGCGTTGTCAGTACAAATAGCGATATCAACTCCGGCTTCAAAACAGCGATCGAAGACAATTTTAAGCTGCTGCAAATCTTCTAGGGTTCCGGTTTTGAAGTAGGTGGTGGGACACACTTCTAAACATTGCTGGCGTTGGGCGAGTTGGGGGAGAAGTTGGGGGTAATGGAGGGGAATTTGAATGCCGTGGCCAATGCGCATGAGGAAGGGGAGGAGTTGGGGGTGACAGCCGTCGCGGGTTTCGTAAAGATGGCCGGTGGTTTTAATGTCGAGCGATCGCGCGCGTTCGTATAATTGGGCAAACTCGTCGAGGCGTTCTTGATAGTGGGAGTCGCCGCCTGCCACGTCGATGGCGCAAACGTACTCCCGATATTGGGCGGCTAACTCGACAATGGCGCGATTCACCTCATGGGGAAGCCGCGAGTGCATACAGAGAATTTGACTGGTGACGATGGGATATTCGGGGACGCGGGAGGCTTTGCCGACGATTTCGACAATTTCAGCCATGCGATCGATGCGCTCGTTTTGAGGGAGGTCTTCGGGGGTGCGCAAATAAGGGGTGTAGCGCAATTCGAGATAGGCTAGATTTTCAAAAATATAAGCCCCGCGAATGAGGCGATAAATGAAGTAGGGTAGGGTATCCGGTCGTTGGACGCTTTCGACGAGAGTGTGCAGTTCTAGGTACTCGTCGAGGGTACTGCGCGATCGCGTGTAAAATTCCTCAAACTCGCCATATTCTGGGAATTTCTGTGCCAGCGTGGGATCTTGCCGTTGGAAATAGCGCCAGAGAACGCGAGGGACAACCGACCCGCCGAGATGACGATGCAATTCTGCGTATAATGCCATGCTTGTAAACTAAAAAAGTTGAGATTGTGAATCGTTGTCCGGTCGGGTTTCAACCGTTGAAGGGAAGCCTTAATTTAAGAGAAGTGCGAATTCAATTTTCAACGCCTTGACCCTGATGGCGACCCGCGATCGTAATAGAAGGGGGTCATGAATTTAAGAGAAGTGCGAATTCAATTTTCAACGCCTTGACACTGATGACAACCCGCGATCGTAATAGAAGGGGGTCATGAATTTAAGAGAAGTGCGAATTCAATTTTCAACGCCTTGACACTGATGACGACCCGCGATCATAATAGAAGGTCGCTGTTGCATTCAAGTAGAGACCCTTGGCTAACGTTATTGTAATCGGTGCCCAGTGGGGGGACGAAGGAAAAGGAAAAATTACCGATTTACTCAGTCGGTCGGCTGATGTTGTCGTGCGTTACCAAGGGGGTGTGAATGCAGGACACACCGTTGTGGTAAAGGAACAAACCTTCAAACTCCATTTGATTCCTTCTGGGATTTTGTACCCGGAGACCGACTGTATTATCGGTTCGGGAACGGTTATCGATCCTCAAATTTTAATTGAGGAAATCGACCAACTCGACAGTCTGGGCATTGCCAGCGATCGCCTATTTATTTCAGAAACCGCCCACATTACGCTACCTTACCACCGACTCATCGACCAAGCCTCCGAAGAACAGCGCGGCGATCGCAAAATCGGTACGACTAAACGCGGCATCGGACCGACCTACGCCGATAAAACCGATCGCATCGGCCTGCGCGTCATCGACCTCATCGACTCGGACAATTTGAGCGATCGCCTGACCCGGGCCGTAGAATACAAGAATTCCATCCTCGAAAAA
This sequence comes from Cyanobacteriota bacterium, assembly GCA_034189065.1. GTDB lineage: Bacteria > Cyanobacteriota > Cyanobacteriia > Cyanobacteriales > Spirulinaceae > FACHB-1406. The sequence continues at coordinate 1,927 of JAXHVQ010000019.1, forward strand.
TTATACAATTTGCCCCCCCTAGACCCAGCGACCGTCGTCGAGCAGTATCGTGCTTATGCCGACCGCCTGCGTCCCTACGCCATCGATAGTTCCTATCAAATCGAACAAGCTGTCAAACAGCGTAAAAATATTCTCTTTGAAGGGGCCCAAGGAACGCTGTTGGACTTAGATCACGGCACCTACCCCTACGTCACCTCCTCTAACCCCATCGCCGGAGGTGCGTGCATCGGTGCGGGAGTGGGTCCGACCATTGTCGATCGCGTCATCGGCGTTGCCAAAGCCTACACCACCCGCGTCGGCGAAGGACCCTTTCCCACCGAACTCAACGACCATCTCGGCGAACATTTATGCGATCGCGGCGCGGAGTTCGGCACCACCACCGGTCGCCGTCGCCGCTGCGGTTGGTTCGATGCGGTGATCGGTCGCTATGCCGCACGCATCAACGGTTTAGACTGTTTGGCGATTACCAAACTTGACGTTCTCGACCAACTCGAGGAAATTAAAGTGTGCGTCGCCTACGAAATCGACGGGGTTAAAAGCGATCGCTTCCCCAACAATGGGCGGCAGTTCGCCAAGTGTCGGCCCGTCTACGAAACCGTTCCGGGTTGGCAACAATCCACAGCCCGCTGTCGGAGTTTAGAAGACTTGCCCGACCGAGCGCTAGACTATCTCAAGCTGCTCGCCGAACTGGTCGAAGTGCCGATCGCGATCGTCTCCCTGGGAGCGAGTCGCGACCAAACTATCATCGTCGAAGACCCCATCCACGGTCCCAAGCGCGCCTTACTCGACTCCAACGGCGTACCGGTATCCGTAACGCAGTAGGGACATTTTACGAAACGTCCCTGCATCAACATTCTTAATCTAAAATCTCAAATCAAACCATGTCAACTCGCATTGAATGCCAAAAACGCCCCGAAAACAGCAAACCCAGAGCCTTGCGTCGCGAAGGATTGCTCCCCGCTGCTCTCTACGGACATAAAGGAACGGAATCGATTTCCTTAACCGTCAAAACCAAAGATGCAGAAACCTTGCTTAAGGGAGCGAAAATCAATAACACCCTCGTCGATGTTAGCATTCCCGACCTATCTTGGAAAGGACAAGCCTTGATTAGAGAAGTCCAGTCCCATCCTTGGAAGAGAACGCTGTATCACCTCAGCTTTTTTGCCGTTGCGGGTCATGGAAACCTCGAAGTTCAGGTTCCCATCGCACTCTCTGGAATGTCCCCCGGCGTAAAAGCAGGAGGCGTTATGGAGCAAATTGCCAACGAACTGACCGTTGAATGTCTTCCCGGTCGCATTCCCGAAGCCATTGAAATCGATATTTCCAATATGGACATCGGCGCGTCGATGAACGCAGGCGAAATTGTCCTTCCCCAAGGGGTTGCGCTGGTGGGAGAACCCGACATAACTGTCCTCAGCGTCGTCGCGCCGACGGTTCCCTCCGCAGAAGGCGAAACGGCAGAGGAAGGAGAATTGGGAGAAGATGCTGCCGTCGAAGAAACGGTTTAAAGATTATTTGGCTGAGGGCGGGTTCAAGTGCGGATTTGAGGATTGCACAACAAGAACCCGCCTTTTTTGTGCCAAAATTCTCCTCTTTTCTTCCCTCCATCCAACTCGGTCGGCGATTTGAATAGAGGAAAACCCGATATCAATTAAAAATTGAGAACTCCAGATCGGCTAAGGCTTTGAGTGCTTGGGTCTGTAGCCTTCACTTCTAAAAATGGTATAAGATAGCACTGAAGTTTCCCTTCGGTCACCCATGTCAAGCCTCACCCGTCGCATTCCCGGACGCGCTTATTTATTGCTCGCAATTATTATTTTTGCAGCGTCAAATTCAGTCACTCGTAAATTAACGAACTTAGGAGAGCAAAACGCGATCGCCGGTCGCAATCCGATTTCCTTCTGTAATACTTTATTTGTCGGGAATTTATGCGCGCTCGCTGTTTTATTGCTCGTTTATCGCAAGCAACTGACTTCGCAAAATCTTAAAGCTATTCCTCGGAAAACTTGGCTCGCTTTAATTGGAATTTCAACGCTTTCGTCTGCTCTCGCGCCCGCTCTTATTTTTACAGCCTTGGATTTGACGGCTGTTAATAATGTCGTGTTGATTGGGCGGATAGAGCCTCCTTTAATTTTAGCACTCTCTATCTTTATATTGCGCGATCGCGTCAACATTTGGGTCATTGCCGGTGCCGTTGTTTCTTTCATTGGCGTTGCCCTGACTATAATCTTACAAGAACCCAGTGCCGATATGACGCAAATGGGAGGGTTTAGTATCGGTAGAGGCGAACTCATGGCTGCGGGAGGAGCCATTGCTTTAGCGATTTCAACGATTATTAGCAAAATCACCCTCAAACAAATTCCGCTAGGGTTGTTTTCTATCATCCGAACTACAATTGGAACCGTTATCTTCTTTTTTGTCGTTCTCATTTTGTTTTCGCCCGCGCATTTTATGGACGTTTTCTCCCCATTTCTGTGGCAATGGATGTTATTTTATGGAGCCATTATCGTCGTCGGCGGACAACTGTGCTGGTTTACCGGACTCAAAACCACAGGCGCGTCTGATGTTTCCCTCGCGAGCTCTTTCAGTCCCATTGCAGGAATTTTAGCGGCTTACTTTATTTTATCAGAAGCCCCAACTACAGCGCAGTATATTGGTGGAGGCGTTATTTTAGTCGGAATTGTTTTAAACCAAATTGGCGTATTGCGCAAGACGAAGAAAGTAGCGCTCCAACCGGTTACAACCTCGCCAAAAGAAATGGAAATGGAGACAGAAGTTGGGTTTAAGGGCATTTGAGTTTAGTGAGTTACCGCTTATTTTTTTTAAAGCAAACTCAGACAAAAGTGAACAATAGTTGGGTGACGGATATGGCAAATATCCTCAGTGACTCAACAGAAACTCAACTCAATCAGATGATTTCTGACTTAGAAGCAGCAAAGGGGACAGAAATAGCGGTGCAGGCGGCAGTTGGTAATTCCCTTAAGCTGAAGTTCCCCCTTTCCAGATATTGCACTAACTGATTTGGGACTGCCATAGCTTTACGGAAATATTTTGTAAGGTTTAAATCCGTAATATTTGGGTCGAGAATCCAAGCGAACGTGAAGCCAAGAAACGCCTCCTCCCGCTGTACTCAACCATAGCGGGCGATCGCGGAGTTGATGTTGTACAGTTCGTCCGACAATGCGCCACAAGCCGTGTTTTTGCGCGTCTGGGGCGCGGCGAATGAAGGTAGCGAGGTGGGGGTAGGCGGAGTTTGAAGCGCGCGGTGAGGGGACAACAAGCGTCGCGTCTTTGCCCAAATTATCAAAAACGACAATCCCATCATCCCTATCGTCGGTTGTAAAATACTCCCTGTAGGTGGCTGCATCGGAAGCGCGTGCCAATCCTGGAGAATCGAGAAGAACGAATTCAAAAGGGCGGTTAATTGAGGAATTCGCGATCGCGGGAGTCTCCCAACGATAGGCAGAAAAGGGTACATCCGACAGCAGCGAGAGGAAGAACGAACGGAACTCTTTGTCAACTTGCCACAACTCCAACACCCTAGCATAACAAAGCCGTTCCGCGTTTTGCCAGAGAGCGTACTTGCGAATGCGATCGCCGTTGAGAATTTCAAGTGTGGAATCGAACATTTGCCCGCATCAAAGGAATACCGCTATATTAAACTCAATCTCATCTCCAGATCTACCCTTGAAAAGTGCCTTTCGCAACGCCCAAATTCCCCACCAGACCTCATCGCCGAGCCAAAATCGTCAATCTAGAACGCCCTTCGACGGTTGGTCCCTAGATGAGCGCGATCGCACTGTCATCGAAGCTTGGCTGCCCATTTGGGAATGGTTGTATCGTTACTATTTCCGCGCCACCACAGAAGGATGGGAATACGTCCCCCCAAGCGGCAAAATCCTCTTTGTCGGTTCCCACAACGGCGGCATCGCCTCCCCCGATATGTTCATGGTGATGTGCGATTGGTTTCGACGCTTCGGAACCGAACGCTTGCTCTATGGGTTGATGCACCCCAAATCCTGGAAAGTGTCGCCTGAAATTGCCGCCCAAGCTGTACAATGCGGGGCAATTCAAGCCCATCCCAAAATGGCGATCGCGGCCCTACGCAGAAATGCAGCCGTTGCCGTCTATCCCGGCGGCGCGCAAGATTTATTCCGTCCCCATCGCCAGCGCCATCAAATTCATTTCGCCGGACGCAAGGGATTTATTAAACTCGCTCTGCGCGAAGAAGCACCCATTATTCCCGTCGTCTCTACGGGCGCTCACGATACCCTCATTATCCTCGAAGATTTATACCCCCTTGCCCAAAAGCTGCATCAATGGGGAATGCCGTGGCTGTTTGATGTCGATCCCGAAGTCTTTCCCGTCTATCTCGGACTGCCTTGGCTTCTCAGCATCGGCCCTTTACCCAATATCCCCTTGCCCGTACAAATTCATACCCGCGTTTGTCCCCCGATTTTCTTTGAGCGTTATGGCCGAGCGGCAGTCAGCGATCGCGATTATGTCGATGCGTGTTACCAACAGGTTGTGAATCAAATGCAAAAAGCTTTAGATGAAATTGCTTGATTTCAAGAACTTTACTGGTTCTGTCAATTAATAATTGATGAATAAAGTCTAATCTGTCAATTTAAATTCGTCAAACTTAATCACTTGGGAATCGGGATCGCGCGTGTCAAAACGATAACTGCTAACCGTTCCCGCGCGCGTTTCTAAAATACTAAAAACAGTAATATCATTACTCGAAAGATAAGGAAGCGGTCGCTCTTGTTCGTCCTTTAAAGGCTTGAGAGTCGGAACAATAGGAGTTAAACCGTTTGGATCTCCGACAGCGGCATAGGTTTCTTTAAATCCTGCAGGAACGGGTCGCTTTTTCTCTCCAATATATGCCCCATAACTATTGCCAACATTGGAAGACTCTAAAAAATGAATCCCCCTTGAATTTTGAAAGCGATTCCAAAGATGGGAGTGACCGAAATAAACCAGTTGAACGCCTGCTTCGTTAAGTAAAGGTTCGATATCTCGGATCAGATAATCATCTTTTATGGGATATTCATAGCGTACGGATTTAACTTTCTCGTCAGGGGCGTACTGAACCAAAGGAACGGGATCGGTATAAGGAGGAACAATATTATCTCCCAAACTGTGGGGAGGATGGTGGAACATGACAATTTTATATTTGGCTTGTTGAAATTCAGGACTATTCAGTTCTTGTTCCAACCATTGATATTGAGGACTGCCTTTAGCAATAGGTTCAAAAATATGCTGTCCGCGACCCCAGTTTTCCGGCTTATTGTAGTTTCGGACAGCTTCTCGATAGCGACCGGTTGCCGTATCTTTAAGGTCGGGCGATCGCCAAATATTAGTAATGAAAAGGGTAACTAGACGAATGTCCCCAAAGGTAACGGCGTAATACTTTTCGCCGCCAGGAATGCTTTGGGGAAGGGTCAAAATTTCTTCGTAGGTATCGGTATTGAATGAATTGCTTTTAATCCAAGCGTCTCGCACATTTGAGTCGTTGCGCGGGTTAATTTGAGACGCGATAAGATCGTAGTCGGTCGCGGCGGTTGCGCGGGGAACGGCATCTCCAAATTGTTTGTTTAATCCCCGGCGCGCCGAGTAGCGACCCATGACTTCGTGGTTGCCGATCGCGGCGTACAATGGAGCGTGTTGGATTAATTCACCGCCGGTATAAGTGACGGTCGTTCCTCCTTTTTTTAGGGTATAATTGGCTAAACCTTGCAAACAGGGAAAGAATGCTCCGCCGCGATTATCGTCGAACCATTCCGAAGCGCGATCGGGAATATTAATTAAATCTCCCGCTAGGAAAATTGCATCGACTGATTCTACCGTTTCGGCGACTTTCTGAAGATTAGCTGCCGTCATCGGCATCAGTTGGTGGTCGGACGTTAGTAAAATGTTGAGGGAAGTTCCTGGTTTGGGTTTGGGGGCGAGGGTAAATTCTCGGCTGCGGATTTCTTCTCCTCGTTCGGTGAAACTGCTAACCCGGTAGGGAATTCGTTGGTTGGGGACGAGTCCTCCGACAACTGCTTCGTGTCGCCAAATGTCGCGAGGGGCGGGCGCTTCATAGCGCTGTCCGTCTTCGGTTTGCTCGCCAACTCGCGATTTAGAATCTTCGCGGGCGCGGGTTAATTTTTGGGTCGTTGCACTGACACTTTCTTGAAAGTTTTTACCGTAGTAGACTTGATGTTGGGTACCGGGAAATTCAGTAAACCACGCAACCCGAACGGAATTTTCGGTGGGAAGTTGGAGAAAGGGGTCGGTTAGCAGACGGGGGTCGAAAGTCATGGGGGAGGGGGGAAGTCGGTTGGTCGAGTAAAAGAGGAAAAGCGCGATCGCGCAACTCAGCAGCGCGATCGCCATAAAACGAAAACCCTTGACATTTTTCGGTTTTTGTGCGTTAAAGGCACTCATAAGTTTGAAAACTGCGATCGCACTCCAGTTTAGCCGGTCATTGTAAAGTAATTGTTAAGGGCAGCAATTGGTCAATGAGTCATTGGTTTGAAATCCAATCGACGGTGGAAAAACAAGAACAAAGGGAAAAGTTTTATCCAAAATTTTCTCTCGGCGTGCAGATGTTTCGTGAAATATATCTTTATTTCCTTCCACATTTTTTTCCCCTTCTGAATTCTTCTATTCTGAATTCTCCCCTTCTTCCCTCAAGAATTCGCCCCCTTAATTTTCTCCAAAACCCAATCAAATGTCGATAAAACCTGTTCGAGTGTAGACTCATCCGACAGCGTCGGTAACTGAAAATTCGGCAACCGTCTCTCCAAAGGATTCGTCGGCAAAGCCAAACCAATCGAACTCATTTTCGCAATCAGTTCGTACCATTCACTGTCGCTATCAAAGGGGGGTAAATTCGCATAAACATCCGACGCAACTTGAAAAATTCCATCAATGCCCACAAAAAACAATTCGGCACTTTTTTTGTGAGACTTAAACTTAGCCGCAAAGCCGCCATAGGTATCGCCCGTCGCCCAAGCAACCTGAATAATCGGCGAATAATCCGTCGCCCACTCATAAATTTGTTCGACCACCGCCGCCTCATCCTCGCCATACCTCGAGCGATACTCCGACAAAAACGAGCGTTCGTTCCACTGCCGCCTTTCCCGAGACGTACTCGACTTTTTCTGAAGTGCTTCTGCCGTTTGACCGATGACCTTAGACGCGAGAGTTTTCATCCCATCTTCGCTCGCGTACTGCTTAATTTCCAACGCCAAAACTTCGGCCGGATCCATCTGCTTATTGAGAAACTCCACCACCCGTTGCAATTCAGCCGGGATGCGATCGGCGACAAAAACCAAGCGAATTTTACCCGCTTGAAGATTCGTTTTCACCTGCTGCCAAAACTCCTCCTCCTCAGCATTGCTTCCCAAAAACTCCTCAAACACCTGTTCGGGATCGCGGTTGACGCTGCGACAGTTAGCTTCAAACTGAGCCAAAATCGACTCCACAGGCCAATAGACGACCGCATTGGCTGCGTAGTCCAACATTTGACCGATGCCATCTTTGCGCATTTGCGGGTCGTCGTTGCGCCGAACATTGACCAGGGTCGGAATGGCTTGTTGGTCGAGAAACAGGCGGTCGAGAGACCACTGTTCGGTTTCCGTGTCCTCGCTCAGCGCGCCAACGACGCGCCTGACCAGCAGCCAACGTCGGGGATGACGGTCGTCCGTCCGGTCTACCGCCAGGAGATTGGGGTACTTCTCCAGAAGTTCTTGTAATAGAGCCTCTGAGTCGTAGGGTTTTTCCGCCATTTCCACCAGTCGGTCGTCTTCGTGGATGAGATAGATCCCGCCGCTCACGCCAAATATTCTCCCTTATCGATCGTCTATGTTTTGATTGTGTCCTATCGAGGGCGATTTACCAATCATATTTTCCTCGAAAGACGCGCTGTGCGGGGCCGGTCATATAAACTCGTCCCTGTTCTGCCGACCAGTGGAGGTCGAGACAGCCGCCGGGAAGTTCCACCGTGCAAGCGCGATCGCAACGTTGGGTCAACACGCCAGCGACGACGCAGGCACAAGCGCCAGTGCCGCAGGCGAGAGTGATCCCCGCACCCCGTTCCCAAACGCGCATCTTTAAATAATCCGATCGCACCACTTCCACAAACTCGGTATTGGTGCGCTGGGGAAAACTGGGGTGATGCTCGAATTGGGGACCGAAAGTCTCGAGGGGAATTTCGTTTACATCGTCTACAAAAACGATACAGTGGGGGTTTCCCATGCTGACGCAGGTGGCTTGCCAGGTTTGTCCGGCGGCTTCGAGGGGGCGATCGATAACCTTTTTCTCGGGCGGCGCGAGGGTGGTGGGAATTTCAGAAGCCAGCAATTGGGGCAGTCCCATATCCACCGTCACTTGCCCGTCGCCTTGCAGCGCGGGCACCATTTCCCCAGCGAGGGTGTGAATGCGATATTGCCGTCCGTCATCGGGGTCAACGCCTTCCAACTCGGCGAGAAATTGAGCCAAACAGCGAATGCCATTGCCGCACATTTCCGGTTCCGACCCGTCGCTGTTAAAAATCCGCATTGTATAGTCGGTGCCGTGTTGTCCCGGCAGTGCAAAAATGACCCCATCCGCCCCCACTCCAAAATGGCGATCGCATAACTGTACCGCTTGGTCTGGAGTAATGAGAGGTTCGGAATGGTGGCGATTATCGATTAAGATAAAATCATTGCCTAAGCCTTGATATTTGCTAAACTCAGTGACCAGAGAATTTTTCATAAATTGAGCGGTGCTTATGAACGAGCTTGAAACCGGATTGCCTAATTTTCGCCAAGTTCAAGAATTTATTAAAGAAAATCAAGGAGTTGAAATTAAGCTGCTAACTGGCGACCTTATGACAGGGACGGTATTTTGGCAAGATACCCATTGTATTTGCCTGCGCGACGACTCCGAGCAGCCCGTGACCATTTGGCGGCACGCCATCGCCTATCTCAAGCACAAAGGGTGAACCCTTGCCTTTGCTTATTGTACTCTTTGAAGTCCGTTGGATTTTTGCAAGCCTATTAAAACTTTGATGTCCTTTTTTCAATTTTGTAACCCTTTGAGTCAGGGAGGCGCGATGACAGCATTTTTCGCCGTCCTCGTCGCCCAACCCGCGTCGGCCCTCCAAGTCTCCCTTAACCCCAGCAACCCGCAACTGGGCGATACCCTCAGCGCGGTTATCCAACTCGACGATCCCGATTCGGAAGCCAGCGTCGCCGCCAATGGCAAGACCTATCCCATTTTTCCCCTGGGTCCGAACCGCTACCGCGCTTTAATTCCCACCACCCCCCTCGACCGTCCCGGAACCCTGACATTGCAAGTGGGGGGGGATGGAGAAACGCGCAACCTCAACCTTCAACTGCGCGATCGCACCTTTCCCACCCAGCGCATTCGCCTCGCCGGGGGCGGCAGCAATGCCACGGAGGTGGAACTGAGTCGCGTCGCTGCGTTCAAAACCCTCGTCACGCCCGAAAAGTTCTGGAACGGGGCTTTCCTGCGACCGACAACCGGCAGAGTTTCAACCATCTTTGGGGTGCGCCGCTACTACAATGGGGTATTTGCACAGGACTATTACCATCGCGGCGTGGATTATGCCGCTTCAACCGGAACCGCCGTTATCGCTCCAGCAGCCGGTCGCATTGCCCTCGTCGGCAAGGAAGCTGAGGGGTTTCGCGTACACGGCAACACTATTGGTATCGACCACGGCCAAGGGGTACTCAGTATTTTCTTGCATTTGAGTAAGATTTATTTTAGAGAGGGAGACGTGGTGCGAGCCGGTCAACCCATTGGTGCAGTTGGCTCGACCGGCTCTTCAACCGGCCCTCACCTCCACTGGGGATTATACGTACATGGCAATGCGATCGATCCAGTTCCTTGGAGAGAGCGAGGGTTTGAATAGGAATTTAAGGCAAGGGGGTTGAAACGATTCTCTCAAAGTCGTGCCAATTGAGACAAAGGTTTATCGAGTTAGAGAAACTCAGTTAAAATTTTGGTCTTCTTGAGGGGAAGGATTATGATAGAGCCCGAACTGGACTAAATAGAGTGAAGGAACAGGACAAGGGATTTAAGGCGATGAGTATTGAAGAAATTGTAGAACAAGCTTTACAGGACGGATATCTCACTCCCACAATGGAAGCCGAAGTCGGACGCATCTGCGATACGGCTTCGGAACTGACCATTGAAGAGTACATGGCACTCGACCGTTTAATGGGATCGCTGTTAACCGGGGAAGTGGTCGCCGTTCCGCGCAAGCAATTTATTAACGTCATGGAAGAGTTAGTCCTCAGCGAAGCAATTGCGCGCGTCGCCGAAATTGAAGCCACCAGCGATCGCGTTTTGGATGTGGGGGATATTGCCGCCTACGCCCTCAACCGATTGCCCCCCCTTTACGCCACCACCGAAGAAGGAGCGAGCTTCCAACGGGCTAAGGCCAAACAAGAACTGCAAGAATTAATCAATCAGCAAATCGAAGAAGCGATTTCGCGCAATCTCGTCCGACCCGATGTTAGCGTCGGACGCGAACCCATTAAATCTGGCGGCAAAACCGAGGGGGTCGATATGCTCAAGCAAGTGAGCAGCTTGCTCGAAGCCTATGCGCCAAATTATGAAGGGAAAGCCGCCTCGAGTAATTAACCGCCAATGGCGAAGCGTTCGATTTTGACCCTCGCTCGGGCAATCGTGAAAGTTCGATCCCAACGGCGCGTTCCCTCCCAATTCGACCCAAAGGCAAAAGTCCCACCTCGGGGGAACTTTCCCGACAACGGAGAGGTCTTGTGAAAAGGAGGATAGAAATCGTGCCTATCGAATCGAGCCCATGAATCAATCAATTTCCGCTTCTGCAACCTGGTCAACGGTTAAGGGTCCCCTGACAAGCCCCTCTCATTCCGACACGGTGTCTCCCCCCGATAAACTGCCCAACTACGATTTGATTTTGCGCTGTCAGGAAGGTGTCAGACCCGATCGCGCGGCCTTTGCCGAGTTGCTTCGCCGCTATAAATCCCACGTCGATAAAGTTTTATACCATTTGGCTCCCGATTGGCAAGACCGCGCCGACCTCGCCCAGGAAGTTTGGATTCGCGTTTATCGCAATATCCAACGTTTAAACGAGCCGGTGAAATTTAAGGGTTGGTTAAGCCGAATTGCCACGAATTTATTTTATGATGAATTGCGCAAGCGCAAGCGAGTGGCTCCCCCTCTATCTTTAGATGCCCCCCGACAGATGGACGATGGGGAAATGACCTGGGAAATAGCAGCCGATGCTCCTAGTCCCGACGACACCCTGGCGACGCGAGAATTTTACGAACAATTGCAAGTGGCGATCGCCGATCTCCCTGAAGCCTTTCGCACGACAATTGTTTTGCGAGAAATTCAAGGTCTTGCCTACGAAGAAATTGCCGAAATGACCGGCGTTTCCCTCGGAACGGTTAAATCGAGAATTGCAAGGGCGAGAGCGAAATTGCAAGCCGAATTGCAACCTTATTTAGAGTGTCAGTAATTTTGTGTGAAACAGGCTACAATTGTTGGAGAAATTCCCTTATGATAAAGGGTATAAATCGGGAGAAAACGACCTTTTGCTAGGAGTGCTGTAAGGCGCGCATTATGACTAGGTGATGCACTATGACTCAGTTTGACTTTGATTCTCCAAAACCGATGCGACAGCCCATGAATGGTACGCCTTCTCTCAATAGTTGGGAGCGCGATCGCTTTGAACTACTCAGCGCTTACCTCGACGGCGAAGCAACCGCAGCCGAGCGCAAACAGGTTCAGCAATGGCTGGATGGCGATGTTGAGGTTCAGCAACTCTACCGACGATTGCTCAAACTCCGCCAAGGTCTGCAAACCCTGCCGGTACCCCAAAGCGAACAATCCGCAGAAGAAACAACTCGCGGAGTCTTTGAGCGCCTTCGCCAACGCCGACTGCAACGGGCGGCGATTTGGGGAGGAAGCGCGATCGCGGCGGTGGTTGTGGGAACGCTTTCAGGACTGCTTTCAGGACCGTCGGGATCGAGTTGGAAACTGGCGACGGACGGCACACCTCCCCCCAGTTCCACCGCAGTCCTTACGAAACCCCAGCACGCTAGCGATGACCGGTTGATGATTGCTGTCAATCGCCCTGTGGTCGAAATTCCGAAAGGGCCCGTCGCTACAGAAATGGGAAGTCCAAATCCTTAAGGGTTTGTCCTTGGAAGGGGTAAAAATTTAGGTTGAATGCCAGTTCGTCTTGGTTGCTGCTCGGGGGTGGAGTTAAGCCTTCATCTGGGAAAATCAGTTTGCGAGCGGTGGCGGACGAGCGATCGCAGGACAAAAGCCCGTGTCGAGTCCTCGCGGGGAATTGGCGGTCGTCGGCGACATTTGATTGAGCGATCGCAGCCCTTTGCTCCCTCGTTTGGGTTTGGTTGGCAGGGAAGCAACCTCGAACTCGTCGCGCGAGCGTGAGAACGGTGGGGAGCGCCGTGTTTGGGAGAGAGCGAAGGTGGGTTTGGGTTTACCGTTTGGGGGTAGCGCGCGATCGCGTTGGCTTTCATTTTAGAGCGCGTCAATCCCGATGTTCTTGAATCCATTGTACCGCCCAATCGACCAAAGGACGCTGTTTGAGGAGACGAACCTCTGCGTTGCCGATGCGACAAGGGGAAATATGCTGTTCCGCTTCATAGGCTGTTCCCAGACGCTCGAAATCTTCCGCATCCAACTCCAGCGTTTCAAATTCTACCCATTGTCGAGCACCATTAACAAGCATGGCAGTTCCTTGTTGAAAATATTGTTTGCCGGGAAAACGGGCGCGGTATTCGGCTAAATGCAGAGACGTATTACTCTCATGTCCCACCCCCAACAAGAGAATATATCCATCGAGATCGTAGAGTTGGCCCAAAGGCGAGCGATCGCCCAATCCTTCCTCTAAAGCGTGGTCTGCTACAATCGTCTCAGCGCGAGAACCCAAGGCGGCAAACGAGAGAATGGGATGATTGCTGCGGCGCGCGCCGGGAAACGTCCGAAATAATTCGGGTATAACGCCGAGTCCGCGCGTCGGGGTTATAGCTGGGTTGAAGGCCGGTTGGTTTTGGCGTACAATCTGCCACCAAGATTGAGGGATAGGAGGATTCTCCCAGCTCGATGGGTCGGTATTATCGGTTGTGTGAGTTGGCATAACCAGCGTCCCGGAAGAACCGAGTCTCTCGAGTAAGGCACGAATGACGGTTTCTGCGCCTCCGCAAACCCAACCCAGCTTCTTCATAGATGTGTGAACGATAACGGTTTGTCCTGCGTTGAGTCCGCAATCTGCGAACTCTTCACTCAGGCGCGCGATCGTTAGTGGAGAAGAATTGTTTTGAATTGCATCCCATTCCGATACCATTTTCCCGGTCAATACACTGGGTAGACGCGATCGCGCCTCAATAGTAGCATCAAACACGCTACTGTCGCGATCGCCTCTCCCAACAATTTTACGTTTCCTCGGGAATCCACTCCAGTAACTCCCCAGGCTGTACGTTATACGCCTTACAAATTGCTTCCAGCACTTTCCCCGAAGGCAAGTAGGCTGCGTCGGCAGCCAACTTATAACCTGTCGTATCCGAAATTTGGGCATCCCGAATCATTCGATACACTGAAATTCCTTGACTATCGAGGAATTCTCCGACTTTGTTTCGCATTGGCATGGTTTCTTGGCTTTGTTGTTACAATTAATAACAAAGCACATTATATTCTAATATCGGAAAAAGAGGGGGCGATTTAGCCTTTAATTTCAAGCGCTCTTTGGGAGAAAACCTTCATGCGCGCGGCGATAACTAAGTAGGTGGGCGTAATTAAAAGAACAATATCTCCAGCTAAAACCCTTACCTGGCAAGGAATACGGTTTTCGAGGTTATGCGTTTATTTTTGCCCACCTACTTATTGTACCCGATAAACCCGCCACTCGTTCTCAATTTCCTCAACTCGAGTTGCGATAACGGACTTTGGAGGTTTTGGGGATTATGAGTTGGGAAGGAACGCGCGAAGCGCGCCTCGGTTAAAAAGCGTTTGCTCGGACACTCAAACCCCGAGGCATCTTTCGTAAAGAATGCTTACATTCAATTGACTTATTCGCCGTGGGATGCTATTAAGATTTTTGATTTGCGTCTGAATTGCTCGAATCTTTGTCGCCTAATACTGCGCTCTCCTTTCTGGAACGATGACATCTAACCAATGGTCTAAATCGGCAAGACCTTCCTCAAAATCATACATCTCTTCGCACAACGCTTCCAGTTCTGCGTCCGATAAATTATGAATCTTCTTTTTTTGAGCTGCTGATAGCTTCCCGAAAGCTGATGTTAGTTCCTTGACTGTGAAAATTGATTGCTCAGTTCTCATTGTTTTAAAAGTCTATAATAAGAGTAATATTGTTGCCTCAGTTTAAGCGAGCAACAGCTTATCCTAGTAGAAGCAATAGTCTCTGCAATTCTTCACACGCATTCTTCAGCGATGGCGGTGCATTTTTGGGTAAATCTTGGGAACGGCATCGCTCGGCTAATTTGCCTACATCGGGTTTACAAGAGGCTTCATTTTTTGTAAATTTCAGATATTCATCCTCTTCATTAACATTTTTATAGTCTCGTAAATAGTCAATCCAAGTTTCAATATTGCGTTTAGGAACAAATATTGCAATAGCTTCATCTGATTGGCGATTTTGTTGGGAATCGTTTTCGAGAGCGTCTTCCAACTCTTTGAAATGCTGTTTTGAAGTCTCTTTATCTGCATCAATTAACACGACTAATCCAATAGAAACACGATTTTTATTTTGACGGTAGGCTTTTACTTCTACTGGATACTGAGTTCGTACATATTGCTCTGCGGATTGGCTACCTGGCGGACAGCAGTTTACTCTTATTTTCCCTGTGAAGCCTCTTTTTTTTAGAAAATAGCGTGCAAAGACCTCTTGTTGTCTATCTTCGCAGAGAATGACAATTTGTACTCTACGCAGGCTCATTTAACCATCCCCGTGCAATCAATTCTGAAACAGGTAAGCCGGAATTTTCACCCATTTTATTACTAATTCGTTTCACTCGTACAGGAGCATTACTTTGACGGTCGAACCAATAGCCAATGGGTGAAGCTAAAAGGTAGTTGATTAACTCGGGATGATGTGAGATTAATAATGTTTGAAGCTGATCTTCACTACACAGATCGTAGGTCTCGATGAGCCAGGGTTGAATTTCTGGCAAAGCCAAGAAGTTTTCAGGTTCGTCAATACACAAAGTATAGTCTTCAAATTTAGTGCCATAAATAAGAGCATACAAAGCAATTAACGTTTTTTGTCCGTCGGATAATTCTCCAAATCTATAGCTAATCTCTTTATTTCTATTTTCGGAACTAGAAAATCGGACATATAACACTGAATTTTCCGATCCAGTGCGCTCAAATTTAAAGCTCGTAAATCCATCTAATACATTCTTTAATAGGTTCCCAATTTCGGCGACTTTTCCTTGGTCTTCGGAAAGGTACCGATACCAAGAAATAAAGTTTTCCAACTTTGGCGTTAAATGCCTTTGTTCTTTGTGACTTTCATCTGCTATCAAATCGGGAATAATTTGCACAATAATAAATCGCGCTATTCGTTCTCGAAACCAAGTTAACTTCGTATTGTCATTTCTTGGTAGCAATGAGGGAAGCATAGATTGCGACCAGTCATTTTGGTATTGCGGACCGGCAGAGTAGTTATCTCGGTAAAGTTGAACTTCACCTAACTCGAATTTTAGTAAAGGTTGATTATCAAACCATAGGCGTTCGTATTCAACGCGGCATTTATCCCAAGTGCGATTAATTCCCAATTCATATTTATAGTGACCTTCGTTTCCAAGGATTTCTAACTCGAAGCGTTGAATGGGCGAAGTTTGCCAGCGGGTACAGTCTGCAAATTTAAATGTTCCGTCTACCTTGTCACCGCCGATAAGGGCTTGGAGTTTTTGCAAAACTTCAAAAACGGTTGATTTCCCCGATCCATTCGTTCCCAAGAACAAATTAATTGCGTCAAATTCTAGTTCAAAATTAACTAAACAGCGAAAATTGTCAATATAAATTCGTTTTAACATGAAATTCGGTAGGTAACAATGACTTTATTTTAAACGGCTCCTCCAATTAGGCGATCGCGAATTCGGTCAAGGGTCGTTTACTCGGATGCTGAAATCCTAAAACAATGTCTTCGCGAGGAACGCCTGCACTCAATAGATCGTTGACAATTCCCTGTTTTGTCCAATCTTCCTCGACCCAAATTTTGCCGTTGCGAATGCGCAAATAGACCGCTATTCCTTCAACCCTCTCCTTGCCGTTCCAACCCGTATGAAACCAAAAGTAATGGTCGCGAATTTCGTCAAATGCTATACATTCTTCAATTCCATCTTGCGGCGTATTTGATACCCATTCGTGGTATTCTGTCAAGGTTTTCTTAATCAGTTTGCGATAACGATTTAGTTTTTCCATTGCACGATTTTCTCCTGTTCGATATCGACAACTAGCAGTAGCATATTGTTTTCTTCAATTACGCCTAACATGGACTTTCTTATAAAAAAGTTTTCATACGTAATATCGTCGATTGCCATATATAACTCATATTCCGGCTCTGTCAGCGTAATAAGCTGGCGACAAATAACATACTGCCCAATAGCCGAATGAAAGTCTTGCATTGGGGAATGTCCCACAAAACTTTCAATGACTACAACTATTTTTTGTCCGTTTCGTTCGGCAGCAATGGGCGGTTCTGTTGCTAGATCGGCATAAAGTTCGGCATCTTTGTACGCAATTTTGTAAGGATCCGCTGTAATATTCCAGCCCTCTTCGATTAGAGCAGATTCAACAGCGTTGTGGTAAACATCTTTTGCCGACATCTGGGATACTCAATTTTCTTGTAACTGAATCGCTCGATCTTTAACATTGGGAAGCTAAAATTAATCGTTCGCGGTGGGCGCGGACTAACTCGATATTTTCCCCGGAAACTTGCTCGAGCATATAAATTAAGTGTTCGGGTTGTAAAACTGTTCCGTCATTTTGGCAACTGCCGATATAGCGAAGTTGGATTTCTTTTATTGGGGAAGAAATCGATCCCTCCTGGCCCCCCTTAGTAAGGGAAATCGATCCCTCCTGGCCCGCCTTAACAAGGGGGGAATTGGATTCATCTTTGGCTAGAGATGGATCGGATTCAAGGGTTAAAGAAAACAAGCGATCGCGCAAATTAATCTCCCGCGTTTTCCCCGATTTGGTCGTCTTCTCGAATAAAATTTCTGTACTCTGATTAACCGCATCAACCCAATCTTGCATCGAAGAAAGGGCATCTTCTGTTTCCCCCGTAACGGTTAACACATACTCTGCCTTCTCCAATAACTTATTCGCCGAAGCAGACCTCACATCCACCTCTTCGACGCTGTAAACGGGAATATCTGCGGGTAACTTTTCCCCTAACTTTGCGCGAAACTCCTCAACTTCCATCCGTCGCGTCAACTCAAAATCGACAACTTCCCCGCCACTCGTCATCCCTAACGATAACGCAGAGGCGATCGCGATTCGAGGTCCGGGATGATACCCATTGGTAAAAGCGATGGGAAGCGAAGCGCGACGCACCACGCGATCGAACAAGCGCACTAAATCTAAATGACTCAACAGGCGCAACTCGCCCAGTTTGCCAAATTTTACCCGAAACCGTTGGACGCGATCGCCTCGCCCTTGGAACTGTCCCTCAAACTTGGGAATGGGAGGCGGTTCGTACACCACATTTTGTCCGAAGTCCGCGCCGCAAATGCCGCACAGAGAACATCCCTCAAAGGCACAGTCGGGAACCGTTGTCGCATCCAAGGCCTTCTGTAAATCCCCTTTCAACCAATCCTTATCAATTCCCGTATTAATATGGTCCCACGGCAGGCGCGCGTTCAACCGTTCGTCCCAACTGTATTGAGGACGCTTGCCCTTGGACTCGATACGTTCGTTGCGCGAGTCCATCACATTCCATTCCCCTTCCTCAACTTGACGATACTTCCAATTCAAACCCGAATCGATAATTGCTTGTTCCCACGCTGCAAAAGCGCGGTCCATACTTTCCCACCACGCATCCATCCCCGCGCCTAACTCCCACGCGCGACGCACTACGGCGGATAGTTTGCGATCGCCGCGTCCGAGAAAGTCTTCCATTGCAGAGATGCGAACGTCGGTAAAATTTGCCTTCACCCCGCGCACTTTTCTCAATTCTGCTTTTAATAATTCCTGTTTGCGCAAAAACTCGGCAGTGGAAACCGAATGCCATTGAAAGGGAGTGTGGGGTTTGGGGGTAAAATTGGAGATCGTCACGGTAAAATTGAGGCGCTTGCGTCCTTCCGTCGCACATTCGCGACGCAACCAGCGCAACGTTTCGGCAATGCCCAAAATATCCACATCGGTTTCTCCCGGCAAACCGATCATAAAATAGAGTTTAACTTTATCCCAACCCTGTTGAACCGCCGTTTTTATGCCTCGCAACAACTCCTCATTGGTCAGTCCCTTATTGACAACATCGCGCATTCTTTGCGTTCCCGCTTCCGGCGCAAACGTGAGACTGGGTTGCCGCGTTCCGCCTAAAATGTTGGCAATATTTTCGTCAAAACGGTCTACGCGCTGACTGGGAAGGGACAGGGAAATATTCTCATCTTTGAGGCGGTTTTTAATTTCCATTCCCACCGCAGGCAGAGAAAGATAGTCGGAACAACTCAGAGAAAGGAGGGAAAATTCGTTGTATCCCGTTTCCCGCATCCCTTTTTCAATGGCATCGACCACTTTTTCCGGTTCCACATCGCGCGCGGGACGGGTTAACATTCCGGGTTGACAAAAGCGACATCCTCTGGTACATCCCCGGCGAATTTCCACCGTTAGGCGATCGTGAACGGTTTCGACGTAGGGGACTAAGCCGATGGAATATTCGGGTTGGGGGGTGGCGACGCGCCGCAGGATGCGTTGGGGGACATCGGGACGATTGGGATGGACGGAACCGTCTTCTGCCATGTCGTAGAACATGGGGACGTATACGCCGGGAACTTGCGCCAGGTTGAGGAGGAGTTGTTGGCGCGAAAGTCCCGCTGCTTTGCCTTGTTGGAGAACTTCGCCAATTTCGGGGAGAACCTCTTCGCCGTCGCCAAGGGCGATAAAGTCGAAGAAGTCGGCGTAGGGTTCGGGGTTAGAAGTGGCGGTTTGTCCTCCCGCAAAGATGAGGGGAAATTGGGAATTGAGGTCGAGGGACGGCGAGGTTTCCTCGCCATGTCCAATCGACCTGTTGGGAATTGGGAATTGGGAATTATTTTTTATCTCCGTCTCCCCTGCACTGAGCGTAGCGGCCACTGAGCCTCGCCGAAGTGCCGAAGTGCCGTCTCTTTCGAGTCTTTCTTTCCACGTTAAAGGAATTCCGGCGAGATCGAGCATTTCGAGAATATTAGTCGCGCCGAGTTCGTAGCTGAGACTAAATCCCAGGATGTCGAAGTCGGTGAGAGGACGGCGAGATTCTAAGGCAAAGAGGGAAGTTTGGGTGTCGCGCAGTTTTTGGGCGAGATCTGGGGCGGGGAGATAGGCGCGATCGCACAGTTGTTGCGATTGTGCGTTTAAAATGTTGTAGAGAATAATGTGACCTAAGTTGGACGCGCCCACTTCGTAGACTTCGGGATAGGTGAGAACCCAACGCACGCTGGCACTGTCCCAGGGTTTGCGCGCCGCACCGACTTCGTTGCCAAGATAGCGCGCGGGTTTTAAGATATCTTGCGCGAGCAGTTCTTCTACAGTTAAGGCCATAATCTCACCCTCCAAACAATGGACACCGCGTTTTCTACTATACTGGCTGTATCCGATCGCGTGTTATATTTTTAGGATTTTTTTGCCCCGGGCTATCCTGTTTGAATCCTAATCTTAACGATCGATCCAACTGTGCCGATAACCCAAACCCGCTATCATGACTAACTCAGAGTTTCAGACTTTTTTTGATTGCTGCGTTGGCAGTTGGGTCGCCGAACGAACGTATCATTACTTAACATCGCCGGATGTGGAGCGATCGCGCACGGAGTTTCATGTCGAACCGTTGAACAATAAGCTCAAACATAAGGTTTTGTCGGACAATCAGTATGCCACGCCTCCCGATCTCGAGACGTTACCGGGATTTCATCTGGGCTTTTTTACGCGATCGGAAAAGGGGGATGAAGTGGCCCAGGAACTCAATTTTCTGTTTGTTCCCCGCCAAGAAGAGTCGGAGATGTTAGAAGGAGATTATTTACGCGATCGCGCCTACGAAGAATCTCGTCCCATTGTCTCGCATTTCCGCTTCCATACCGCCACGCGCGAATTATTAATGACAACTAATTATACCCGCGTTATTTCATCCGATTCCATTACATTAGTCAACCCCAACTTAAGAATTCGTAAAATTGTGAACTATCTCCGTCCCACTGAGGAAATACCGCTCGAATCGGTTATGTTGGTTGGCTTTGGGGTAGAACAGAAAGTTTAATTTGTCGTTTGTCCATACTGTACGGAATTCAAATCGTGTCTGCGATCGCAATTACGGGATTACCGGGAACGGGAAAAACCCATTTAGCGATAAATTTGGGAGCCAAGTTAACGGAAAATGGAAACAGCGTTCTCCTTCTCCACACCGATATTCTCAAAGTTACGCTTCGTCAATTTCTTTCGGGACTTTCCGGACCGGGATACGCCGGAGATTTTCAGGCGAAAGCGCAGTTGGTGCGTCCTTTTCTAGAAGCGCAAACCGCGAAAGCTGTGCGGGATGGATATATTCTAATTATTGAAGGAACCTTAGCGCTGGGATTTGTTCCATCTAAGGGGTTGCACGTCTTTTTAGAATTGGACGAAAACCAGAGAAAACAGCGCGAGAAACAAAAGCATTTTTCAGCGAAACAAACCCTCCAACGAACTTCTTTAGCAGCGTACCGCAAAGCTTTAGAATTTTCTGTTACAAATGCGACGTTGCGCCTCGATGCGGCGTTACCCGTTCGACAATTGACTGAAGAAATTGAGAGATATTTGATAGAGCCACCGAACTAAAGTTCAGGCTTAAAGCTAAAACCCGTTAAAACGGGTTAAGAATCTAGATCGATCGTTTTCAACATAGGGACGTTCAATTGAACGTCCCTACTACCCAAACAACCAAAATCAAAAGCAAACTCCCACAGTCAGTTTCAACTGACTTAAGCTTTTAGCCATGAACTTGAGTTCTTGGCATCGAGCGCCAACATCAATTCATTTTCCAAACACAAATCCCCATCAATTGATAACTCGCTCTATTTTCTCAACCGCCTCAGTTGCACCATTCACAAAACCTGGGGAAAAACGATGTAAACGCGGCGCATTGAGAAGACAAGAAATTGCTGCAACCGCTTCCCCCACCGAACCCACAGAAATAGCGCGCGCCTTCCTCAACCTAGCCGCCTGACGATCGTACAACCGCTCGAAAGGAAAAGCAACTAGCGGTACGCCCGCCGCCTGACACTCCCAAACCGTATTGTAACCGCCGCCGCCCGCCACAACATCTGCCCCTTGCAAACAATCGAGGGCGGGAAAGTAAGAAATCCATAACTCCTGGGGACACTCGGGCGGCTTTTCAGCAGCCAAACAGCGCACCTCTATTGTAGGATAAGAACGAGCTAAAACTTGTACGAGTTTGCCATAAATGAATCGCTCTTCAGCGCGTCCCGATGCTAACACGAGAACCCGTCGAGATTCTATTTCTCGATCCCAACAGAGGATAGAACAAACTGTTTCCCAATCGGGCAATTCTTCAGCGTTGCGAATGAGCCAAGGAGGTGTATGCTGGACTTGAGGTAAATGAGCCAGCGGCAGATCGCAACCTTCTCCAGGAATGAGAATAAGATCGAACCATTGAGCGACAAATTGAGACAGATTTTTCGCTTCCACATAATTCGGATTGAGATCGCGATGAATTAACACTCGCTTTTGCCTGGGAAGCGAGGGAAAAAGCGCCGCCAATTCGCCTCCCAATCCTCGCGGAAAGGTATCGACAATGAGACAGTTATGTGCCGTAGCGAGTAAAATTTCTCGAACGCGATCGCGCGTCTCTTCAGCATTCGCAAAGGGAGAAATCCCTTGAATCGTGCAATTTTTTGGCAATAGCGATGGCGGGAAATAGGCAAGATAAGGACTGTTGGTAAGAACTTGAACGCCTTTTGTATTAAGGGCTTTAGCCCCCACAATTTTTGCCAAAGATAACGCGCGAGTCAGGTGTCCCCAACCCCCACCGAGAGCATAAATCAACCACGTCTCGCCCCTCAACTCGCCCCCATATCTTGCTCGAAATCAGTGCCGACGGTTTCCAAACTCATGGCATCGGCATCAGTAAAATCAAGGGGGACTGCGCTTTCGCCTTGACTATAATCGCCGTAGTTGGGATAAAGCGATCGCTCGCTGCTGAGAAAATAGGGCTCGCGATCGATCTCGCCGCCATTGCAGTGGGGACACCCTTCAGGACTCAACCGTCCGCAGCGTCGGGGAAAGAGAAAACCCACTCGTTTGTCGCATCCCGGCGCGCTGGTAACGGGCGAAGATAGGCTTTCAGGGGTGCGAATAGGGGGGGAGGGCCCTTGACGAGAACTTACAATCCGAATCTCGATTTCAAAGGGAGAAATAAACAAGCGATCGCCATCTTGCAATTCTCCTCCGGTACAGTTTCGCCCGTTAATAGCGATTGTGGGAACCGAATGGCGATCGGCAACCATCAACCGTCCTTTTCGTTCGGCAATTACAGCGTGAAAATCGTCAACGCGCGGATCGCGAAGGACAATTCGCGCAACTTGTTTGCCTTTCAAAGTTGTCGGCATTTGCTCAAAAGTTCGCCCCAAAGCAACAGGAGTATTTAACAGCGGTTGCTGTTGGGTATTGGTTTCTGGATCGATCCAGGAAAGTTGTACTTGCACGTTTATAGTTCTCCCAGTAATTTTTCTTCCCGTTGATTTATAGCCCTAGCCAAGTTAAGAATTTGATACAAACTCATAAACATTAAGATAATGGACTGAAAGAGTAAGTCTTTTAACTTTCCTCGACTATTAAAAAGCGTAACTTTTGCCTTCATAGTTAGCTTATCGTCCGCGATCTTTAATCGCTTCAGTTTTACAGTTGCCGGTAGTTGTACTGCCGAATTCGCTCGTTCTTTTAAATTCAAGACACCGGGATAACGCTCTGGTATATATTTCAAGGTTAAAAGGATTTCAAATCCTTTGATAATAGACCTAACTCTTTTTTTCCCATTCTCATTTTTCCACGAACGCACTTGATGGCGCTCTGTGACTTGAAGGAAAAACTTTGTCTCATCGAGAAACTGTCCTTTAACTTTTAGCCATTCATCGCGATAAAAGTCAATTTTACCCTTTTTCCGATTGGCATAGGGTTCTTGCTTGTGGAATTTCTCCTTCTCATCTTGCCTTCGCAAATCTAAGCTGAGTTTTAGTTTTTGAGAAAAATTAAAATCTTTCTGCCAAACCTCCATTAAACTTTGTAGTAATTGATAGCGATGGCGACGGCCCAATAAACTGAAAGAATGATGGCGTTTTTGTTGTACGTAACCCAAAATAGCTATGACGATCCCTACCGGCATCATCAAGACCAACAACAATATTGGTAGTGCCAATAGAGTACCAACTAATACTGATATTTCCATCAAGGCATTAGCCAACACAAAAATAACACTGCTTCCAACTACGGAGATGACAATAAACAAAAATCCACGCCTTGTCAATTTTTTTCCTTTATTATTTTCAGCTTCATGAAAGCGAGCGAATTCAGCAATTTTTTCGAGGTCTTGCTTTAGCTGACGAATAGGCACTGTCTTTCGATACGCTAAACCTTGCTGAAATTGTTCGATATTCATAGACTGACTTAAGCTCCTCGCTGTTGATTCATTGCTCTGGCTAGGTTAAGAGTTTGATAAGCACTCATAAACATTAAGATAATTGACTGAAACAATAAGTTCCTTAAATTATCGGTTTGAGGATCGGGTAGGATTTTTACTTTCATCGTTAGTCCGCGATTGGTAATCTCTAATCGCTTCAGTTCCACAGTTGCGGGGAGTTTAATTGCAGAACGCGCTCGGTCTTTTAAGCCGGATACATTGGGATATCGTTGTGAAAGATAGTTTAATTTTAAAATAATTTCAAATCCCTTGGGTATCAGTTTTGTTCTGTTTTTGTTATTAACATTTGTCCACGAGCGCACTCGATGGCGTTCTATCACTTGAAGGAAAAATTTTGTTTCATCGAGAAACTGACCTTTAACTTTAAGCCACTCGTCGCGATAAAAATCCGTCTTTCCATCTTTGTGCCTCGAAAATGGCTCTTGTTTGACAAGTTTTGACTTATCATCCCGTTTTTGTAAATCCAAACTGACTCTCAACTTATGAGAGAGATTCAAATCCTTTTTCCAAATCTCCAGCAATTTCCCCAAGGATTCGTAGCGATAGCGACGCTGCGATAAGTTAAAGGGTTGATGCTTTTTCTGGCGGATACGACCCCAAATAAAAGTTCCAAATCCCAGAAAAAATAACGATATAGTAAATGGGATTAAGAAGGTTGCTATAGGTGGAAACGCTTCAAACAACGTATAACTAATCAAAGCTCCAGTAAATCCGATAATAGTGAATAGAACACCAATATTGTGGATTTTAGTCGCTTTTTTCTCCTCAGCTTCGTGGAAGAGATCGCGTTCTGCAATTTCCGCGATCGCTTTCTTCAAGCGGGGAACCGAAGCTGTTGTTCGATACAATAAGTTTGGTTTGGGTTGCTCGCTCTTAACCAACATAATATGTTGTAAATTTGTTTGTTGCTAACAGTAATTTGTCCTTTAGTATTTTCTCGATCTCTGTCGATTCGCGACTCTTGCTAAGTTAAGAACTTGGTAGGCGCTCATAAACGTCAAAACAATTGATTGAAAAAGTAGGCTATTTAAGGAATCTGTTTCAGGAATAGGGGGAACCTTCACTTTGATTTTAAGTCGCTCGTCTGCGATTTTCAGTCTCTTCAGTTCTACAGTTGCGGGAAGCTTAATTGCAGAATGCGCTCGATCTGCGAGTCTCGGTAAATTTGGATATCGTTGTGGAAGATAGTTTAATTTTAAAATAATTTCAAATCCTTTAGATACCGGTCTAACTCTATTCCTTCCATTGGCATTTGTCCACGAACGCACTTGATAGCGTTCTGTCACTTGAAGAAAAAATTTCGTTTCATCGAGAAACTGCCCTTTAGCTTTAAGCCACTCGTCGCGGTAAACGTCAATCTTTCCATCTTTGTGGTTGGGGTAGGGTTCTTGTTTTTGAAATTTTGATTTATCGTCCTGTTTTTGCAAATCTAAGCTTACTTTCAACTTATGAGAAAGCTTCAAATCTTTCTGCCAAATTTCTAGTAAGTTTTGCAAGGATTCGTAGCGGTAGCGGCGTGGTGATAAATCAAAAATGCTGTGACCTACCCAATGAAAGGATCCCCAAATCATAGTTCCAAGTCCGAGAATCGCTAACGATACGCCAAACGGCATTAAAAAGCTAGCTATTGGTAGGTCTGCTACACTTCCAGTTGAACCTATAATTATAAATCCGAAAATTATAAAAATAAGCCCAATGTAAGCGACTCTCGTACCTCTATTTTTCTCAGCCTCATGAAATCGCTCGAATTCAACAATTTGTCTAATCGCTTTCCTTAACCCACGCACAGAAGCGGTAGTTCGATAAGTCCAGGTTTTTTGGAATTGCTCAATATTAATTGACATAAATTCAAATTTTGTAATAAATCGTCGTTTTTGACTTAAAATATAAAATAACTGAAAAAGTTTAACTTTAGCTTAAGAATGTTAAGCAATAATCTTTATTTGAGCTGGTAGCGTGAATCATCCCCAACTCGCCTATATTTCCTTCGATGTCGTTCCCGCGCCCAAGGGTGCTGCGACGCATATCGAGGCGTTTGTAAAAGCGCTGGCGAAAGCATTTGGGCAAACTAAACTCATAACGGTTTCGCCCACAGGCGAGCAATGCGATCGCGAAAACAATGAAACTCAAATTTCTCATACTGCCCTTCCTGCAATCGGAAAAACCCTCATTCATCGCGCATTACATTTCCGCCAACAATTAAAACACCAACTCCAAGATCGCTACTTCCAGGCAATTCATATTCGTTCGATTTACGAAGGATTTCCTATTGCCCTAAATAAGTCAAAGTATTGCGACCGCCTCATTTTTGAAGTTAACGGAATGCCGTCAATCGAACTCAAATATCGTTACCCCGACGTAGCAGGCGATCGCGAATTAATGCACAAATTGCTCGCCCAGGAACAAATTTGTTTAGAAGCAGCCGATTTAATTATAACGCCTGCAACCGTAACGCGCGATTACCTCCTATCGAGAGCCATTTCCCCCGATAAAATCCGCGTTATCCCCAATGGCGTAAATACGGAAATATTCACCTATTCCCCCAACTCCTCGATTTCAACCCAAATTATCTACTTTGGCACCCTATCTTCTTGGCAAGGAGTCAACTTAGCCGCGAGAGCGATCGCATTACTCAATCCCGATATTCCCGCCCAACTTAAGGTTATCGGAACGGGATCGAAACGACAAGTCCAAGCCTTAAAAGATTTAGCGCGCAAACTAGGAGTCCCTCGGAATGTAACCTACCTCCAACCCCTCCCCCAAAACGAACTCGTCGCCGCAATCCACGCCAGCGATGCCATTGTCGCACCGCTGACGCTTAACGATCGCAATCTCGTTCAGGGATGCTGTCCGCTGAAAGTCCTCGAAGGAATGGCGACGGGAACGCCAGTCATTGCCAGCGATCTCCCCGTTGTGAGAGAATTAGGCCGCGATCGCGAACATTTTTTCCTCATTAAACCCAACTCAGTCCAAGAAATTGCCGATGCGATCGCCTATTTGCGCAATCATCCCAGTTTAAGGGAAAAAATCGCCACAACTGCTCGCCGCCACATCGAAACCCACTACACTTGGGAACAGGCTGGAACCGCCTTAATTTCCGCTTACCGAAAATACTGGGTATAAGGCCCCGTCCTTCGGCATTGCTCAGGAACACTTTCAAGACGGCTTTTCGCTCCGTCCACAAGGCAAGGACACGCGCCAGAGAGGAGGGGCTGTGTGCGGAAAAGCGCGTCCGCACACAGCCCCGTGAAACCTATGACTGCTGTGAGATGTCCGCTCTCGAACCTCGCCCCCGGCGGTGCGCTTTTTTTGAACCTCCCATACCCACTTTTTGTGGGTAGAAGGCCCTATCGTTCGCGACGGATGATTTTCTGCTATGATACCTTATCGTCATTGCCAACGATCGACCATGCTCGTTTATGAAATGAAGTTGCAAGGAGTACCATCCCAGTATGGAAAGCTAGACCAAGCTATCCGAACAGGTCGATTCGTTCGCAACAGCATCATTAAAGCATGGCTCGAAGGTCGAGTTCAAAGTCGTAACGATGCCTACAAATACTGTAAGGTGCTAGCAGACAATGGGGAATTTCCTTGGGTAAGCAAGCTCAACTCA
The DNA here is from genome assembly GCA_034189065.1 of Cyanobacteriota bacterium. Classification (GTDB taxonomy): domain Bacteria; phylum Cyanobacteriota; class Cyanobacteriia; order Cyanobacteriales; family Spirulinaceae; genus FACHB-1406. The sequence goes on from JAXHVQ010000019.1 coordinate 29,457, forward strand.
ATGGCGCGACAAGCCCACGCCGAAAGAGCATGGGCATCAATTGAGCGATTTTATCGCAATTGTCGGCAAAAGAAACCGGGTAGAAAAGGCTTTCCCAAATTCAAAAAATACGCCATCCGAGCATCTGTAGAGTACAAAACGTCAGGCTGGAAACTATCAGAAGATAGGCGTTATTTAACCTTCTCAGACAAATTTCAAGCCGGGACATTCAAACTTTGGGGAAGTCGGGACTTGCATTTCTACCAACTCCAACAAATCAAACGAGTTAGAGTAGTTAGAAGATACGACGGCTATTATACGCAGTTTTTAATAGACCATGAAAGAAAGGAGGAAAAAGAACTTACAGGCAAACAGACAGGACTAGATGTAGGTTTAAACTACTTTTACACAGACAGTTCTGGCACTCAGGTAGACAATCCTCGGTTTTTGAGAAAAGACGAACGTAAAATCAAACGCGCACAACGTCGATTATCAAGAACGAAAAAGGGAAGTCAGAACCGCTCAAAAGCTAGAAACAAATTAGGGAGAGCGCATCTAAAGGTTTCGCGCAGGCGTAACGACTGGGCTTGTAAATTAGCTCGGCACGTCATCCGGTCTCACGACTTGGTAGCGATTGAAAATCTTCGGATACGGAATATGGTAAAGAATCATCATTTAGCCAAATCAATTAGCGATGCGGCTTGGTACAGATTCAGAGAATGGTTAGAGTATTTCGGGAAAGTTTATGGAGTGCCAGTTATTGCTGTCGAACCAGCTAATACTTCTGTAAAATGCTCCAGTTGCGGCGAGAAAGTCGCCAAAACTCTGAGTACCAGAACTCATAAATGCCCTCAGTGTGGTTACGTAGCCGACCGCGACAAAAATGCGGCAGAAAACATTCTGAAAGCGGCATTAAAACAGCTATCAAATACCGTCGGGCAGACGGAAATCAACGCCTCCCGAGAGATCGATCTCTGCTCGAGCGGGGAAACCTACTCGAGTAAATCGGCTCGAAGAAAGAGGAAATTCAAGTAGTGATATTTGGAATCCCCGCGCGATCGCGCCGGGGAGGATGTCAAGAATCATTGGGAATTAAACGCGCGATCGCCTTTTGAAGTCGCCTCTTTTCCGCTGCCAATGAAAACTCCGACACAATTAAATCTCGCGCTGCTTCACCGATAAGTTTCCGTTTTTCCTCATCCAATTCTAAATATTCCAAAATTGCCTCGCCCAACCGATGGAGTTGGGAACGAGAGACTAAAAAACCCGTTTCCCCTGCTACAATAACTTCAGGAATTCCCCCCGCATCGCTAGCAATGCAGCCAAGACTGCAAGACATTGCTTCTAACAGAGCATTAGGCAACCCTTCCCATAACGAAGGGAGCAAAAAAACATCGCACAGTTGCAAATATTGAGCCACTGTTTCCGGTTCGGACAAATGTTCGGTAATAATAATTCGTTGATAATCTTCTGGATGTTGCAGGGAATAAACTTGAAGTTCGGCTTCTTGGGTTGCTCGCACTTCACCGATAATTAATAAGCAAGCGTCGCGGTGTTGGCGCACTTGCGTCAGCCCTTGTAAGAGAAATTTTTGCCCCTTCTTTTCTCGCAATTCTCCCGAAAACCCCAAAACAACTTCCCTTTCGCCAATTCCTAGCGACTGACGTAGCGCTAATTTATCTGCGGCAGATAAAGTGGGAGCGAAAAGTTCGGTATTGACGGCATTTTTTAAAACAATTGTATCGTATCTTCCACTCACTAATTGAATCTTTTTTGCCAAATCTTCACTCACTGACGTAATTAGATCGGCTTCTTCCAACGTCCACCGCAAGCGAGCAAAATCTCCGGGGGGAAAAGCGCCTCTGTCTACATCATTTCCCCGCGCGCTAACGAGACTTGGCAAGATATTGAGTTGGGCGAACCAAACGGCGAGAAAACCCGCAGGAAATAAATAATGTCCCCAAACGACTTGATAGGAACGTTGGGAATGAAGCCAGTCGAGAACGTTGAGGGTTTGAGTCATGGACATATCCCAATGACGATATAATCCCACTCGATAAATTTGAGGGTTGGGAGAAGAATCGCTCTCAATTTGATGTTCTTCTAATTCCGACGAACCGTTGAGAACTTGTCCGGGTTGAAGGTAGCGACTCCACACTAAAACATCTACTTCATGTCCCAATTGACAGAGATTTCGGACGATTCGCCCCGCACTGCTGGCGAGTCCGCCTATATCGGGTGGAAATCGTTCGGCTAGGAATAAAATTCGCGACATTATATGGCGTTTTTTTATTTTAAAACTCTAGTGTTGGAAGAATAGAAGAATTCAGAATATGAGGGACGACTCAGGGATCGCTCAAGGTTTGGGTATCCGACTGCTGTTCCCGCTCTATTTAAAAATACTATCAATCGTGCGTTTTTTCTTGTTTTACATCACTTCACCTATTTAAATTAAAAGAACGGACGGCTCGATTGATACTGTTGAATCCCCAAGTCGGTTTTTCGACTAACTCTTCTAAGCGCCGATTATTTTCTAAAAACATATCGCAATTTCGACAAGTTTCAAATAAAGGTAAGTAAGTTGGATTGCGCAAGGCTTGATAAGCTTCTCCGTTCCAAATTTCGGTAAAAGAGGAGGAGCGTAAATCGCCAATAATTGGACTATTGGGCAGCATACAACAAACGCTAACTTGACCGATGTGGTCGATTAAAGCATGAGTCCACGGGGCAAAGCAGAGGTGGGAGTCGTAGTAGGAATGGGCATAGCGTCCGGTCAAACTTTGCTCGATTTCTGCGGCAGTTTCGCCGAAAATATAGGCTTTTTTGGGGTTATCGATGAGTCCAAATTTCACTCCTTTTTCGGCAATAACTGGAGCGATACGCTGGTTATAGTCTTGGATTTGTTCGAGGGTTAATCGCTGAAAATCGGGAGTATGTTCGTCCATTGGAATCAGATTAATGCGATCGGCTCCTAAAGAGACGGCAAAGTCGGGCAAATCGATTAAACTGAGATAGTTGAGTTGATGGACGACGGTGTTAATTTGCATTCTCCCGGATTTGAGCCAGGGACGCAAATATTGAAATCCGGCGGTTGCTTTCGTCCAAGCGCCGGGAATGCCTCGAATTTTGTCGTGAATGTCTGGATAAGGACTGTCGATGGAAATGTTGACTTTACGCAGTCCTGCTTGGGTGAGAGAATAAGCGCGATCGCCATCGATTAAAGTGGCGTTAGTTGTCATGGTGGGACGGATGCCGCGATCGCGAATATGGGCGATAATCTCCTCGAGGTTGGGACGCAGCGTCGGTTCTCCCCCAGTGAGGTGAATTTTTTGACAGCCTAATTCGGCGAGTTCGTTGACTAAGGTTTTGTAAAAATCGAGATCGAGGGGAGATTCCACGCGATCGCGCCAATGATTGCACATTCCGCAGCGCAAATTACAAGCCCAAACAATTTTAATTTTGACATAAAGGGGTTTGTAAGGGTGTCCTTTGCCAACGCAACGACGGAAATTTCCGGCATCTTTAACAATTGCTTCTATGTCGTTCATGGTAAAATTATATAAAATTCGTAATTCGTAAGTTTAGAAACTCAAAATTTCTTAAAACAATAAAACTGCTAATCCGCCAAACCCGCCTCGCTAAACGCTTGAGATAAAACATCGGTCAGTTCCAACTGCTCGCCCAAACTTCGCAGATAATCAAAATCGAGTTGGGTCGTTTGAACTTTAAGAATACCTAAAACATCGCGCCATTGTTTCTCAGATTGACTCGATTGCCCCCACCGCAGTTTGTTAAGAATTACATCTTCGGGAGAGGCAAAATAAAGAAGCCCGCGTCCGGGAATCTCAATTTCCCAACGGCGAGACAATTTAAGCCGGTCAAACTCGCTTTCCTCCGCTAAAATAAGGTCGGCACGCGCAATGGTTGTCAGATGGGTAATGCCCAAACTTTGCATCGATCCGGCGCGTGCATCTTCGACTCCGGGGACGTAAAAACCCGCCTGTTCGAGGGCGCTAACGAGTACATCGAGTTGCGATCGCGCTACAAAGATAACGATATTGAGATCGCGGGTGGTTCTGGGTTCTCCGTAGGTGGTAGAAGCCACTCCACCAGTGATGTAGTGGGGGATTGCCAACGAGTCAAATACGGCGCGAAGTTGAACGGCGAGTTCGAGGGAATCTTGAATCCAAGTCATAATATTCCCAAGGGGTTGAAAGTTGGGGGGTTTGTCGTCGCCCAAGAAGGCGCGGGCGATGAGGAGGGCGAAGGAGGAGTCGCTGAGGTGGCTGTGAGTCCGTTTTAGCCCCCCTACAGAGAGTTGGCGCGCGCCTCGGGTGAGGGCGGCTGACATTAGGGCGCGATCGCTATTATTTTTTTGCCGGAGCAAGGTAAACTCCAAGCGATCGACTTCAATGGCGGTGTCGCGGGCTTGGGGGCAATAGTTCGATTGAGTTGGGGTTGCGATCGCGGGTTTGTCCATTGATTCTCAATTAAGCTGTTACGTTAAATCCTCACCAACTGCATCTTGTTCTTTCCAGTCTAAATTAAGTTCGGTGACGAGTTGTTCTAAAGAGATATTTTGGCTACGATCGCGTGGAGGTGGGAGCGGTTGTTCCGCAACAATAGCATCAATTTCTTCAAGGGTTAAAACTGGAAGTTTCAATGCTTCTTGGAAATTTTCAATGTCCCGAGCCAAATCATCTAAGCTATTACCCGTTGGTGTAATTCTCCGTTCGGTACAGCCTCCAATCGTTCCATTGTCTAAATAAAAGACTTCACGAATACAATACTCGTCTTTATCTTGAAAAACGCGATAATTCCAAGTTATCATGGTCATTCGTCCTTTGTCGTTTGTCCTTTGTCATTCGTCACTAGACCTCAAAACGGAATTGAAAATTCAATAAAACTGTTGCCTTATGCCCCTTTATGAGTAACTCTCCGACATAATTCACATCAGGCGTGAATTCTAAGATTGTCCCGTTCCAAATTTCAAAAACACCGTCGCGCGGCCGATGCCATTTTCCTTGCCATTGCTGCTGAGAACGAGCGATCGCAAGTTTCTAAACAGCGGTTGTCCGGCGAATTCAACAATGGGGAACAGGGGAATATTTTTCTCAAATAAAGACTCGCTTTGAGTCCAGTCGAGGTAAACATAGCCGTCGTTTTGTTTTGGCAATAAGGCGATCGCGTCTTTAAATTCTTCCTTAACCAGCAACGAGCGATCGCCATCGCCCAACGCTTGTCCCAAACCGTCGAGAGAACTGCCGAAAATGACGAAATCGTCGGTCTGAGTCCGCGCCCCTTTAACCGACGCTTCCAGGCGCGTGGCAGGCTGTTCTTCGCTCGCCTCCAATTTTGTCCAAACGGCGATTTTCCGGTCTCCTAGCGTAAAATTGCCCACGCTCAAGTCCCGTTGGCGAGCGAGAGTGTCAAAGCGGGCGATGGCGGCTTCGGCTTCGGGGGTTTTTTGGGCGACAAACACCCAATTGGGGCGATTTTCTTCGGCGGGAGGCAACAATGCGATCGCGTATTCCCCGCGCGCCCAACTAAAAATCTCTTCTACCACATCGATGTCTAAACTTTCATTCAAGCGCGAAACGACGCGATCGAGCAATTGGGCGGGGGCGCTGTCGGGGGTAACGCCGGTTGAAACTTGCTCCCACTGTTGTTGGAGATCGGTTCCGGCTGCTGCTGCCATCGCGCGGGCGGGAATCAATTCCAACGCTTTGACGGGCTGCGATAAAGCGGGCGAGACGTTTTCGTCGCCCTTGAAACCAGCGAGGGCGGTTTTGGCAATTAACCCCTGACGGCTGAGGGCTAAACCCACGGTGAGGGTTTGTTGGAGTTCTGGAGGAACCGGTTGTTTGGCGACGAAACCGGCTAAGGCAGGGAGATCGATAACGCTTACGCCGATGCGCGGCCCTTGGAGGGTGGAAAGAGCCTTTTGGTAGGCGGGGTTGCGTTGGAGGTTGAGATCGACGGCTTGAGCGTTGTTGAGGGCTTCGCGGAGAATGCGGGGATGGTTGGCAAAGAGGACGAAGCGATCGCCGACGACCGCGCTGGCAGACGTGGTGGTATTATCGGTCAAATTGCGGCGATAGATAAGATTGACTCCTTTGTAGGGTTCCGATACCAATTCCGAAGTTCCCGCGATCGCATCCTTGGCATAATACGACTGTAGAAATTCCCGCGCCGCATCTCCATCCTTCGAGTCCGCCACCCACAAATATCCCGGCTGTTCTCCGTTATCCCCGTCGCGATCGAAATCCGAGGCAGTTAGGGCAAACGTCAACTCATCTCCCAACCAAGGCTGAATATCTTCGTTATAGTCCGCGCCGGTATTGGCGAGTAACCCTTGTTGAAGTTGTTCCAACTCTGCTTGGGCGCGTTTCCGCTGTCGGAGGGGAGTGGCAGAACGCACAAAGGTTTCCAAGCGTTCCGGGTTTGCCAACAGAGAAACCACCACGGGTGCTTGTTTGGGGATAAAAACCGCCGCTGCCGGGTTATCTTTCACCCCCGTCAACAGCAACGGCAACGGACTTTTCGACAAAATCCAATATAGACTCCCTCCAGCCGCCAGCAGCAGCACCAAAGCCACTCCAGCCAAAATCGCGAACAAAGAACGACGGTTCATCATGAAATTGTGCAACAACCCTCCAGCCAACGCTTTCTATTATGGGCGCAAGGAGACAAGGGGACAAGGGGATGGGTTTATTGATGTAGGGTGGGAAGTCCCCTTACGTTCAATTCGGGAGCGTTATCACTCTTTGAGATGTAGGGTGGAAAGTCCCCTTGCGCTCAATTCGGCTTCGTTATCATTGTTTGAGAGGGACTGCCCACCTTATTAGCAAGTTTTAGGGCATAGCTGCGTAAGTCCTGACTTAATTAATGTTTTTGCCAAATTAGCGAGTAGCGCCACAAGAGATGCCTCTGGAGACGAAAGCCGGGAATTAAAGTCTTTGCCACCGCCTCAATTTGCTCGAGGGATAAACGAGGAGAGAGGGTTGAGATGGGAGTTGTCGGGGATGGAGTTGATGTTCTATGCCCGTTCAAATATATTAAGTTGAGGGGAACTGAGATAGCGCTGTACAAATAATCGATTGGAGTTTCCTCGCGATAAAGTCCGAGAACGAGTAACTTTCCAGATGGACGAAGCAGCACTTTTGCCTTTTCCAAAGCCATCTCTAAATCCATGTGATGTAGCGAAGCAATAAATGCGATCGCGTCGTAGGATGCCTTGGGAAAGTCGGTTTCAAGGAAACCAGCCTGTTGGGAATGAATATTGGGTGCAATATTGCGGCTTGATGCTTCTGTTAAAACAACGCTATCAACATCGATCGCATCCACAAATTCGGCTCGTTCTGCCAGTTTTCGGGCAAAAACACCCAACCCACAACCGACATCCAGGATGCGATGAACTTGCTCGGGTAATTGGCGCAATAGATAGCGATGGAAATGAGCATTGTGATTCCACATTAATTTATCTAAGTCAGTAGCTCCAGTAGGGTGTGTTAGCGAAGCGTAATATAAAATCCGCTGAATTGAGCATTAATGCACTCCCACAGAAATGAGGAATACAGCGATTTTTACCAACAGCGTTCAACCGGATTTTATATAACGCACCACTCCAGTAGCACCACTCCAGTAGGGTGTGTTAGCGAAGCGTAACGCACCGCTAATTCTGAAATCTAGGGTGGTAGGTTACGGTGCCGATACAAAGTGACGGATTTTTCCTCAAAATTATTCCCGCACCTAACCCACCCTACAGCTACAAGGAAGGGATAGGAGTAATGTATAATGAATGGCGAAGAGGCTGCCGTTGTGCTGCTTTCTTGTTTTAACAAAAATCGTAGCATCTGGTAATAACTATGAGTTCAAACCAACAATTTCTGCAAAAATTATACAATGCCTTTAATAACCGTGAAATTGAAACAATTATCTCGTTTATGCGCCCGGATGTGAAATGGGCGAACGGAGTAGAAGGCGGTTTTGTTTACGGACGCGACGCAGTGCGCGAATACTGGACTAATCAATTTGAGAATATTCAACCGGAGCTTGAGACGCTCAAATTTGAGACGGACGAAAATAATCGAGATGTTGTTACCGCTCATCAAGTTATCAAAGATTTACAAGGCAATTTACTTGCGGATGCAACAATTCAGCAAATCTTTACCATTGAGGATGGTTTAATTAGCCTTTACGAAATTGGCGAAACCGAAACAATCCAAGAAATGATTCAAAAGGCGAGAACCTCCGATCGACAATAGTAATGCTTCGGCGATCGGTTTTAGCTCCAGTAGGGTGCGTTAGCAAAGCGTAACGCACCGCTCCAGTAATACCAATTAAAAATTAAAAATGAAGAAGTCCAGACAAGCCAAGAGGTTTGACGCTCTTGATGTGTAGTCCAAATGCGCGGAAATTGGTATCAGTTATGATTAGGAAATCCAGGGTGGTGGGTTACGGTGCGGATACAAAGTGATGGACTTTTCCTCAAAATTATTCCCGCACCTAACCCACCCTACAGCTGAAACCATCCAAGAAATGATTCAAAAGGCGAGAACCTCCGATCGACAATAGTAATGCTTCGGCGATCGGTTTTAACTCCAGTAGGGTGCGTTAGCGAAGCGTAACGCACCGCTCCAGTAATACCAATTAAAAATTAAAAATGAAGAAGTCCAGACAAGCCAAGAGGTTTGACGCTCTTGATGTGTAGATTAGGAAATCCAGGGTGGTGGGTTACGGTGCGGATACAAAGTGGTGGATTTTTCCTCAAAATTATTCCCGCACCTAACCCACCCTACCCCTACCCCTCGCGCAACTCCAAAAAAAATTGCATTAATTTGTTTATCAGGACTTACGCAAAGCCTCTATCTGTAGGGTGTGCCATTCGCAGCGTAACGCACCTTTGTCGCTGCCGAGTGCTTCTCAGTTGCGCCTTTCCCGCTAACCTCGAAGGACTAATGACCAACGACTAATGACTCTTTTATTTATACTCATTTAGGAGAGCGTTAACCTTCCTCGCACCTTCGGTATTATCTTGCTCTCGATAGAGGGCGCGTGCTTTTTCGAGGGCTTCGATCGCGTCCAAGGTGCGATCGCGGCCTAGCAAGGCCAAACCCAGGTTATGATAAGCTAACGCATTGTCGCTATCGAGTTCGGTGGCTCGACGAAAGGCGACGATTGCCATTAAGTAGTCCTCTTCTTCGAGCAAAACCTCGCCCACGGCTTGCTGAATTTCCAAGGAGTCGGGTTCGAGAAGTGCTGCTTCTTCGTAAGCTTTTTTCGCCTCCTCGCGATTTCCCTGTTCTCGCAACAGACGACCCATTTCCAGGTAAACTTGAGGATTTCGAGGGTTCAAGCGCACGACTCGTTGTAACGTATCGAGTCCCGCTTGGGGTTGTCCGCCCTTAATTTGCGCGATCGCGAGTTGTTCGAGAACGACTGCATCGCTAGGGGATTGCTGTGCGGCGGACTCCAACATGGCGATCGCGTCTTGGTATTGACCTTGTTCGATCAACGCATTTCCCATAAGAGCATAAATCTCACTATACTCTGGATCCAAGGCGATCGCGCGTTCGTAAACTGCAATGGCTTCGCTGAAGTTTCCCTGGCGCAATAATACCGCACCCAACCCCAAATGATGATTCACATTTTCGGGTTTGAGTTCGGCGGCACGTTGATAGGCGACTCGGGCGCTGGTATTATCCCCCGCCCGAGCGAGACTGTAGCCTAAAGCGTAATGAAAATCTGCATTATTGGGGTCGATAGAAAGGGCTTGCTGATAGGCGCGTACCGCTTCGCTATAATTGCCTTGTTGAGCTTGAAGAAAGCCAATGCCAGAGAAAATTTTCGCATTACTCTGGTCCAAAGTTGCCGCTTGTTGATAAGTCGCGATCGCGCTACTATAATCTCCCGCATCCACCAACTCTCGACCCCGACGCAACAGTTCGTTAAGCTGTTGGCGATTGCTGCTTTGTTGAGCGACGATGAGGGGAAGTTCAGCTCGACCAAAGACAGGCGTAGCAGCTACAGCTACCCCTTGTGCCAAGAGAAAGCCGGGAAGAATCGATAGCGCAGTTTTCCAAAGAAGTTGTTTAACCACAGTCACTCAGTTTGTACGGGTTGAGGTCATCAAATTGGTGATCTTAGCACATCGGGGATCGAAGGTTAAGTGCCAAAATCGAAGACGCAACTAACGGATAAACTGTTTCAGTTGGTCATTGGCGATCGGTGATTGGCCATTGGTGACAAGTCCGCCTTGAACTAAAGTTCGCCGCTAAAAGCTCAAACCTGTTAAAACAGGTTGAAAGACGCGATCGGTAGATTTTTCAGTCCGTTTTAACGTAGTAGGGACGTTCAATTGAACGTCCCTACAGCCCGAAATTGATTTCCGGGCTGATTTCAATATATTTTTCTTCCAAAACCGATAATATTCTCCCCATCCCCCTCAACCGGCAATCTCCATGCGGTTTTCCCCACTCTAAATCGTCCCCCTCGCCCTTTCGAGTAATTTTATACTTAAGGAGATGACACGCCCAACCCTGATTCACATTGAGTTTTCCCACCTTAAAACCCGAAACCTTTGAGCTGAATGTAGAGACGTTTTGGCGCAACGCCCCTAGCGATAACTGATAACTGATAACTGATAACTGAAATGACTCCCAACCCAACCCTACTCAAATCCGTCGAACAACTCGACTATCGCGTCACCGCAGGCGATGTTGCCGCCCAAGCGGGGTTAGAGGTAAATTTCGCCCAATCGGGATTGCTGGCCCTCGCTGCCGATGCAGGCGGACACTTGCAAGTTGCCGACTCGGGCGATGTTGTTTATCTTTTCCCCAAAAATTTCCGCACGATCCTGCGCAATAAGTCTTGGCGAATGCAGTTGCAGGAAGGGTGGCAAAAGGTTTGGAGGGTTTTGTTCTATTTAATCCGCATTTCTTTTGGCACGATCTTAATTTTATCAATTCTGTTGATGTTGGCCGCGATCGCCGCAATTTTTATCTACATCAACTCGACTCAAGACGACCGAGATGATAATCGTTCGGGAGGCGGCGGAGGATTTGTCTTTCTCCCGCGTTTGTGGGGACCGAATGTGTTTTGGTGGTTCGACCCGGGCTACGGCTATTCCACCCGTCCCAGGCGACAGAGACAGCCTTCTGGGGACAATTCCCAACCTCAAATGAGCTTTCTCGAAGCGGTATTTTCGTTCCTCTTCGGCGATGGCAATCCTAACGCAGATTTAGAGGAACGGCGCTGGCAAACCATTGGGACGGCGATTCGCAACAATGGCGGGGCGGTTGCGGCAGAACAAGTTGCACCCTATCTCGACGAGGTTGATATCCGCGATAATGAAGATTATATGTTGCCGGTTTTAGTCCGCTTCAACGGCTATCTTCACGTTTCCGACGAGGGACAAATTGTCTACACTTTCCCCGAATTGCAAGTAACGGCGCGCGATGTCAACCCCCAACCCATCTCGCCCTATCTCGAAGAACAACGTTGGCGTTTCAGCGCCGCCAGTACGGGACAAATTCTCCTTGCCATCGGCTTGGGTTCGCTCAATATTATCCTAGCTTTGGTGCTTTATGCCCTCCTCAACGACCCAGCAAATGCCCCACAAATTGCCCAACTGGGAGGAGTTGTCGGGTTGGCGAGTTCGATGTACGGACTCCTTCTGGGCTATGGAATCGCGTTTCTGACCATTCCCCTCGTTCGCCATTTTTGGATTCAATGGAGAAATTCTATCATCGAAGGACGCAACCAGCAGCGTTTAGCCCGGGCGCAAATGTTGCGAAATGCCGATGCTAGCTTGCAGCGTAAAATTGCCTACGCCCATCAGTTTGCCAGCCAAAACCAAATCGGCGAGGGCGATTTGGCTTATACCACCCAAACCGATCTCCTCGAACAGAATCTTCAAAATAGCGATCGCATCGACCAAGAATGGCAGCAACGGTTAGAGTCGGGTTCGCCACCTTTGGAGTAGTCAATAGAATTGATAATTAAATTTAGGTAATTGTCAACCGTAATTTCCTCATTTTTTCTTAGAAGTTTTGCCCCGATTTTGCCCCGATTTTGCTTTTTCGGGGCAAAATCGGGGTAATAAAAAACTTAACGATTTGAACGCAAATCTCGCAACTCTGGGTCTAAAGCATTTTGTACTTCTTCCACCGCGTCGAGAATGCCGAGTAACTCTTCTTGCATATATTTAAGCACGTCGTGGTAGGGAATTTCGTGGGCAATGTAGAGAAACTTGGTTTGTTCGTGCAAGACGGCACTGTGAAGGACGCACGCAAACGAGTGCATTGCCAGCACTCGAGTGGCGCAGTCCGAAAGTTGTTGGTGGAGGGTTCGGGAAGCGTTTTCGGGATTATTGGGTAAAATGGACATCGTTAACTCCTCGAAAGTTAGTTAGGAAATTGACATCGGGGGGTTTCCCCAGAGGAGGCGATTCAGCTTGGTCGGCAGGTCGCCTCCTCTTGCTTTAATATAATATGCTTTTCTCAAAAATGCAACAACAAAGAGTGCTTTATTTTTAAAAGAAGCAAAGATGTAGGCGGGACAAGACTTTTGCCCATGTAATTTCAGAATTTCCTATTCCCCCCAGGGAGATGGGGAGATGGGGAGATGGGGAGATGGGGAGATGGGGAGATGGGGAGATGGGGGGAAATATCTATAACATTTTTTGAGGGATTTCATATTAGATGCGTCTTAGCTTACGGAAAATTAAGCTTCGCGCATCTTTCTCCAAGCGTCGAACAAAAAGACCGGTGGGGACGTTTAATTGAATGTCCCTACATTGAAACGACTCGGAATTGATTTTGAGGTGGATTTGATTTTCATTCGAGAGCTCTAAATGCCGAACAAGCCGAACTCGTAATTGGACGACTTTCTAACTCGAAAGACTCTAACTCTTCCGAACTCGAACGCTCGTTTTCTTCCCCCGGCAAAGACAACCATCCCGGAGGAACGGGACTCATCCGAAAAATTGGCTCGCCTGGGTTGGAAGGCAACCCCCCATTTCCTACTTCAAAATACCGAACGTCTGCATCCCGTCCCGGCGCATCGCAACCGACAAGTAACTCGCGATCGAAAAATTCGTCGGCTAAGGGTTCAATTTGCAGGGGATCCCTAATATTAATGGCGACAGTGCCATCAATTCCAAACTGCGAGCTTGCCGTAAAATCGCTTTCGGGAGTATCAATGTTTTGGTATAATCGAAACCCGAAGATTCCCGCTGCCGTCGCCTCAATATTTCCCCCGCGACCTTCAATTCCGGTGGCAATAACATCGCTATTTTCCAACAGAAACCCTAAAATTAAACCGCCTACATCCAGCCGAATATTTCCGCCTTCTCCTGTTCCCTGTGCGTCGGCGCGAATATCGCTGTTGAAGCGCAACAAAATGGAGTCGCGCACTTGGAGGTCAATTTCGCCTCCCTTCCCGGAGAATGTCGCTGCTGTTAGTCGCGCGTTGTTGTTCATGGAAAGGGAGTCGGCGATAATATTTAACGTTCCCCCGCTACCGCTTCCCGTCCCGCTGACGCTAATTTCTGCACCATTTTCGAGGGTAACTTCACCCGTTGCCACCTCAATGGTTATCCCGTCGGCATCGCCTGCACCCTGGTTTTCAAAGGAGATTCCGCTGTTGGTACCTTCGACGGTTAACTCGGAGTTGGGGAGAGAAATGAAAGTGAGGCCGCGATCGCCTCGTTGTACAATATTAGAAATTTGCGCTCCCTGTTCTACCGTCGCTTTGGGAACGGTGACGGTCAATGTTCCCGCGCCGCCATTGCTTGTTGTATCGAAGAAAATGCCACCGCCTGCACCGCTGAGTCGCGCCAGTTTCCCGATGTTTGCGATAAAATTGGGTGCTTGGGTTGTGCCAACGGTTTCAATGGAGAGACGCGCGCCGTTTTCGAGAATTAACTCGTCAGTTGTAAGGGTGAGGTTTTGGGGAATGCCGCCACTTTCGGCTGTTAGCGCGAGTTGGACGTTGCCATCCAGGGCAAAGCGTTCCACGATGATAGTTAAACTGCCGGACTGGACTTCGCCGGAAAGGTTGAAGGATGCCATGCCTTGACTTTGGGTGAAGGTTTTGGCTTCGATGAGGATATCGCCTGCGGTTCCTGTCGTATTATTGGTTTCGATATCGCCATTGGAGACGGCAATATCGCCGTTGAGTGCAGATAGTTCGATACTGCCGCTATTGCCTGCATTGGAGGAGGTATTTATTTGGTTGGTTAAGGCGATGTCGCCGTTGTCGCTGCGCAAATTGAGAGTTCCGCCGCCTAATGTGCCGCTTGTATTAATTGCGCCTGCTACAATATCGTCGGGAGCAATAATTTGGACTGCACCGCCGCTTCCATTAGCTGAAGAAGAGTTTAGCGTTCCTGCGCTGGTATTAATAACGCCATTTTGACTGGTTAAAGTTAAATTTCCTCCCGCCGTACCTCCGCTGGAGTTTAGATTTCCGACTGTCAAATTTCCCAAAGGAGTCAGCGAAATTGCTCCTCCCGTTCCATCGGCAGAAGAGGTGTTTAACGTTCCTGAACTTGTATCAATACTATTGGGACTCCTTAAAGTAATATTTCCACCTGATGCACGTCCATTTGTATCAATTTCACCGGCTGCAATATTGCCAGTGAGAGCGTCGAGCAAGACGGAACCACCATCTCCGTTAGCTGAAGAAGTATTTAACGTTCCTACGGTGGTATCGATAACACCATTTTGACTGGTTAAAGTCAAATTTCCTCCTGCCGTACCTCCACTGGAGTTTAGGTTTCCAACTGTCAAATTTCCCAAAGGAGTCAGCGAAATTGCTCCTCCCGTTCCATTGGCTGAAGAAGTGTTTAACGTTCCCGAAGTTGTATCGATATTATTTTGACTGTCTAGAGTAATACTGCCACCTGATGTAATTCCATTTGCATTAATTGTTCCCGCTACGATATCGTTGGGAGAACCAATTTGGACTGTACCGCCGCTTCCCTCAACAGAAGAAGTGTCTAAAGTGCCTGCGGTTGTATCAATCGTGCCGTTTTGACTATCAAGAGTAATATTTCCTCCTGATGTTACTCCGTCTGTGTTGATATTTCCTGCGATTATATTGCCAGAAGCATTTAAAGAAACTGTTCCGCCGTTCCCACCATCTGAAGAAGCATCTAAAGTTCCTGAACTCGTGTCAATACTGCCTAAAGGAGCGCTTAGCGTTATTGTCGAACTGTCAGCATTAATCGAAGAAGTATCGATGTTTCCAACGTCGATATTACCTTGAACAGCGTTTAAAGTAATAGAATTTGTTAGATTACCCGACATATTTCTTGCCCTGATCGTTCCCGCCGTAGTATTAATATTGCCTGTATCGCTCGTAATGTTAATTGTACCCGTTTGATTGTCCGAATCAGACGCAATATCGCCCGTTGTTACATCGCCAAATGCTTGAAGTGTAATATCTCCGCCGATGGGACTTTCAGCACGACTGTTTGTCAAAATTCCTCCTTTGCCTGTTAAACCCAGAGAGTCAGAAATTGTCGAGAGGCGACTCGTGTCAATACTACCACCGCGACTTATAAGCGTAATAGGACTTCCACCTCCACCATCACCTCTTACTATTCCATTAGAAATTTCGGAAGCAATAATATCTCCGGCTGCATCTAAAAGAATAGTTCCGGGATTTCCAGAGGAACCACCGGCAGCTAAACCTCCTGTACTGGTATCAATATTTCCCTGGGTGCTGGTAATTGTAATGTTGCCAGAATTGTAGGGATTCCCTGGCAAGTTGCTGGGAGGATTATCCGCGTAAACATCTATATTTGCTGTCGTAATATCTCCCAAAGCGCTAAGTACGACAGAGCCTCCAGGAGCTGCACCTCCTCCTCTTGTGTTAATGTTTCCAACAGTCAGATTACCTCCTGCAAGAATCGTTATTGTCCTGCTAGGTGATGGAATTTGTTGACCCGACGGCCCAGCCCCTTCAATTCTGTCGTATAAATCCATTAAAAAGTCGCCACCCGCACGGAAGGTAATCGCTCCTGCTCCCCTTTGAAAAGTCAGTTTTCCATCAGTAGTTAGCTTGTCGATTGTAATATCGTTCGTCGCTTCTAAAATAATGTCTGCATTTCCCGATAAACCTTCAAGAGCCGCTTCAGAAATTGTAAAGGTCGAACCACCACCTCCATCTGCAAAAAGAATTTCTCCATCCCCCGTTATTTGAGCATCATCTGCCGCCCCTGAACCATTGACAATGACAATATTTTCGGGATCTAACAACAGCGTTCCCGCCGTTCCCATTGATGCTTCAACATCAACCTCCCCTCGAAAAATTAAATTCTCCTTCCCCGAAACCTCCACAAAACCGCCATCGCCCCCACCCAAACCGCCACTCGCGTCGATAGTTCCGTAAAATCCCGTCGTCTCCTCCGCCCACACAATAACCCTACCGCCATCCCCCTCATCAACCGCATCGGCACGTATCGCCGTATCTTCGCTGACAACGGTGCGCGACGCATTCAACGACTCGTCCTGTCCTCGATAGTCGCCCCCGACAAACGCCCTCCCGCCGCCATTTGCGCCCGAAGCATCGATAGTAGCACCAAAAAGTCCCACGCGATCGCCTCGCACATCCACCGTTCCCCCCACGTCCCCCGCAACTTCCACGTTCCCCGTCACCAGCGTCGTCCCAGCGTATTGCGGAATACTGACTCCCGACTCGACTAAACGCGCATTGCCCTCAGCATCAACCGTTACGCCCAGTTCCTCACCCAACCCACTTCCCGACACCAACTCTGAAAGCGTCGGCGGTTGAGAACTCGAACTGCCCACCGCAGGCGCAGCATCCCAACGCGCAACTCGCCCTTCCTCACTCAGTTCCGCGCGTCCGCTTTCGGGAACGGCCATGAGGGTAATATTCCCTTCAATAGCTTGTAAATTGCCCGTATTCACAACTGTTCCGCCAATTAACGTCAGATTTTGCTCCCGCGCGACGGCTAAATCGCCCGCATTGAGAATTGCGCCCGATTCATCTCCCTCAAAAACTAATCCGATGGGAGGTTGCGTTTCAATACTTAACAAAGGTAGTGCTTCGGGTTCGGTGGCACTAAACTGCGTCCCGTCGGGGAGTACAATGCGGTTGGCGGTGCTGGCAAAGAAGGAACCGGCGATATCTAAACGGGCGTTGGGACCGAACAGAATGCCGTTGGGGTTGAGGAAGTAGAGGTTTGCGTCGCCAAATACGCCTAACGTTCCCAACAGATAAGATGGGTTGCTGCCCGTGACGCGACTGAAAATATTGCTAATTCCGGCAGGATTGGAGAAATAAGCCGCCGCGCCTTCGTTAATGTTGAATTCCAGAAAGCTGTGAAACAGGTGAGTTCCGCGAATTGCGCCGCCGTCAATGCGTTCGAGTTGCGGCGTAAGGGGCGCGACGACGGAGTTTTCGCCGCCCAAGGTGTCGTCGGGAAGAATTTGCGCCCTTAGCGGACTGTTGAGGGCGAGATGGCTGAGGACGAGGAGGAGGGGTAGATGCAGGGGTGTTTTCATGGCGATCGCGATCGCGTTCATTTTCTAAACCCGGATTAATTTTATCCTAAATTCGAGCGGAAAAGAGCCAATTTCTGTGTCTGCGTGCGTATTTCTTTAGACCCAGCACAACTAACGTGCATAATCCCTTAAGCTTCAACTATCTTCATAATTGTTTTATGAATTTCACATTAAAATATAAAAAGGAATAAAAAACGACTTTTTTAATATCTACTCATAGAGGAAAATCATGAATAAGTGTCCTTGTTGCGACCAGTCGATGCTCATTTTCGCTGGCAAGAATCGCTTGTACTGGTATTGTCCGAGTTGCCGTCAAGAAATGCCCGATTTAGTGAATGTGATGATGGCAGCCAGACAAAAAGTCCCGCAGCTTCCTCCGGTTTTTGAACTGAACGAGTCTTCAGAACGGGAAAAAGAAGTCGTGGGTTCGGCATAAAAATCGGGCAGGGGCAACGGGCAAGTGAGAAAAAGAGGACGGGATATTGCTGTGGCGCGATTTTTGGAGTTATGCTTTTGTTAACTCGTTTAACCGTTGCCAATTTCCCCTATGACTTCCTTAATTTATCGTAAGCCTCTTTTGCGAAATTCCCAGCAACTCGACCCAAGGGAAACGCAATTTCTAAGAATTTCTTCTCTAGATTTACGTTTTTACGCGCAAAACCTTTCCGCAGAAGAAGAGCAAGATTACAGTGACAACGCAGAAGAAACCGCTCGCGACGAACTGCCATCCTCCCCAACTTTACTGAACAATAATGCCCAAAGCCTCGTTTATTTGGGCGTTATTTTGTTTTTTATTGGTATTATTGCCGCTATTGGGTTGGTGAATCGTAGGATTGCCTTTGGAGGAATTTTTGCCCTCATGGTTTGTGCCGCGATCGCGATCGTCTTTTTGCCGTTGTAAGTGAAATTTCGCACGCCCGCGATCGCCTCACCCAACAAAATTAGCGCGAAATTTCCGCAAAAATTTCATCGAGAATTTCCTTTGCCCCTTGCTGCTTCAGGCGTTCGGCGAGTTCGCGTCCCAACGCTTCGGGATCGCTAGCACTGCCGCTAACAGTATCTCTCACCAATCGCTTGCCGTCCAAACTCGCAACCATTCCCGTTAACGTCAGCGTATCGCCTTCGATTTGGGTGTTTGCACCGATAGGCACCTGACATCCCCCTTCCAAACGACGCAATAGTTCTCGTTCGGCGAGCGCTCGCTGTTTGGTGGGAGAATGTTCGATAGCCTTAAGAAATTCTAAGATTTCCTCATCGTCAGCGCGACATTCAATGCCCAACGCCCCTTGTCCCACCGCGTGGAGGGATATTTCACTGGGGATAACTTGCCCGATGCGATCGCCCATTCCCAACCGTTCCAACCCAGCAACCGCTAAAATGATAGCATCGTATTCTCCTGCATCCAACTTCGCCAACCGCGTATTTAAATTGCCGCGAATATCCTTAAATTCGAGATGGGGAAAATGATAGCGCAGTTGGGCTAATCGTCGCAGCGAAGAAGTTCCAATAACTGCACCTTTGGGGAGAGTATCGACTTGCTTATCTTGATGCTTTTCGCTTAAAACCAAGGCATCGGCGGGATCCACTCGTTCGGTAACGCAACCTAAAACTAAACCTTCGGGGAGGTGAGTGGGCAAGTCTTTAAGGGAATGGACGGCGAGATCTGCCGTGCGATTCAACATTCCCACTTCTAACTCTTTGGTAAAAAGTCCCTTATCGCCAATTTTGGAGAGGGCGACATCGAGGATTTTATCGCCTTGGGTACTCATTGTCTCCACGGCGAACTCGCGGTTGGGGAAGTGTTTTTGTAGTTGTTGTTGCACCCAATAGGTTTGCACGAGGGCGAGTTGGCTTTTGCGCGAAGCAATGCGAATGGTGCGAACCGAACTTGAAACGGAAGAGGTCATTTAACAGGTTCTCTTTAACAGAAATTTTGCAAATAAGTTACCCAATATAGATTATCGTAGAGCCCGACTTCCCTTTCCCAATTCCCGCGCGAGCATAACAATTAGTTACAATTTGTCCTTTGTCATTCGTCCTTTGTCCTTTGTCCTTCGCGGTTTCTCATCTCCAACTCTCACCCCATCCCCCCCTCTCCCCATCACCCCATCACCCCATCACCCCATCCCCCCCTCTCCCCCTCTCCCATCCCATGCCCACTCCCCCTTACCCCCAACCCGAATTTCAACGAGAACTGCGCCTCGGACTGGTGGTGTACGGCGGCGTATCCCTGGCGGTTTATATGAATGGTATTTGTCGGGAATTTTACAATGCGGTGCGAGGAAGAGGGATTTATAAGTTGGTGAAGGCGCTAACGGATGCCGATCTTGTTGTCGATATTATTTCCGGGACTTCCGCTGGGGGAATTAATGGAATTTTGTTGAGTTATGCCTTAGCCAATAGTAGTGCTGAAGAGGTGGTTGATTTTGCCCCCTTTGGGCGCGTTTGGCGCGAAAGTGGCAATATTCGCAACTTGCTTCACCATCCTAGCGAAAAAGAACGCGATCGCAAGTCGTTACTTGATGGAGAAGATTATTATCAAAACGAGTTAGAAACTGCTTTGCGCGAGGCACAACAGCAGCGAAAACCTGCCCCTCCCGACGAGTGGAACTCCCCATTAAAAGAGTTAGATTTATTTGTGACGGGAACGGATTTGCTGGGGCGAATCTATTCGGTTTTCGATGATACGGGGGCAGCCATTGAGGTAAAAGATCATCGTACTTTGTTTCATCTCAAACATCGTCGAGGACGGAAAACGCCTTTTTCCCCAACTCGCGATCGCGCCGATTTAACCTATAAGAGTTTAGCAAAACTTTGTCGCATTACTTCTTGTTTCCCTGCCGCTTTTCCCACGGTTACCGTACAACTGGACGACGAGGAGGAAACAGCCGATCGCGCCCTCGTTGAATGGGGCATTCTCAATCGTCGTCTGCTTCCTAAAATACGTCCCGATAAGGGATATCGATTGCATTTCGTCGATGGCGGCGTATTAGATAATCGTCCGTTTGCGCCGACAATTAAAACCATGTATTATCGCATGGCAAATCGTCCGGTGGAACGGAAGTTATTTTATATCGATCCCAGTCCCGATCGCTTTTCGGGCAGTCCGGTTTTTGAGGAGATGCGTCAACCCAATGTTTGGCAAGTCGTTCAAGAATCTTTGGTGGGAATGCCAACTTATGAGAGTATTGCCAACGATCTCGAATCGATTAAAGAGCGAAATGCTAAAGTTCAACGCTACAATTCCCTTCTCGCCGATGCAGAACTTCCGATTTCTGCACAAGGGGAATTAGGGAGTTCGAGTGCAGTTGATTTACAGGAGGGAATTTACTTATTAAGTCGATTGATTAGTTTGCGCGATCGCGTCCTTCCTTTGGTACTAGGAATGGGACAGTCTCGCACCTCTATTTTGAATTCCCAATCGTCTGAAAAGCAAGTTTTACTTCAAAAAGTTGCTAAATTGTTGATTTTGCCTATTTCGCAACGCGAGAAAATCGACGCGCAACAAACATTGAGGCAAGTCAGCGAGCAAATTCGCGAAGTCGATGTGGATTATGCCCTGCGGAAACACTTTTATATTATCCAAAAACTCCATCACCTCCTCGAACGAGTCCGCAATGTTACCGAGTTGCCCAAAATCCGCTTGCTTCTCGAACGTTTGAATCGTCAAGTCAAGGTTTTGGAGGCAATTCGTTCTGCTTTAAATAGTTTGTTAAGCCACTCCGAAATTACCCGCTATTTCGATCGACTCGTTCTCGAAAATCCAATTTTAGAGAGCGATCGAGAATTACGCGATCGCATTTATTACCTCTTAATGAGTTTCCATTGCATTTTGTTAGATGCCGACGGACAAGAGTTAGCTGCGCTACAAGACGAGCAAGGGTTAGAAAATGCCTACAATTTGCCCTTTCTCTTCCAAAGTTTACCCGCGCAAGCCAAACTACTGAGCGTTACCTCAGACTACGAGAAACTTAGCCCGGAAGTCGTAAACTGGTTGCCGCAAACCCAAATATCGGGAATTTTGGAACAACTGAATCAAAAAATCGAAGGGCTCGAAAGAAATTTTAGTCGCATTTTTCAATCATCTTCCTTAGAAGTCCGTGGAAATAACGAACATAGTTTCTTACGAAGCATCGAACTAGCATCTCAAATCCTCATTGAACGCAGCCAACTCAAAAATGTCGATTATTTGCTCGACTGTTTTCGGGATTTTCGTAACTTAGATAAAATTTTATATCCCTTTGAATATTTAACGGATTTAGCTGAAAAAAATCCTATCGAAACTATTCGCATTAGTCCCGAAGACGCGCAACGGGGTTTAGGAAAAGGGAAGGGCTTGAACGAGAAATTAGCCGGAAATGCTTTGGCTGCCTTTGGAGGATTTTTTAAGAAATCGTGGCGCTCTAATGATATTCTCTGGGGACGCTTAGATGGGGTGAATCGCTTAGTAGAAGCAACCTTAAATCGCCAATCCTTATCCCATTTCCCTCGATTTCTACGCCGACAAGCCAGGAAGCGAGGAATTGAAGACGGGACTCCTGAATTTGAGGTATTTAAGCAGGACTATTTTGAGTTTTTAATTGAATCGTCCTTTCCAAAAATCGCGGAGAACGACGCGGCGAAACTGAAAGCTCATTTAGCCGTTCTCGCCCAACCGGGAAGCGACCTTTCCGACGAGCAATTGTCGCAAATTCTAGATGATTTCATTCTCCAAGGACATCGAGAAATTATTGATAGCGATCTCCTCGCCGTCATTCAAGATGAAATTGCCGAGCAAATTGATTGGAACTATCAGGCAGTCGAGCCGAAAAATCGCTCTAAAACAGGAGATATTGTAGACAAAGAACCCAAGCCCAGGTATAATTTAGAGAGGGGATACTTTGAAAATACAGCCAGCGTTTTAGCAACCGCCGCGATCGCGCAACAAGCCCTCGACGATTTCCCTCAAAGCAAGGAAGAATTCTTCCGCAACAAATATCGCGTAGGGAAAGAAACATTATGGGACAATGTGCCTCCCCTCGTCCTTCTTAACTTAGCCGCGCGATCGCTATTGGTGTTGCGCGATCTATTTAATACTTCCCTGGGGAAAAAAGGCGATCGCATCCGTAAAAGCTTGCCCTATACCCTCATCAATCGCCTCCTAAAACTATTCTATGGTTGGTTGCAACTGAAAGGTCCCTTCGCCCTAAAAAGCCCCGAATTCCGCCGTCAAACGCGCAGTCGTCTGTTGGTTCAACTTCTGCAAATCGCTTTAGTGTTTTCGATCGTCATTTGCATCATTTTTATCGCCGCTAACTCGCCCGGACTCGTAGTTGCCGTCTTCATTCTAACCGCGATCGGATGGCTGTTAGGAAGCCCTTGGAAACGCTAAGATATTAAGCTATCAGCCGTCAGCCGTCAGCCGTCAGCTTATACCAATTCCCCAAACTTTCGACTACAGATGCCGCTTTCGGAGATGTGCTGAAAGCTGAAAGCTGAAAGCTGAGTGCTGACGAACGCAAAGAACTGTTAAGATTGAAAAAAGAGGAGGATGCAGCCTTCGAGCAACCCTCACAACTGTCCGAATGTCTACGTAACTGCCCTATACCCTCAGCGCCATGACCCTATTAGTCGCACCCGAAAAGAAGAAATTAGAAAAACCCCCCCTCGAACTTCATTATTTAGGCGATCGCATCCTGCGCTCTTCAGCCAAGCGCGTTGCTAAAGTAGACGAAAGTGCGCGCAAACTGGCCCGCGAAATGCTGCAAACCATGTACAGTTCCGAAGGCATCGGTTTAGCAGCCCCTCAAGTCGCCGTCAACAAGCAACTAATCGTCGTTGACTGCGAACCGGATAACGCCGCCAACCCCCCCTTAATTTTGATCAATCCCGAAATTAAAAGTTATAGCAAAAAGCTGTGCGACGGACAGGAAGGGTGTTTGAGCATTCCTGGAGTGTACCTCGACGTGACCCGTCCCTTTGCCATTGAAGTCGCTTACAAAGACGAATCCGGTCGTCCTCGCCGCCTCAAAACCAACGATCTCCTAGCGCGGGTGATTCAACACGAAATGGATCACTTACATGGCGTTTTATTTGTCGATCGCGTCGCCAACCGTTTGGCCCTCACCGAAGAGTTGAAAAAACATAAATTTTCGGTCAATGCAGTCAAACCCGTTACAGAGGGAGCATAAAATTATGGGAATGACACCGAAAAGCGGCGTATTTTTACTAGGATCTTGCGTCGCCGCGATCGCAGCCGTTGGTTCGGTCTTTGAGTTGGGCTACGGCGATCCCACCTACGGCACTTCGATCACAACGGCGATCTTAATTGCTAGTATTCCCGTTAGCGGATTGCTGTTCTGGGCGGCTGTTAAGGATACCAAGGCGAATCAGTAAAGAGGGGACTGGTAACGGATGGGTTGAGAGTTGGGGACGTGGAGTTGTTCTTCAGGAGACCGGAAGCGGATAGGTTGAGAGTTGGAAAGCGCTTAACGGATGGACGAAGAGCGATCGCGGGGTTTGAAATAGTTGGCTAGTATCTAAATGACTAATGACCCAACCTACGGCACTTCGATCGCAACGGCGATTTTAATTGCCAGTATTCCCGTTAGCGGATTGCTGTTCTGGGCGGCTGTTAAGGATACCAAAGCCAATCAGTAGAGAGGGGACTGGTAACGGATGGGTTGAGAGTTGGGGACGTGGAGTTGTTCTTCAGGAGACCGGAAGCGGATAGGTTGAGAGTTGGAAAGCGCTTAACGGATGGACGAAGAGCGATCGCGGGGTTTGAAATAGTTGGCTAGTATCTACCCGCTCTCAAGCTACGATGAAGCAAGAAGTTGGCACCAAAATGGCTTATATCTAGTTAAGTTGAGATTTAGGTCTTTTGGGTAGGTTTAACAGAGCGGATTTACGAATGACCAATGACCTGTACGGGCGGGGTAACCCCGCCCGTACCAATGACAAATAACCAATGGCTGAGGGCGGACAGGCGATACTACAGCAGTTATTGAAAGGGGGGGAAACGAGTTCGACACTTCCTCCCTATGTTCTATCTGAAAGTCAAGAAATTTTTCTCGGTCGCGAACCCAGTTGCAATATTGTCCTCGACCCCTACGTTTATACCGGGGTGTCTCGCCGTCACGTCGTCCTACGGTTGCAACCCCAAGGATGGGAAGCTTGCGATCTTGGTAGTGCTAACGGAACCTACATCAACAGACAACGCCTTCATCACTGTCAGACTTTACAACCGGGCGATCGCATTAGTCTGGGGAAAAACGGTCCGGAGTTTATTTTTGAGGTAAAAGCCCCATTTTCCTCGTTTCAGCCCGATTCTGTAACCTTCACGCAACTTTTTCCCATCCTCTCAACGGGTCAAGATTTAGTCCACAAAGCCTTTTTAGTTCCAGCGATTGTCACGGTGGTATTTGTGGTTTTGATGTTTGCCACCGTCGGCCAACCCGCCGCGTTTAATGTATTGTTTGCCGCTTATTTAGCCGGTGCCGCCTACTACTGGGTTTACCGACTGTGCGGCAAGGCGAAACCGTGGTGGGTATTGGCGAGTGTGGGACTGATGACGGCGGGGATTATTGTGAGTCCTTTGTTGTTGGTCTTTACGTTTTTCTTTCGGGACATTTTGCCGGGACAAATTCCCACAGAGGGGGAAATTGTTTACTTTCCCAGTTTGTTGGTGCGAATGTTTTTCGGGGCCGGATTAATGGAAGAATTGCTCAAAGCACTGCCTATTTTGGCGGCGGTGGTTTTGGGAAGGACATTTAAGCGGCCCGAAATGCGCGATCGCCTGGGCGTGACGGAGCCTCTTGATGGTATTCTGTTGGGAGCGGCTTCGGCAGTAGGTTTCACGTTAATTGAGACTCTGGGTCAGTACGTACCGACGATTATTCACAATACCGCACTGCAATCGGGGGAAGGATTGGGGCAATTGTTGGGACTGCAATTGCTGATTCCTCGCGTGTTAGGGTCGGTAGCCGGTCACATGGCCTATAGCGGCTATTTCGGTTATTTTATCGGTTTGAGTATTTTGAAACCGCGCAAGTGCTTTCAAATTTTGGGGGTGGGATATCTCACGGCTGCGTTACTCCATGCGTTGTGGAATGCAACGGGGTATTATAGTAGTTTATTGTTGGCAGGGGTAGGGGCGGTGTCCTATGCCTTTCTCGCTGCGGCAATTTTGAAGGCGAGGATGCTTTCGCCAACGCGATCGCGAAATTTCGCAACTCGGTTGTCGAGGTAATCTAGCATCGCTTGAAAGTCAAGACATCTTTCGAGGAAAGGAAAGCGCGCAACGAGCCCAACTTAACAAAACTTTTGCTCCCTCACCTGATAAAAAGAGTAAACTAAGTGGAAGTGCGTTTTCGCAATTAGCCCATGAAAGAGCGCGTTCAGCAATTCAAAACCCTAGCCGTTCCCCCCAGCCGTCCCCACCCCCAGCAAAACGAAGGGGAGCGATCGGCAGAGCCGCCGCGCCATCCGGGGGTGCGTCCCGAAGGCATCACAACAGCCGACCTTTCGAGAGCCCCAGCCGACCCTCAACCCAACTCGGGCATCCCTCAACTCCAGCCGTCAGGAATAGCGCGTCGCATCGCCCCCCACCGACACGCCCAACCCCCCGCACCAACCGATGCCCAACTCAACGCGGGCATCCCCTAACTCCAACCGTCAGGAATAGCGCGTCGCATCGCCCCCCATCGACA
>JAXHVQ010000190.1:0-8780 GCA_034189065.1 Cyanobacteriota bacterium
CGAACCTTAAGAAAATACCATCCCCTGTTTCAGCCCCTCAAAACTGCGTTACGATTAGATAAATAAGTTAACAAAACGACATAAAGCACGATGAAAGTCGCTTATCCCCGCAAGACCAATGGTATGAGCGCGCGCGACATCATGAAACAAGTGGTGCGCGATCGCGAAATTCACCTCATCACCCTCAACCGCTATCGCTACAACGAACAGCGAAGCTGCAAAGACCTCACCGACCTAATCGAATGGGTTAACGGTCGTTCCACAGAATTGACGAAAGAGCTTTCCAATCACATTGTAGAGGAATCGCGTCACGCCCTCTGGCTAACGGAACTGCTGATAGACTTAGGGGCAGACATCGGCACCCCGCCGGGAGTATCCTACATTGATGAATTCGAGCGACTCATCGACCCCGAAACCTATACAGCCAACGACTTTGAAGACGGCGCGATTGCGGTTCTCGCAGCCATCAACGTCACCGAAAAGCGCGGTTGCGAATACTTCTCCGCCCATATCCAAGCCCTCAAAGAAGCCCCGCAAACCGAAGAAAACATCAAAATCCGAGAAACCATCGAGCGCATTTTCCCCGAAGAAGCTGGTCACGTTCGCTGGGGCAATCGTTGGCTTGCCAAACTAGCACAAAAGAGTCCCCAACACAAGCAAAAAGTCGAACAAGCCAAACGCAAATACAGTACCATCGAACAAGTCGCCTACGAATCGGGAATGGATATCATGGCAGGTGCAGAATTGCGCCGACTCAACAACCTCGTTGAAATCGCCAATACCATGCCCGTTTGGGAACGTCCCCAATACCTGATGGAACGCTTGCCCCAAACCCTGCTGGCCCCCGACCTGCAACAAACGCGACTCGATGTCGCCCAACGCGCCTGGGATCGCGACCCCCAGGCATTCGTCGAAAAATTTGTACCGATGTTTGTCCAAGGCTTGACGCGATCGAATCGTTCGTAGTGGGGGCTTTAGCCCCCTAAATCCGTCGTTCGTAGTGGGGGCTTCAGCCCCCTAAATCCCCTAAATCCCCCTAAATCCCCCCTCTCCTACTCGTTGGGAGAGGGACTTTTAAATAGCTGTCCCTCTCTGGCGTATTGGGAAAGGTGCCTGGGGGGTAATATACCGCTTCCTTTGAAAGGCTGCACAAGAAGACAGGGGGAAATATCTATAGCATTTTTTGAGGGATTTAGTACTAGAGCAAAGAGCAAACGCTTTGAAACACTCCCAACTTAGAAGGTTAAAACGAGAATGTCGTTCGCACAACGCCAATCACAATATCGTCGTTATTTGAATTATGATCTGGCGCAGTTAACCAAATGACGGCAGGCGTAATTGAAATATTGTCGTTAATGCGATACTCGTAAAACCCTTCAATATGAAACGACGTACTCGGGTCGGTACCCACGGCATTCTCAATATTAGAGGTTGCCCCCGTCATCTTAGGCTCCATCCCTACAATTAAACCGCCCACACTGCCTTCCCTTCCTAAATCGGGGAATGCCGCCATTGCCGCCCAATTCCAGCTTCGATAATCCCCTCGTTCGATTCTTACCGGGTTGCCCGCTAAGTCAAATCCATCAACGGCTGCAAGGGTACGAGTGGTTGTATATCCCACCCAACCGCCGAGAATAATATTGGGATTCAGTTGAAAAGAGGCAAGGGCAGTATAAGTATTGCTAGAAGTCGGTAGATTCACACCTTGTCCTTCTTGGAAGGCGCGGAGGTTAGCGCGATTACTCCCAACTCCAGGCACTCCTTGGTAACTATTGGCGTAAGCAAAAGCAACAGTAATATTTTCGCTCGGCGTTAGGGTGACTTGACCGAACGCACCGTAGCCTCCGTTAAATAAACCCGAACCCGGTCCTGAATTGCTGGCATCGCTAGCTAAGTAGCCGCCGCTGAGTTCGAGAAAGTCGCTGAAGGTGTGCTGAATGCCAATTCCTGCGCCTTCGGGAATGGCGTAAACGCTGTTGCGCGTGGCAAAGTTGCTTAGGGCTAAGGTTGCGCCGTCGCTGCCGTCGAGGGGGGTAACAGTGTTGGCAAAGTCGTTGGCGGTTGCGGCGTTGGCGGCGACGAAGACGAATGTATCTTCGCCCAGAAGGAAGCTGTAGTTTAAGGCATCGAGGGTGACATTATTGCCAGAACCTCCGGCAATGCCCAACGATCCTTCTGGGGTGCCGGTAATTTCGCTGAAATCGTCCAGCCCATCGGCTTGCAGTCGCACCATGAGTTGGTCCTCCCCGGTGAAGCTGGCGAGAAATTCTAAACGCGATCGCGCGCCAAACAATGTTCTGTCGTCGAGATCGTTGCCTTGGAAGTCGTCGCCTGCAAATAAGTTGGTGAGTCCCATCGACACTTCTCCAACGAGTTTAGCCGTAGTTGAGAATTGATGGTCTTCGAGGAAGGCGGTTCGCGCTTCGAGGTTATCGACGCGGGTGCCTAATGTGGCGAGCTCTGCCTCAAATTCTTGCAGCAACCGGCGCAGCGTTTCTAGGTCTTCGCGGGTGACTAAATCGGCGGTGGCTTCGGCGATGAGACGTTCGATTTGATTTAAGCAGGAATTTAAACCGGCTGCAAATTCGTATCGGGTTAGGGGACGATTCCCTCTGAACGTGCCGTCGGGGTACCCCACGAGGCAATCGTAGCGATTAATGAGATCGTCGAGGGCTTGAAATGCCCAGTCTGTCGGTCTTACGTCGCGGAATTTGGACGCGCCTTGGACGCTTTGTCCGGCGGGACTATCGAAGTTGAATTCGTCGCTGTATTGCTGGACTTGTTCTAGGGTTGGGTTCGCGTTGGCGAGGGTTTGCGAGTGCGCCGCCGAACTCGTCCCTGCTAACAAAAGGGTTGCCCCTAATACGGGATACATCCCTCGAAGCACTGTTGTCCGTTGTTTCGATGTCATTTTCTCTCCTCACACTGCACGTTGGGTTAATCTCGGTCGCTCGTAAATTTGATAATGATTATCATTATACTATGACGGGTCTTTTCGGAAAGGCGATGCTGAAACTTTTGAAGTTTACCCAAAAAATAATGAGAAATATTACTGCTAAAGTACCACGTTGATGTCAATAACGCGCCTACATTCGCAAAAAATTAATATTGAACAACGAGACAAGTAAGGGAAAAGATGGAAAAACTATAGAGCAGGCGGACAGTTAGGAAACGCTTAGTAAAATCGAGCTTTTTTGAAAAGGGATTGATTTTATTGAGACTTATTATCAAATAGTGTAAGAGATTAGAGCTAAAGCGCTTCGATGACTTCCCCAGCTTAGGAAAGTGGTGTGGCTCGAAACGACGTTGCGCTGTAGGATAGAAATTGCCCGGAACTCCCCCGCCCGTGACAAAGCGGGTGCGCTACTAGAGATCGAGCAATTTGTCAACTCCCCAAACGCGATCGGAGCAAAAAATTTAATGGCAGACTATTCTTATACTGTAACCCTCGAACAAGCCGAGAAGGTTATCGCAGCCGCGAAAAAGAAGGCAGAAGAAATCGGACAGCCGATGAATATTGCGATCGCCGACTGCGGCGGCAATTTAGTCGCTCACGTTCGCATGGATGGCGCGTGGATTGGCAGTATCGATATTTCGATGAATAAAGCGTTCACGTCGAGGGCCTTCGATATTACCACAGCCGATTTAGGTAAAAACTCCAATCCCGGCCAGCAATTCTACGGAATTCATGTTTCCAATCAAGGAAGAATTATGATTTTTGACGGCGGAATTCCCCTGAAACGCAACGGACAAGTTGTGGGCGCGATCGGAGTCAGCGGCGGCAGCGGCGAACAAGACCAAACGGTGGCAGAAGCAGGAGTGGCAGCATTTTCGTAAGTTGGTGACAGGTAGGGACGTTCAATTGAATGTCCCTACCCTTGAAATCGCCACATCGCCAGAAGAAATTCGCGCCTATTGGGAAGAACGGAATAGGGAACATTTTTCTCGTATTCAAAAAATCTACTTTCAAACCGGGTTACGAAGCGGTTCGAGCGAAGAATTGCAGAACGGAAAGCTCAACGAATGCAAAGTTTCCAACTTTTAGAGTACAATTGAACGAACGCTATACACTACGCAGAGCGTTTATCGATGTTAACCCTCAATCAACTAGAAGCAGCTATACTGAAACTCTCGCCTAACGAGTTTCAGCAACTTTTGGACTGGTGTTTAGATTTAGACGAGCAACGTTGGGATGAGCAACTGGAACAAGATATTGCCGATGGCAAGTTAGAGTTCTTGGCGCAAGAGGCGATCGCCGATTTTGAAGCGGGTCAATATCGCGAACTTTGATGCGCTATACAACCCGTCGATTTTGGGAATGCTATGACGCTTTACCCGAAGCCGTACAGCGAACGGCCGACCGCAACTACAATTTGCTGAAAGCGACTCCTAACCATCCATCCCTTCACTTCAAAAAAGTCGGTAAATATTGGTCGATTCGTGCTGGTAGAGGATATCGTGCTTTGGGGGTGGAAGTGAGGAACGGGATTTTATGGCTCTGGATTGGCACCCACGGGGAGTACGATCGACTAATTGCTCGATAAGCGACCTCGACCGAATCGCGCGATCGGAGTCAGCGGCGGCAGTGGCGAACAAGACCAAAAAAATTGAGGGAACAGGTTATGACTTCGCTATCTAAATCTAAATCTAATGGACAAGCAGCAATCGTTCGTACAGAACGAGGACTCGCTATTACAGGAACGCGCATTACCCTTTATGATGTCATGGATTACCTAAAGGCTCAATATCCGCCCAAATTTATTCGCGACATCTTTAACCTGACAGACGAACAAATTAATAGCGTTCTGTCTTATATCGATCTCCATCAAGCCGAGGTAGAAACTGAGTATCGGGAAGTTTTAGAAACCTCAGAAGAAATTCGCGCCTATTGGGAAGAACGGAATAGGGAACATTTTGCTCGCATTCAAAAATCTACTTTTAAACCGGGTTACGAAGCGGTTCGAGCTAAGCTGGCAGAACGGAAAGCTCAACGAATTTAAAAAAGTAAATGACATTCCTGGCAGACTACAATCTTAACCGACAAGCATTACTTTTGTCTGGAAGTCTTGCAGTTGGGGGATGGCTAGATATTATTCCCATTCGTATAGTGACTTTTGAAGAGGTTGGATTATCTGCTGATAGTAGCGATCGCCTTGTTTGGCGATTTGCCCAAGCCCACCAAATGCTCCTACTCACAGGAAACCGTAATATGAAAGGTGAGGATTCACTGGAACAAGTAATGCGTGAAGAAAATTCCGCTACCTCATTCCCTATTATTACGATTAGCAATCCCAATCGCATCAACGAGTATGATTATCGAGAGCGCTGCGTTGAGAGTCTTGTGGAAATCGTCATTGATATTCAGAACTATATGGGAGTGGGTCGGCTTTACATTCCCTAAGTATAAAATTTCTTCCAACTCAGTTACCTTTATGCAGCGCGATCGCTCTTGACATTTTTCCCAAAGTGTGAAAATCCCCAATAGCAATGGTTCAAACTCCAAGCAAGCCTTTAACCCTCGACGAATTCCTTAAACTGCCGGAAACGAAACCCGCCAGCGAATTTATTGACGGTCGAATTATTCAAAAACCGATGCCTCAAGGGAAACATAGCACAGTTCAAGGCGATCTCGTTTCAGCCATTAACATCGTGTTAAAACCCGACCGGATCGCACGTGCCTATCCAGAATTGCGCTGTACTTTCGGGGGAAGAGCCATCGTCCCGGACATAACCGTTTTCGCGTGGGATCGCATTCCGCGCGATCGCGTTTCGGGCAAAGTCTCCAATACCTTTGCCCTTGCGCCCGACTGGACTATTGAAATTCTCTCCCCCGACCAGCGACAAACTAAAGTTATTCGCAATATTATTCATTGTATTACCCACGGAACTCAGATGGGTTGGTTAATTGACCCAGAAGAGGAACTCGTGTTTGTTTATGGAAGCGATCGCACTGTTACACTTTTTGAGGAAGAGCGCGATCGCCTCCCCGTTCCCCCCTTTGCCGAATCATTTAACCTCACAATCGGTCAACTCTTCGCTTGGTTAGAAGAATAGTTTTTACCAATTAATAATTAATAATTGGGTCTAAGACCTCTTCGTCCGCGACAATATTTATTTAAATCTCCTTTGCCGTTTTCTATATATTAAGAGATTTCATAGCTATACTTAGCTCCTAATTCTTCTAGAAGTTTGATTGCTTTGATACGGCGAAGTTGTTCTGCAATATCTATTACAGAATATCCTTCATCATCTAAGGCATTAATGTCTGCCCCAGCATCAACTAACATTGAAATAAGATGAATATGTCCTCTTACAACGGCTAAAGCTAAAAGATTTCTATCATCATAAGCTTTAACTTTTATATTAGCTCCCGCTTTTAATAAAGTATCGATAATTTTTGGCGAGACGCGATCGACAGCATAGGTTAGTGGTGTATATCCAAAGGAGTTTTTATAATTAATATTTGCGCCCATTTCTAGGAGAACTTCAATGATTTCTTTAGTTCCACGATAAGCAGCAAATCCTAGAGGGTTGAAATCACAGTATTCTTTGTCGATCTCCGTTCCTGATTGAATCAACTCTCTGACTCGATTGCAGTCTTTGTCTAAAATTGCTCTATAGATCGCTCGAGTTTTTAGCCTTTTAAGTGTACTTTGAAAAAATCCTTGGTGCATATATGCCAGAAGTCTAAAAGTCCATTTTTCTTTATAGCATTTCTGAACGGGATACAGCGCCTTGGGCTGTATCATAGTACAATCGATTAGCAAGTTAATGGTGGGCATTGCCAAGGGTGAGAGAATGTGTTGAATCTAGCTTTTTTTCGGCAATTCCCACCCTACACAATCCTGAATTTGGATCATTGACAAGAAATTGGTTGGCTCATTGTTGTTACTGTACCTCATAGCAGCGCAGAGCGCTGTATAAACCGTTTCAACGTAGGGACGTTCAATTGAACGTCCCTACAGAGTGCGCGGTGAATTTGAATTCCGGGCAATATTATTGTTTACGTTTTATTTAAAGGCGCTATATTGCCGAAATTGCTCGACTTCAAGCTTTATACGTTAAAATCGGACGCAAACGAGCCACAAAATTTACCAAATCTGCCTGAATTTGCGCCTCAACAACCCCTTGAATGGGTTTATAAGCAGTTGGAGCTTCTTCAATGCGTCGCTCCTCTCGCAAAGCGATACAATCCACGCCAGTTAACCCCAATTTTACCTCATCTTTATCCGCCCCGCGACGAGACATTTCAAAGCGAGAATAGGCCCGTCCCGCGCCGTGGGAAGCAGAGGCGAGACATCGAGAATTTCCCGTTCCAACCAGCACGTAAGACGGCGTTCCCATCGAACCGGGAATGATGACGGGTTGCCCTGCATTAGCCGGACAAGCGCCTTTGCGGGTTATCCATCGTTGGGGAAGTTGGGGGGCAGGAAGGGTGATATTGTGGGGCAAGTCGTACACTAAGGGGACTTGGAGATCGCCGTACACTTGGCGCAGGCGCAGGCGCAGGAGTTCGGCGAGGAGAAGGCGGTTGAGGAAACCATAGTTGGCTGCGGTGGCTTCGGCTTCTAGGTATTGGGCGACGAGATGGGGGGTGGCGGCGAGGGAGAGGGGGAAGAGTTTGGAGGTGGGATAGGGTACCGTTGGGGGCCATGCAGCTTTGGCTTTGTCGCGCCATCGTCCCCCGATGTGTTTGCCGACGAAGCGCGAACCGGAATGGATGGTGAAGGCGAGTTGTCCGGGACGGATACCCCAAGCATAGGCTAAAGCGCGATCGCCGATGGCATCGACTTCTTGAATTTCGACGAAGTGGTTGCCGCCGCCAATGGTTGCCAACCCTCCGTCGCGGACGATTCCCTCGTCGGGGACGAGTTCTGGGGGGGCGAGTTGCCAGTTGCCGCCCATGGAACCGTTGAGGAAAACGCGATCGCATTCGTCGGCGAGTTGGTGGATATCGGCGCTGGCGATACACCCCGTTGGGCGATCGCACATTGCATCCCACCATCCTAATAGTCCTTCTTGAAACATGGCCCCCATTGCTTTCCCCGACAAGGCGACATCGCGAGTGCCAAAAAAGTAATCTCCTTTCATCAACTCGACAAAGCGATCGCGTTTGCTGAGAAACTGAGATAGGGATAAGTCGGCAACGTGCAAGCGCATTCCGCAGTTGATATCGGAACCGACAGCGGCGG
Source organism: Cyanobacteriota bacterium (assembly GCA_034189065.1). Lineage (GTDB taxonomy): Bacteria > Cyanobacteriota > Cyanobacteriia > Cyanobacteriales > Spirulinaceae > FACHB-1406. The sequence goes on from JAXHVQ010000190.1 coordinate 8,193, forward strand.
GAATAACCATTCCTTCGGTTTCGACAATGGAACCGATGGCAACGCCAGCATCGCCGGGGTGAAAGTCGGGCGTTGCGCAGGCGCGGCAAACTTGCCCTCCTTCGGGGTGGCGCGCTCGGGCTAAATGGGCTAACTGTTTGAAGGCTTTGGCTTCTACGGGAAATCCTTCGGGGAGGAGGATTTCGGCGGGTGGGGAGTCGGTTTCGCCCGAGAAACGCACGCTGTAGGTTTGGTTGGCGTAGGTAACTTGTAACCCCTGACGCGCTAGGGCTTTCAGGAGTCGATTTAATTTTTTAGACGGCTGCATCTTAACCTTTGAGTGAGGTGAAGGGGTTAATGAGGTGTTATGCGATCGCGCAGTAAGGAATGCGCGAAGCGCGAACTTATGAATGGCCGACAGACTATTTCAGTCCATATCGAAATTTCATAGCAATTCCAACTCGTCCGAGGTTTGCACTTTTAAAGAGCAAACGGCGAGTTACGAGCTATGAGTCCCATTCCATTGTTCGTTCGGTTTCAGCAGCCGCATCAATGGTTAGTGGGGGGTAAAAATTCGACGCTCGATTGAAAAGTTTTATTGTTTTCGTA
>JAXHVQ010000191.1:0-8748 GCA_034189065.1 Cyanobacteriota bacterium
TCCCCTAACTCCAACCGTCAGGAATAGCGCGTCGCATCGCCCCCCATCGACACGCCCAACCCTCCAACCCAACCGATGCCCCATCATCAGGAAAACCCATTGTTCGCCTTCAAGACGACGAACGCGAGACCCAAGAAATTAACCCAAAAGCCGATACCCCTTCAGTATCAGAAAGCCAACTCACATCACCTGAAGAAATCAACTTAAAAGCCGATACCTCAGCGCTAGAAGAAACCCACCTCTCCAGCAACGAAGAAATTCAAACCCAACTTCAACCGCAAGAGCAACAAGAACAATCGGGAAACGGCACAATTCAACGCCTGTGTTCAGAATGCGAAGCCGAACTCGCCGAAAAAGAAAGCCCCCCCATTCAAACCCAACTCAAAATCGGGCAACCCGGAGACAAATACGAACAAGAAGCCGATGCCAAAGCCGCCGAAGTCATGAAAATGGAAGACCCGGCAGCCGAGAGCGAAATTGAAGAAGAGACAACCGAAAACACCGTCCAAAAACAACCCCTCGCCTCCACCATCACCCCCCTCATCCAAGGCAAAGACTCCAAAAAAGAGAACCCAAACAGCACTTCCATCCAACAACAACTCGGTAAAGGGGGCGGACAACCCCTAGACAAAAACACCCGTTCGTTCATGGAAAATCGGTTCGGAGCCGACTTTAGTAGCGTGCGCGTCCACACCGATGACTCGGCGGTGCAGATGAACAAAGACATCGGCGCGCAAGCCTTTACCCACGGACAAAACATCTATTACGGCAAAGGGAAATCTCCTGGTAAAAACGAACTCACCGCCCACGAACTCACCCACACCATTCAGCAAAGCGGCGGTGAAATCCAGCAAAGCCAGGAAATTAGCCGCAAAGTTATCGAGTCAGAGGAAAGCAAAACAAGTTCAAAATCAAAGCCTCAGTTGTCAGAAGACTGGAGAAAAAGTCAATCTTCAACTGAAGAAAAACAAGCCAATAATACGCAGCATAAGCAAGAAAAAACGGATTTAGATAATGAGATAGACAACTTTAATCGGCGCTCGCGGGAAGCCTTAAGACAGGGAGGAGAAACGCTCAGAAAGTTTTGTGAGGAGCTGTTTAAGTTGCTCGAAGAAAAGGTTAAAATCGTGGCAAAACGATATGAAGATTTGCTAAGAGACGAGCATAACCTTTACCGGACTAGACCAGTCGGGGAATTTTCGTGGCGAGGACATCAACGGCGATTCAGAAGAGAGCGAGATTTTCTTGGAGCAATCTTGAAATTTTTATACGATCATTGCCCAAATATCGTTCGCGACCCAGCTCGCGCGCCTATCCTTGAAGAAGCAGAGGAGCTAAAAGATTTGCCTGTTCCCCAGACCCCCGCTAATGTAATGACCGGCGCAGAAATTCTTGAAATCCTACAGCGCTTTGGAGTCAATTTCGTTAATGGATATGTTGAGTTTACCCGAAATTTGCCCGGATACATAATGGCTTTTATACTTTTCCTGGCTCGTTCTTTCATTGGCACACTTCGAGAAATTGGGTAAAACGCTAATATCTCAAGTTATAAACATTAATATTAAACTCACTCGTGAACAGCACTAAAGATAATAAAATTTCACAAAAACTGCAAAAAGAATTAAGTGATTTAGACTGGTTAGATGCTCTGACCCTACTGGTACTTCCTTGGGCAAAACCCTTTCTTCCTTTGATAGAAATACCCAAACTCTTAGAAGAAAAACCCTCCCTTTGGACAGAAATTTACGACCGGAAACTTGCGTCACTTAAAACTCGCTCCGAGCGCCCGGAAACGATGACAAGGCAAGAATTGGAAGCTGTCTATCCGCTAGCGATTCTCCAAGCCATGCACCAACTTGCCGAGCGAGGAGGGAAAGAAGTCGCCTTGGAACTCGAACGTTGGGTGAGGCGCTATTTCCGTCACCATGAAAGTCACATCCCGCTAGCAAGCTGGCGTTTGGTTTTAAATTTAACGTTTCTCCTGGAACGACACGATAGAATTCCACCTCCTGCTGTCCTGGAGCCAATTGTACCAGAGATTCAAGAACTCGATCAAAAATTTAGTGAGGCTAGATATGAAATTTATGAAGTGGCTCCACCCGGACCGGAATATGAGGGGTTTTCAAAATGTTTTGAGATGACTTTATGGAACGGTGCTGCGTATTATGCCTATCCTATTCAAGCTCTCCGAAAAATAGCACAACGGCTTAATTCGATAGAGCGCAAAGAAGTTGTAAATTGGGCAGAACAGCAGGCAAAGGTGATGGTTCCTAAAAAGAATCCCGAACAGCTTTGCGGCGATAAATATTTGCGCGTTGAACCCCCCGGTTTTGACATGCCTTCTATTCTGGGTTTATCTGGCTAAGTAGGCGGGCGCAATTATTCGTAAAATAGCGATTCAATTCAAAATCGTGGAACCCTCTTTGTAGCTGGCTTTCAGCTTAAGTTTTGGATTCTGGGTTGTAATGTTTATTTATGCCCACCTACTTATTAGGTTGCAGCACTTACAGGCAAAAGGGACAGAACTGCAAAACGCAGCCCAAAGCCAAGCAAGCGAACTCCAAGGACAAGAAGCAACCCTAAAACAAGAAACCACAGCCCGAGAACAACAAATCCAAACCGAAATCTCCGGTCAAGTTACGAGCCTCGAAAACCAAGCCGTCGCCGGAAAAACTCAAATAGAAAGCAACTGGGTCAACCTTCAAAATCAAGCCACCACCCAAATCACCGCCGTAGAAACCCAAGCCCAACAGTTTTCCCAAACCTACATGGCCAAAGCCCAAAGCTTTGTCGCCCAACTCGGCGGAAGTTACGAAGAAGCCCAACAGCAGCACCAACAACAAAGCCCCCAAGCACCACAACCTTCAACCCCCAACGGCGCATCCGGCGGAGCAAAACCCCCAGGCAATACCCAAGCCCTACAAAGCCAATGGCAAGCCTTAAAAACCGAAGCCGAAAGCACGTGGGCTGGAATCCAAAATCAAGTCCAACCCATTACCCAAAACCTCGAACAACAATGGACTGGCATTAACCAAAGCGCCCAAAACATCGGCACCCAACTGCAACAACAAAGCCAACAGCTTCAAACCAGCGCCAGCACATCCGCCAGTCGCATCGGCGAGGGAGTCAGCGAAAAATGGACAGCCCTCAGCCAAAAAGCCAGCCAACACCAGACAACCCTCGCTGGAAAAATTGGAGAAGCTCAAACCTGGGTGAGCGAAAAAGCGAATACCGCCGCCAACTGGGTGAGGGAAAAAGCCACCGCCGCCACCGCAGGACTCTCCGAAAAAGTCAGTAGCGCCAGCACTTGGCTCGCCCAAAAAGCTCAAACCGCATCCAGCAGCCTCACCGAAAAAGTCAGCAGCGCCAGCACTTGGCTAAGCGAAAAAGCCAACAGCGCTACTGCTTGGATAAGCGAAAAAGCCAATAGTGCCGGAAGCGCAATGGCCCAAAAAGCCAGTACCGCCACCGCCGCCCTCACCGAAAAAGGTAGCAGTGCCGCAGCTTGGGTGACAGAGAAAGGCAGTGCCGCCCAAAATTGGCTGTCCGAAAAAGGAAGCAGCGCCGCCAACGCCGTGGGAGAAAAAGCAAACTCCTTCGTCTCTCAACTCCAAGCCAAAGGCAGCAGCGCCGTCTCCTCAATACAATCTAAGGGAAGCTCGATTTTACAATGGCTCGGAGGAGCAGTGGGTTCCCTGGTGTCCGGGGTACAAAGTGCAGCCAGTAGCGCTGTTTCCTCGGTGGGAAGTCGAGTTTCAGGAGCGAAAAGTTGGGTTCAAAGCAAAAGTGCCGGCGCGCTGAGTTGGCTGTCGGGGAAAGCGTCCAGTGCGGCGAATTGGGTACAGCAGAAGAGTTCGGCAGGCGTGAGTTGGCTATCGAGCAAAGCATCCAGTGCGGCGAGTTGGGTACAGCAAAAGGGGTCTCAAAGTGTCAGTTGGCTGCAACAGAAGGGGTCTCAAGCTGGGAATTGGCTGCAAGAGAAAGGGTCTCAAGGTTTAAGTTGGCTGCAAGAGAAAGGGTCTCAAGCCGGGAATTGGTTGCAACAGAAAGCCTCGGCTGGGGTCAGTTGGCTGCAAGAGAAAGGGTCTCAAGCTGGGAATTGGGTCAAGGAGAAAGGGTCTCAAGCCTGGAGTGGCGTTCAACGTTTGGCAGAGGTGGGAACGCAGGCGCTGCAATGGGCAGGGGAGGGGATTAAGTCGGGTTGGGAATGGACTAAAGGGAAGGCGACGCAGTTGGGGAGTTGGGCTGCCCAGAAGGTGCCCCAGGGGGTGAGTTGGGCTAACGAAAATATCCTGCAACCGAGTATGAGTTGGTTGGGGAACCAGTGGGAAGGGGTGAAAGGATGGTTAGGAGAGCATTACCCGGCGATTAGTAAGTGGGGACACGGGGTCTTAGATTTTGTCGGTTTGGCTGCGCCGTTTGTGGGGGCGGGAATTGGTTTTATCGTCGGCGGACCGGCTGGGGCGGCCATTGGATGGGCAGCAGGAGAAGTGGTGAGCACTGTTGCCGATGGGGTGTTAATACCGGTTGGTATCTCGGCGAGTCGGCTTATCATGCCTCCCAAGGAGATGAGGAGAAGGCGCAAGAGGCTTTAACTAATGCGGCTTTTGCTGGAATTGGTTTAATTCCGGTTGCCGGGAATGTGTTGGGCAAGGGAGGCAAATGGCTGAGTAAAACCAAAGTTGGCAAGTGGGGTGGAGATGCCCTTGAAGCACTGGGTAAAACTGATGCTGCCCGGTGGGGTGGAGATGCGCTGAAGTGGGTCGGGAATAAGGGAGATGATGCTGCGCAGTGGTTGGGCAATACCCGCATGGGACAAATGGGAGGCAATGCTCTCGAATGGATGGGCAAGCGGGGAGATGATGCAACCCAGTGGTTGGGCAAGCAGGGCAACAGGGGTGTGGAGTACCTTGAAAGGCAGCGACAAGGGGTTATCCGTTTTGGGAGGAATGCTTTCGAGGGGGCGGGTAAGCTGGGAGATGAGATGTTAGGGCAGTGGGATGAGTTGCTCTCGGGAGGAAATAAGTTAGAGTTGGCTGGGGCTCAGGGGAGGATGAAGTCGAGTCTTGATGCTCCGCCGGGGGTTAAGCCGGAAGCGGCTGATTTGAAAGGATTTGAGGGTGGGGCGGATGCGCGACGGGTTATGAATGACCCGGAGGCGATGGAAACTCTGGCAGATACGGCTCCGAAGCAGCGTTTGAGCGAGTTATCGTCTAAGGAGTTGGATGGGGAGTTGGAGTTGGCGGGGGATTTACCGCGCAAGTCGATTAACGAGCCGCCTTATGTGGAGGAGGTGGAGTTACCCAATGGGCATGAGTGGAAGCGCAAAGAAGATGGGACTTGGTGTCGTTTTTCTGAGCCGAAGGGCGATAATTGTGTGCCTCCTGGTACAAAAGAATTACCAGAACCATTAAATCTAAAATCTCTAGTTATTGACTCAAATATAGCAATCGCTTTGGAGAAAAAAGCTAAAGGTCTAAAACTTCAGGCTGGAGAGCAAGCTTCGCTCGATAGCCTTACTGCAATGGGAGATGTGGAATTGCGAGTAGCAGATACAACTATAGCAGAAGTACAAGGTGGTCAAATCAAATTTAAGGGATTACCTGTAAGTATTGCCCGCGATACCAATGAATATAAAGCCCTCTTACGGGAGCTTGAAGGCAATGCAGTAGGTCGCTCTAAGGGAGCCGCAGACCGTTCAATTGTTGCTGACACCTTTTTCGCAGAAACCGAACCAGGAGTAACGCCTCAATTCGCTACCCGTGACAAGGGGATATATAATGCTTTGTTGAGGATAGCAGGTGTCGATCCAGCAAAATTGGGAAAAACCGTACCTGAAGCATTTCCCAACGGCTTTACGGTAACAATAAATGGTAGGACGATTCAAGTTATGCCTATACCTAATAAGTAGTACGTAAGTAATAAGGAGCTATAGGAAATGGGGTACAGTTTTGATTACTTCGTCAGCAACCTTAAATGTCCAGTGTGTGCGGCAATCTCTGAGGCAGATAATTCTACCAATATGCAGACTTACATAAGAGATGAACCAGAACTAGCTAACCTAGGTGTGGGATATCCACTGAAAATCGAGACTGAAACAATGGAAGATAAGCACTACTTGATTATTAAATTGCCGCAACCTTTGGAAGAAATTCGTATTCTGGATATATGGGAATGTCCAACCTGCGGATATCCCTTCAACTGGGCTGAAATTGTAGTCATTGGTGGTTTTATCAACAGAGTTGATGCAGTATCGCTTAATCGAGAAGTTTTTGAAAAAGCAAACTTTATTTCCAGAGAATGTATAAGTGTTGTGGCAGAGTTGACAGGTCGCTCTTTCTCAGACCTCGCTAAAACTGATTTAGTAAAAATTCTACGAGAGCGGTTATAATTTATAATAAAAGAACTCATCGACCTCAAAATCATGCCCGACCCCCGCGCCAAAGAAATAGTCTAAAACGTACAAAGACTATGTTAATTTTTAATAATGCTATAACTCACTTTCCGAAATATAGAACAGGTAACGTAGCGGAAGAGCTTTGGCAAATCATTGGATTGGCTCGACAAGATTTCGAGCAATGTGTTGAAAAAATTAAATCTTTAGACCGTCACTCTCTAATACGACTTTACTGGAATTATTTAGAGGTGCAAGCTAATTTTCTCTATGAACCTTATAGAATAGAAGATTATTCTGATGGTCTGAATGATGATATAGGTCACTGGGTTGTTGGACAAGGAAAAGAATATTGCAACAAGATTTTAGACAATCCCAAATTAGTTCCTCGCCTTGAAGACGTAGACGAAAGTTTTAGGAGGAAACGGATTATAGATGTTCTTCATGATGAATATGGAAGACGTTACAGTAAACATCTTCCTAACCTTGAGTACTATCCTGACAAATTTTGGGATATTATCGATTTGGGAATTGAAAATATGAAGCAACTCGCTGAAACTGTAAAAGAAATGAAGCGAGAAGAGCTTCTTGATTTTGTTCATACTTACGAAAAAGCGATGAATAAATTTGAAATACATTTTTTACGAGCAGTTTCTTCGGGAAAGATAGATACCAAAACTTTGGATTATAGCATTCGGGACATAAGCAAATGGGTTGTAGCTCAAGGAAGGGAAGATTTTTGGGACTCCTATGAAAATATCTTTAAACATCATGATTTACCCGTGAATTTATCCGACCCTCAAATGGCTATTTGGGATACAGTAGCTCGAGAATGCGAAAAACGTTATTATAGTTATCCATCTGATAAGTTTTGGGAACTTATCAATTTAGCCCAGCAAAACTTCGAGCTATTTTGTAAAAAAATAAAACAAGTAGATCGCGAACAACTGATCTGCTTTCATAAAGAGTTAAAGGAAGCGGGAAGGGTATTTTTGGCGAAAGCTTATGCTCTATACTATATGAGTCCTGATTTCTCTGAATTTGATTTTGACGTTATGGGTAAGTGGGTAATAAGTCAGGGAAGGGAATACTATGCAAAAGTAGTTGCCCACCCCCGCTTAATTCCTCAGCGTAAAATCGATCATTCCGATCCTAATGCAGCTCTTATGCTTGATATTATAGATGCGATTTTAGATGAATACTCCGAGCGACATATTGAAGCGATACCGGACTAATTGACGAAAGTAGAGCCAACTCTATGATTATGCAAAAATTGAAATAAACTCAAAAAACGATGGAAAACCCAGACAACCCAAACCCAACTCCCCCCCAAACCCTACAACAACAATACCAAGAAGCCCTCCTCCAATCGGGCATCCAAGCCGCCCAACTCCTCAAAGAACTCATCGACCTCAAAATCATGCCCGACCCCCGCGCTAAAGAAATGGCAGAAGTCGCTCTCAAAACCATTTCTCTCATCAACTCGGCCCCCAACGACATCCTAAAATTCCCCCAAGACAACCCCCAAAACCCCACCAACTAACAAACACGCTCATTGAAAAAAACAATCGAAGTTATCAATGAATTATGGTCGCACTTAACGGAATCGAAGAAACCAACTGGCGGACAGCCAACTCCACCTATCTCGACCTAGCCGTCGAACAGATGCGTCAGAAACTTGAATATCAAGCGGCTCAAAATCTGTATCAACCCCCACCCGAAAGCTACGACTTTGAAGCCGAACTCGCTCGCGTTCGCGCTACAATGTCCGAGCCCCCAGCTCTAGAACAACTGTGTTCTGCATTCAATCTAAATGCCTTTGAACGAGACCTCCTTATCCTCTGCTTGGGAACAGAATGGTATGCCAATTGGGGAGACTTATGCGCTAGTGCGGGGAACTCCTTATTCAACTTTCCCACTTGGAGTTTAGCCTGTAGCGCGAGTTCTCACTCCAGCAAGGGCGCAGCGACTCTCGATGCGCCTCTGCGTCAATGGAACTTGATAAAGGTGGAGTCGAGTCCCTCCCTCCAATACGCTCCCCTACGCATCAACGAATGGACCCTACACTATTTGACGGGATATCCCTGCTTAGACGAAGAACTCATGGGAGTCGTCAAACCCGTCGAAGGGGCTGAAGTGAGCGTCCCCTCTCACCAACGCCTCGCCCAAAAAATGGCAGCACTGTGGGATGAAGACGCGCCAAGCCAGCCTATTATACAACTGTGCGGCATAGATAGGGCTTGCTGAAAAAAGCCTAAAGCCAGACAGCAAGGGGAAACTAACCACAAGAGAGTCCCGAAAAAATTGATGGGAAAGGACGAATTATCGTTAAAATGAGTCAAAACCCCTTGCAC
>JAXHVQ010000192.1:0-8702 GCA_034189065.1 Cyanobacteriota bacterium
AGTGAAAGAAAGTCTTAAAAAGAGAAGTCGTCAGCGAGGTAATTCTCTTCAACAATTTAAATTGAACTCAGCATCTATAGACGTAGAAGTACAAAATGATTTGCTTTTTGACGTTTAATTAGGCCCACCTACTTACTCAGCGCGATCGCAATAGTTTGTATTGGGGTATGGTCAATGGTTATTTTTATGCCGGGAAAAAGTTACGCTGACGAATTGCCGCCGCTAACCCCAGCGGAAGCGTCACTTAAAGACGATCTCATGAAAGATGTACAAAAAATTGGGGGTGAATTTGGCGAACATAACTATTTTTTCTACGATAACTTAGTGGCTGCCGAACAATTTCTATACGATTCCCTTACCGCAGCGGGATATCAAGTGAATCGCCAAAGTTATACGGTTGGCGAGCAAGAATTTCATAATTTGGAAGTCGAAATAAAAGGCAATCAGAAACCCGACGAGATTATTATTGTTGGCGCTCATTATGACTCGGTTGTCGGCAGTCCGGGGGCTAACGATAACGGGACGGGTGCAGCGGCGGTATTGGCGTTAGCGCGGGCTTTTGCGGGAGAGAAAACGGCTCGCACGTTGCGATTTGTAGAGTTTGTTAATGAAGAACCACCCTTTTTCTGGACTGAAAATATGGGGAGTTTTGTTTATGCAAAAGATTGCCATTCTCGCCAGGAAAAGGTTGTGGTAATGCTCAGTTTGGAAACAATTGGTTATTATTCCGACCGACCGGGCAGTCAACAATATCCTTTAGGTTTATTAAATACGGTTTATCCGATAACAGGCAATTTTATCGCATTTATTGGCAACTTGGCTTCGGGCAAACAAATTCGGCAAGTTGTGGGGAACTTTCGCAGTCACACTCAGTTTCCATCGGAAGGAACTGCTTTACCCGGTAACATTCCGGGTGCAGGTTGGTCGGACCATTGGGCTTTTTGGCAAATGGGCTATCCCGCGCTTATGGTTACGGATACGGCACCATTCCGCTATCCTTATTATCATACGATGCAGGATACTCCCGATAAAATCGATGGCGATCGCTTGGCGCGGGTGGTGGCTGGAATTGAACGAACGGTTCGCGCTTTGGCCAATGACGCGATCGATTAATTACTATTGGTTGGAGGTGAGATTAAATAACCTAAATGCTTCAAAATTTTTAACACTTCGGAGAGAGTATTGCGATATTGCGATCGCGTAGAAAATAGGTCTGAGACTCCGTACTGTTTGCCCGAGGTTTTAACAAACAAATAGCTGCTCCCATTCGTTACCATACTATAAAGTGCTTGTTCGGGATGGGGATGCGCTACTATAAGCCAATGTTTGGGGAAGAGCAACTTCTAAATCAAAACTCGTCTTCTTGGATTCAAGGAGAACAATCCATAATTTATTCTGTAATACTAACGCATCAATTCGACCTCGTAAAATTTCTTCGTCGTCTTCTTCTGCCTCGATTTCAACTGAAACCTCTGTTTTGAATTTATAAGGGTATTGATAGAATCCGGCTAACTCGAGTAAAGGCGATAGCACGACCATTTTAACCGTTTCTTCTAACAAAACTCCGTCTGCAATTTGGTAGAGGAAGTTGCGACGTACCTGCTCTAAACGAGTTTGTTCTGCTTCGCTTAATGCAGAAAATTCAGCCATCCATTCGGTAAAAAACTGGCTGTCTTCGCTTAACGTTAGTCCTAGTTTATCTTGAACTTGGCGCAGTGTTGCGATCTCTTCTCTAATGGCTAGGCTTCTGGCCATCGCTCGACGCAGTAAGGATACTTCTATTTTATACCCCAAAAAAGCGATAAACAGTTTGAAAAGCGATCGCCTATAATTTTTCGGGGTACCGTGGAATACGATCGCGGCCCTTGACAATCAGCACGCATTAACCGTTGTCTTCAAAAATGTTCCCTCAAAAAAAGAAAAGGGAAACTTCCGTTCCCCTCATCATTTAACTCACAGATTATGTTAAACAAACATTGATAGTCCTTATCGAAACAGCAAACAGGACAGTTTAGTAGGCTAAACCCATGCTGCGAGTGGTTTCTGCACCCAGGTAAACCCGAATGCTTAAAAAGTCGGTCGGACAAGCCGTTTCGCAACGCTTGCAGCCTACGCAATCTTCAGTCCGAGGGGAGGAGGCAATCTGAGCAGCCTTGCAGCCATCCCAGGGCACCATTTCCAGAACGTCGGTCGGACAAGCACGAACGCACTGAGTGCAGCCAATGCAGGTGTCGTAAATTTTGACGCTATGCGACATTGAATATCGGCTCCTTAGCGAGTGTTCTCGTTGATTATCGGATACTTTTAATCTCAAAGCTTAGTTTACCTTAGCCTCTGAGCTTCCTGGCACTGAAGCGGCAGAACTTTAAATTCTGTAACAGTTGGGCAGGAATTGTGGGTTATGAGTTATGGGTTGTCCTAATCTAAAAGTCGGACAGCGGATAAGTTTAAAGTCTCAATGACCAATGACCCAACTAGGTTGTATGTTCTAGGTTGTAGAACCAATGACCAATGACCAATAACCAATAACCAATGACTAATTGCGATTTTGGGCAGCACTGGGGGAAAACTAGAGAGTACGTCAGCACTCTCGTTCGGATCGGCAATGAGCTTAATACATTCCCCCGTCAGAAGCGCGCAGATTGCTCGCGATCGCGACACCCTTCTGGGTCGTGCCACGCAGCGCATTCTTCAATCCTTGAGCTTCACCAACATCTTAACCGCAACGGTGAGCGAAGTTCGCTCGTTTCTCAGAAGCGATCGCGTCAAAATTTACCGATTTCACGCCGATAAAAGTGGCGAGATTGTTGCCGAGTCCCTTATCCCAGAACGCTTACCCGCTTTTCTCGGACTCAACTTTCCGCTCGAAGATATTCCCGAAAGCGTCCGACACCTCTTTGTCACAACTAAAATGCGCTCGATGGTCGATGTTGCCCGAGGGCGCATCGCTTATAGCTATCTCATCGATCCGACAACGGGAAAGCCCACCTCCCCCGAAATCCGCGATCGCGCTGCCGATCCTTGTCACCTCGAATACCTTGCCGCAATGGGCGTACAATCCTCCCTAACAGTCCCCATCTTCCATCAAAAACAACTTTGGGGATTCCTCCTCTGTCACGATGTTCGATCTCGCACCTTTAATGAGTCCGAACTTCAAGCCGTTCAAAGCGTCGTCGATTTACTCTGTGTTGCGATCGCCCAAGCCACTCTCCTAACCAGCGCTCGAGAAAAAGCCAATCGAGAAGCCACGCTCAACCGCATCTCTCGCCTCTTGCACTCTCAGTCAACGCCAAAACTGCAATCTGCCCTGACAGAAGCCGTCACAGCCCTTCAAGGCGCAGGCGGTCGGCTGTATCTGTCGGACGAAACAGAAAACGCTTTTTACATTCAAGGAACGCAACTTCAGACCCCCGAAATCGCTCCCGGAAAGTGCATCGAGCAACAAAGTGCCTGGACGGAATACTTTCGCTCCTCAAGCCGTAAAGTGTGGGCAATTTCCGACCTATATCGCGATCGCGAACTACACGACCTCCAACCCGCCTTCAACTCCACCGAAATTCGCGGTCTCCTCGTCGTTTCCCTGTACCACCGCAACACCTTTTTCGGCTATTTGAGCATTTTTCGCAACCACAGCGACATCGAAACGCTGTGGGCCGGTCAACGCGATCGCAGCAACCCCCAAGTCCAGCCCCGTCGCTCCTTTGAGGTGTGGAAGGAAATCCAAAGCGATCGCGTTTCCCCTTGGACCGAGGAGGAAAAGCGACTCGCCACCGAAATCGGCCGACAATTTGCCAGCGCGATCGCGCAGTCGCGAACCTACCAACAACTCCAAACCCTCAACGCCACCCTCGAACAGCGCATCCAAGAGCGCACGGCCCAATGGAAACAAACCGCCCAGCAACAGCGCGTTCTGTTTGAGGTTGTCACCAAAATTCGCGAATCTCTCGATTTGAACGAAATTTTTCCGCGAACGACCCAAGAAATCCGCGCTCTTCTGCAAGTGGAACGGGCAACAATCTATCGTTTCCGACCGGATTGGGACGGAGAATTCTTAAGCGATTTCGAGTCGTGCGCTCCCCAATGGCAAGGGGTCGGTTCGTTTGCCCAACAGACCATTTGGAACGATACCTATCTCCAAGAAACCCAAGGGGGACACTACAGCAATAATGAAATTTGCGCCATCGATAACGTCCATTGCGCCGGTTTAGCGCCCCGTTACCTCAAAAGTCTCAAAACCTCTCAAATCGAGGCCCTCGTAACCGTTCCTATTTTTGTCCGGCAACAGTTGTGGGGACTCCTCGCGGTTTATCAACACTCTGCACCCCGTCAGTGGGAACGTTCGGAAATTCAATTTTTGACTCAGATCGCGACTCAACTCGGCGTTGCTCTTCAGCAGGCAGATTTATTGACCCAAAGGCAGCAGCAGGCTCAACAATTGGCGGAGACCCTCAAAGATTTGCAAAAAACCCAGTCTCAGTTGATCCAAACTGAAAAAATGTCGAGTTTGGGTCAATTAGTCGCGGGAATTGCTCATGAAATCAACAATCCCGTTAATTTTATTTACGGTAACTTGACCTATGCTTGCGAATATACAGAAGAATTAATCGAACTGGTTCAACTTTATCAGAACTGCTCTCAACCTAGTGGAAAGTTGCTCGAACGTCTCGATGAAATTGATTTGGATTTTCTCTGTGCCGACCTGCCGAAGATTCTACATTCGATGAATGTGGGAGCGGAACGTATTCGCCAAATCGTACTTTCGCTGAAGAATTTTTCGCGTCTCGACGAAGCGGAGAAGAAACCGGTGGACATTCACGACGGAATTGATAGCACGTTGTTAATTCTTCAGCATCGTTTGAAAGGAAGAGGCGATAATCCTACCATTGAAGTGGATAAAGATTATGGCGACCTTCCGTTGGTGGAATGTCATGCCGGACAGCTCAATCAAGTGTTTATGAATGTTCTGAGTAATGCGATTGATGCTCTCGAACAGGAGATTCACCAGAGACATTCGCAGTCTTGCCCGCCTTTTGTCCCCAAAATTACCATCGGGACGGCTGTTGTGTCATCTCCTCTTCACTCAACAACTCGATCGCGGGAACAACAGTACTCTTCAAAATTTGTCGAGATTCGCATTGCTGATAACGGACCGGGAATTCCCGAAGCGGTTCGGGAGCAGTTATTCGATCCGTTTTTTACGACGAAACCTGTGGGTAAGGGAACGGGACTCGGGTTATCGATTAGCTACCATATTGTGACTGAAAAGCACGGCGGTTATTTCTCATTTGTGTCGCCTCGGAGGGGGGGAACTGAGTTTGCGATCGCGTTGCCTCTCGCTCCGTCCCAAATCGTGGAAACCCCCTAAGTAATTGCGGTTTTCCTGACTACTCGCCACCTCCCACCCTTGGCATCATAGAGATACGAAATTCAAAGCGTTACTCAACGCGGCAATCGGAGGATTAAAAGGATGTTCTTAGTTCCCTTGCAACCCGCACTCGAAATGGCAGCACTTCGCCAAGCACGTCTCGGACAAAATCGTGCGCTTCGTCTCTCCCACCTGGAAAACCGAACGAATATTTGGAAACCCGCTATCGAACTGGAAAATCGGGAAAATGTGCTGATTTTACGCGCCGCACTCCCCGGTTTCAATCGCGACGATCTGGAAATTCAAGCGGGGAATAAGGCGATCGCGATCGCAGGCGAACGAAATATCGCTGAATCCAATCTTTACAAAAGTGAGTTGCGTTACGGTCGGTTTGAACGCCTGATTCGACTCCCGGTTTCTATCGACAATACTCAAATCCGGGCTGAATTAACCAATGGTATCTTAACACTGACCCTTCCTAAACTTGGAATAATTCACAATCGGGCAGTTCGGGTAAATTTGACGCGATTGATGCCAGAACAATTGCCTCAAAATGACACAGAAGCATTGGAAGCCTCTTCCTCACAACCTTTTCCTCAGCCTCTAGAAGACTCTTCCCAACAACCCTCAGACAAAGTTGTCCAATCTGTTGTTAACGACGAAACCGATGATGTTTGGGCGGCACAATAAGCGATGCACGAGGGCAATAGAATATTAGGAATAGACAATTGCACAAGCGTTGCTCGATCGGCAAATCTAAAAATTACCAAGGAAACAACTTCCGAGTTTTCCGACCCGAGCAGCGCACACTATCGACAATTTGCTCGTTTCTCTCCTCTTGCGCGCCAGAAACTTCCCGAACTTTAAGATCGTGGGTTGCCACAACCTCTCCTACGACTAAAGCTTCTTGCGCTCTTTCAGGGAGAGACGAGCGATCGCTTAACTTAGCTTTTGTTCGAGCGTAAAGCTCTCTTGTCGTGCAGCCTAAAACCTCTTCTGTTAAAGCTTCTGTTGCCTTGGCTTGACATTTACGATCGCCCCCTTTATCTTGAATGGAACGAGTAAAACCTTTACGGATAGTTAATCCATCTACTCGCTGTCGCTTAGGTAAACTCTGCGAGTTGTCGAATAAATCGAGTTGCGTCCCCATTGATTCCTCTTCGTCGGGATTGTTCCTCAGCCAAGATAAAAAACTCATGTGCTTCCTCCCTCTCTTGGGGTGTAAAATCGGATAAGAATAATTGCTCTAAACCAGTTTTCAGCATCTGCACGCTATCGGGAAGCGACAGAAACTCCTCAAAGACTTGATGACGCAGATAATAATCCCATAGATCGGGTTTGTAGTTAAAGTAAATCGTAATCAGTTCGTAAGAATCCAAGCAAGCATCTCGGATATTTTGCGCCCAAAACGAGCAATAAGCATTTTCCCATGTACGTTTGTATCGCAAATCTCCAAATTTACGAACTTCTGCCTTAAAATTATCAGGCTGCACGATCGCGCCGTTAAACGTACTGAGGCTTTCCCAGCAATCGTAGACTTGTTGCTTAAGTTGAGGGAGTTTCATCGCTTCAGGTGAAGAAACTTTGACTGTCACCCAGCATACACCGCTCGGCATTCTCCATCCCAATTTTTACAAACTTTTACTTTGAAAATTTACGGTTATTCTGTCCGGTGGAATAAGACGACCGATAGATAAGGGTGAATTTTGTCAAGTCTCTAGCTTAAAGAAATGAGATATTTACCGCACCTTTGACAGAGGAAAGACCGATAAACAACTGTTCTCTCGATTTTATTCAATTATCTCTCTGCGAACTTATGACAACCTCGCAAGCGATCGCTCATAATAGAAGCGATCGGTCTGAGGAGTCTCTATGAATTCCCTAAATTTACTCAAAAATACAAGCGCGAGTTTACTCGCAACCGCAAGTCTCGTTGTAACCCCTTTTCTCGGGACGCAAATGGTTCGCGCGCAACAGGTGACGAACGTGAACCCCACCCTAAACAGCCAAAATGTTGCCGCCGATAGTTCGGTCTATGGTTCTTTTAACACGAATGGCGGTACGGTCGATCCTAATTCGGTCAAAATTTTTGTCAACGATCGCGATGTAACTCGCCAAAGCGTGATTACCGGAAATTTCTTTAGCTATCGTCCCACTCAACCTTTGAGTGCGGGAGAAAATCAAGTGCGGGTTGAGTTTAAAAACACAGCAGGTCAGGGATTTGTAGCCAATTGGAGTTTCCAAGTTCAGCAACCGCGTGCGGCTCTCGAAATTACTTCAGTATCGCACAATGCCACGACAACAGCTTTGGGTTCGGGTTCGACGTTTTTGGCGACCATTAATGGAACTTCCGGCGCGCAAGCTTCGGTTTTAATTTTGGATGGGACGACGATGCGGCGTATCCCCGCCCAAGAGGTATCGTCGGGAGTGTACGTAGCGACGTTAAATTTGGGAAGTGGCGATCGCTTTAATGAGGGAATTGTCATTGGTCGCTTGGAACGTCAGGGGAAAGCAGTCTATGATGCGGCATCTCAGGCGGTGGCTTTTCAACCTAATGCTGCTATGACCCAAGCGACTCAAGTTCAAACGACACCCACCGGACAAACGACGACCCAACCGACAACGACGCAACCCACAACGACGCAACCGGCAACAAGTGCTGTGGTTAACTTACAGCCGACATTTACCAGTCACCAAGACGGCGGAGTTATCGACAGTCAAGGGTTCACGTTAACCGGTCAAACTCAACCTAACGCCAGCGTTCGCGTTTCGGTCACCAGTCCTTCGCTTTTCGGTGAAAGTACGCTCGTTGATTCCACGATTCGAGCAGATGACAGCGGTGCTTTTACGGTGCGCGTGCCTCGACCGCTGATTCTCAATGCGGGAATTCGCTATAACGTAACCGCGATCGCCAACAACGGCGGCCAAACCGCACAGGCTACGATGACCTTAACGCAAAGGTAGTCGTTCGGGTATTGGTGGGATTTGCTGAGTCAGGAGGCAGAACTAACGCTTCTTCCTGACTTTTTTTACATTAGTTAAAACCAACATTCCGTACAACAAAATATCGTGCATTCCGCTTACTAATACCATTTTTCAAAAATAGTGAGAGACTTGGATTTCGCCCTCATCCCCCAAACCCCCTCTCAGCCTTTCTGAGAGCAGGATTGCTATATCTCTCTCAAGAATAAAGAAAAATGGTATAACTTGAGTGAGTATAGCGTTTCTGAATGGGATGTAAACCAAGGTTCCTGGAAAAAGTGAACAGGGAACGGGAAACGCCTGAACCGGGGTTGGATTGGAGCATTTTACCGAAGTCGAAAAACAGCGATCGAGT
>JAXHVQ010000193.1:0-8642 GCA_034189065.1 Cyanobacteriota bacterium
TATCCCGACATTAGCGAGGCTCAATTAACGCGCTTGCGCTCGGCATTAGTCGATGAAAAACAACTTGCTAATTTCGCAAGAGAAATCGGTATCGGTTCTTTGATGAGACTGGGAAAAGGTGCCAATAAAGATGGCGGACGCGATAATCCAGCCTTACTTAGCGATACATTTGAAGCGTTAATTGGCGCATACTTTCTAGATGCGGGAATTGAAAAAGTTAAACAGTACGTCGAACCTTTCTTACGGTCTCTTGCCGATACATTAGTGTTTCCTCAAACTGATGCAGAACCCCAACGTTTGGTAGACTCGAAAAATCGCTTTCAACAATGGGCCCTAGCTCGATTTAAAGAAAATCCAACTTATACAATTATTGACGAGTCGGGTCCCGCTCATGCGAAGGAATTTATAGCACAAGTGAGCGTAAAGGGGAAGGTGTATGGCGTGGGACGCGATCGCAGAAAACAAGAAGCGGAAAAGCGCGCGGCAGAATGCGCTTTGGAAAAATTAAGATAGCTGGAGTCTTTAATTTCGCGATCGCGAGAGTATTTTTCCTTCCAGAATTAGGCTGGAAGATTGAGACAATCTCCCAGAAACTTGAAATAGCCGCAGTAACAACGATGATACAGTTAACGATATAACCGAGCGACAAGTCGTTGGATATTGGAGGTAAGGGAGTTTAAACGGAATGGAAGTCAAAACAGACGATTATCGAGTATGGTATGAGCCAGAAACTTCAACCGTGAACTTTCAGGGATTGCTGCGGGAAAGTGGAATTGCAGAATATAAACCGATCGAGCAATTGCTAAGCGAAGCGATCGCGCCCAATCCCCCAACGCTGACGATGAACCTCAAGCACCTCGAATTCCTCAACAGCTCTGGCATGAGCATTTTATCTCGGTTTGTCATCGGCGTGCGCAAGAAAAAAACGATTCAGTTAGTCGTGTGCGGTTCCAGTGGCGTTCCCTGGCAAAAGAAGTCTCTGGGCAATTGGCAGCGATTGATGCCGAGTTTAACGCTCTTGTTAACAGAGTAGAGACGCAACAGGAGAGCGATATTAGGGCGATAACCGCTCCCTCATCCAACCTCCGTCCTCCATTCGACGATAGTGCAGGCGGTCGTGGAGGCGACTGGGCCGACCTTGCCAAAATTCGATGGCAACCGGAACAACCCGATATCCCCCCCAATGGGGCGGACGGGGAATTTCGCCGTCTGCGTATTCCTGTTGAAGTTGGTCGAGGCGGCGATCGAGAAAATCTCGACTGTCGATAACCTGACTTTGCTCCGAAGCCCAAGCGCCCAGTTGCGAAGCGCGCGGACGGCTGCGAAAATAATCGTCGGACTCTCGGTCGGAAACTGGCTCGACTCTCCCTTCGATGCGGACTTGGCGCTCGAGTTCGACCCACCAAAATACAAGGGATGCTTGGGGGTTTGCTGCGAGGTCTTGACCTTTGGCGCTTTCGCGGTTGGTGAAAAAAGTAAATCCTCGTTCGTCAAATCCTTTGAGCAATACCATACGGACTGAGGGTTTGCCCTCGGCGGTGGCAGTCGCGATGGCCATTGCATTGGGTTCGCTCAGTTGCGCCGCGATCGCCTGCTCGAACCACGTTGTAAACTGTTGGATGGGATCGAGGGCGGCATCGGCTTCTTGGAGTCCAGATCGAGTATAGTTTTTGCGCAAATCGGCGACAGAAATGCCCATAGTTTGTTTTACGATGAGAAACAGAGGTTCGGCTCCCTCGAGGGGGCTTCACCGAATTTTTATTGTAAGTTTTTGCTGGAGCAAGGGATAAGCCATGCGACAATTCAACTTTATATTAATTTTTGCACTGTGCTTAGCGATCGCGCTATTTAGCATCGAAAACGTTCAGTTTGTGACGATCCGAGTGGTTCCGGGGTGGGACGTACAAGCCCCTCTCGCGATCGCGCTCATTTTGACCCTGGGTGTGGGGGCCGCGATCGCCTGGATGTTCGGACTGTGGCACCGCCTCCAACAGCAATTGGCCTATCGCCAAGTCACTAAAGAAGTCAAAGCGAAAAATCAACGCATTGAAGTCCTCGAACAGGAAGTTAAGAGCGTTCAAGCCGAACTCGAACAACAAAAACTACTTCCCTCTACCGCAAACAACTCCTTACAAGAAACTAAAAATTAAACACAATTGCTGGAAGAATCGAACAATTTATATAACGTATCTCTTTGTCGAGCGAGACGAGAAATTGAAGCGATCGCGTCTTGTAACTCCTTGGGTTCCAGACAAGTTCCCCCCCGGGCTCCCGCCATTGTTGTAATGTGTTCTTCCATTAAGGTTCCTCCTAAATCATTACACCCCCATTGCAGCGCTTGTGTCGCTCCTTTTAATCCCAATTTAACCCAACTGGGTTGATGATTGGGTATCCAGTTTCCTAAATAAATACGCGCCACTGCGGTAAGCTGTAAAGCATCTTGGAGAATTGGCTGATCTCGACCGACTCTTTGCCTCAGTGGAGCGGGAGCCTCTTGTCCGACAAAAGGGAGTAAAATAAACTCTGTGAACTGAGCGGGGTACTCTTTTTCAACAGCCGTTTGTTGTAGCTTTCTCAGTTTTTCCAAATGAGAGATTTGTTGCTGCGGGGTTTCAATGTGTCCTGAAAGCAAAGTGCTAGTCGTTACAACTCCCAGGCGATGAGCCGTTTCGACAATTTCCAACCACGTTCGAGCGTCGATTTTTTCAGGACAAATAATCCGTCTAACTTTATCGTCCAACACTTCTGCCGCCGTCCCCGGCATCGAACCTAAACCTGCGTCCTTAAGAGATTCAATAACCGCTGCATAACTCAAACCATCTTCTCGGGCAATAAATTGAATTTCTTGGGGAGAAAACGCATGGAGGTGGAGATGGGAAAAAGCCTTTTTTATGGTTTCAATTAACTTAATATAATAGGCTAAAGACGTGCCTTTAATTTTCGCATTAGGATTCAGTCCGCCCTGCATACAAATTTCCGTCGCTCCCCGCCGTACCGCATCTGCCGTTTTTTCAAGAATTTGTTCCCACTCCAACCAATACGCCCCCGTTTCCCCTTCGTCTCGACGAAAAGCACAAAAGCTACAATGTTGCTCGCAAATGTTAGTAAAGTTGATATTGCGATTAATAACATAGGTCACCATTTCTCCCGACTGCCTTTGTCGAAGTCGGTCTGCCGCGTATTGAAGGTCTGCGATCGCGCCCGGATCGGTTTGCTTGAGGAGAAAGATACCGGCATCGGGAGAAAGGTCTTCTCCATTTAAAGCCGCATCGAGAAGAGCTTCAAGAGATTGAATCATAAATAAAGAGGTGAAATTTGAGAGGGGACTAACTTTATTCAATCTTTACATTAATCCATCGAAAACCAGTGGAACTTTTCAGGAAAATCGCTAAAATTGGTTAGCGCTCTAGGTATCCTCATTGTCCGCGATCGCATCCCTCAAATCAGTCATTGCCGCTCTCAAGCCCTATCTGAAATGGTTCATCTTGGGGGGAGCCTTATTCTTCCTCGGCAGCAGCCTTAGAGCGCACTGGCAGGAAGTCGTCGAGCTGCGGATCGACAGCACGGGGTGGATGCGACTCGTACTCGCTACAGCCGTCACCCTCCTCGCCCATACCTGGTCCGGATGGGTATGGGGGTGGATTGTTCGCGAGTTTAACCAACCCGTCGGGATGCTGTGGAGCATTCGAGTTTATCTGAAAACCAATATTGCCAAATACCTACCCGGCAATGTCTGGCACTATTACGGTCGCATCAACGCCGCCCGATCAGCGGGAATTCCGTTGGGAATTTCCGTCTTAAGCGTCCTCATGGAACCCTTGCTAATGGCAGCAGCAGCGTTGTTAGTCGCCATTGGGTGCAGCTTTGGGGGACATATCGGATGGCAAATTTTCCTCCTCATTCCCGTCCTCGCAGGGTTCCATCCGCGATTTCTCAATCCCCTCCTCGATCTTGTTGCCAAGCTGAAGGGAAAAATCAAAAAGCCGACAGAAGAACGAGAACAACCGATCCGAGTCAAGGGCTATCCTTTTATTCCCCTGTTGGGAGAAATTGGCTTCGTCGTGCTGAGAGGCGCGGGATTTTTAATAGCGATGCTCGCCTTATATCCCCTGCGTTTAACCGAAATTCCCCTGCTGCTGGGCGCTTTTAGTGTAGCCTGGGTCGTCGGCTTGCTGGTTCCCGGTGCGCCTGGGGGGATCGGCATTTTTGAAGCGACGGCGCTCGCGTTGCTCGAGCAACACATTTCCCCGGGGATTATCATCAGTACCGTGATTCTGTACCGTTTTATTGGGACCCTTGCAGAGGCGATCGGAGCGGTACTCGCATGGCTGTACGAGCGTTTCTTTCCTCAAGGCGATCTAACCCCTTGAGCGAAGATGAAACAGATGACTTGACCCGAACCCCACCGAAGAAGAATCGAGGGGTTGACTTTTCAATGATTTTGATGTAAACCAAGCAGGATGCACCCGAATCAGAGAAAGTTAGCTGTTCGCAGGGAAGCCCCGCATTCTACCCGATAGGGTGAGTGTCACCGATGAGGAGCGGTCAGTCGATGGAGTTCAATACTCTTGAGACTGACAAACTTTCTTAAGCTTATATTTAGGGAGTTGCTGACTTTTCCCTAAAACGAAAGCTATAATGAGATTAATTGTTCGCTGAGCCTGATGATTAACTGGAATTACGAGTACAGAATTTATCCAAACACAGAACAGCAAGAAAAGATGCTGTTGTGGCTTGATATCTGTAAAGGAGTTTTTAACTACGCCCTTGGAGAAAGAAAAGCTTGGATAAAATCTCGTAAATCTCCGGTCAACTCATGCTCATTGCATTCAGAGTATATTATCCCTGCTGACGAACCTTACCCTGACTACTACAAACAGAAAAAGGCTTTAACAGCAGCTAAGAAGCAATACCCAAAACTAAAAGAGGTACATTCCCAGGTCTTGCAAGAAGTTATAGGTCAGGTAGATACTGCCTTTAAGTTCTTCCATCAAAGAGGGTTTGGATTTCCTCGGTTCAAGAAAAAGCTAAAATCTTTTGTCTTTCCCCAATTCAAAGAAAATCCCATTCAAAGTAACGAGATAAAGTTACCCAAGATAGGCAAGGTAACAATCAATCAGCACCGTCCTCTGCCCGATGGCTTTGTAGTCAAGCAAGTCCGAGTGGTAAATAAAGCATCCGGATGGTATTTGATTTGCACAATTCAAGGAGAGGGTGAAATCCCTGAATCCGTTGCTGATATCACTAAAACTTCGATGGGGATAGACTTAGGATTTGATAAAGTTGTTGCCACCTCAAGAGGAGAAGTCATTGACAGACCTAGATTCTTATTAGAGCTACAAAGCAAGCTGACATGGCTGCAACGTAGATTAAAGAACAAGCAAAAAGGGTCTAATAATTGGAAAAAAGCCAACCATGCAGTAGCTCGATTACACGAACATATTACGAGGAAGCGCAAAGACTATCACTACAAACTAGCGCATCATCTCTGTAATCAAACGGAGATGGTGTTTGTAGAAGATATCAACTTCAAAGCCTGGAGTAGGGAGATGCTTAAAAAGCATTCTCTTGACTTTGGTTTTGGAAGATTTGTTGCCAGACTCGAGCAAGTTTGCAAAAAAAGGCAAGTCTATTTTAAGAAAGTCAATAAAGATTTTACCTCTCAAACCTGCCCCAACTGTGAAGCTATCACTGGCAAGAAAAAGCTAAGTCAAAGAGTTCATAGTTGTCCTGAATGCGGATTTACGACGAATCGAGATGTAGCTGCTGCGATGGTTGTAGAGCAAAAAGGATTGTCTGTAGCCCTTGGACAAAGGGTGGTACTGCCTACAGAGGACGGAAGTTTAAAACGGGGTGCTATCGGCAACGATAGTGCTAGTCTTCCCCGCAGAAGTAGGAAAGCCTAACAGCGATGTTGGGAAGCCCGCCCTGTAATCTTTGATTCAGGGTCGGGAGGATGTCACAACAAATTATCTCCTATTGTCTGAAATAGACCGATGAACCACCCGCTTTTTTCAGATCCCCAAGAAATCACAGCCGATTTTCCCTTCGTCCGCCCCGATCTCTCCGTTGTCGTTCCCATTTATAACGAAGTCGATAGCATCCCGCGACTGCTCGAGGCGATCGCTTCGAGCCTCCAAGATACAGCGCTCAGTTACGAATTAATTTGCGTTGATGATGGTTCGAGCGATGGTTCGGTTGCCTTACTCAGGGAGAAAGTTCGGACTGAACCCAATCTGCGCGTCGTTGTCCTGCGCCGCAACTACGGGCAAACCGCAGCCATGTCAGCCGGATTTAACCATGCTAGAGGGCGCGCAATTGTCACCCTAGACGGGGATTTGCAAAACGATCCTGCTGATATTCCCCTCCTGCTAGCTAAACTCGAAGAGGGATACGATCTCGTCAGCGGGTGGCGAGAGAATCGCCAGGATGCCGCCCTCACGCGCTTGCTACCCTCAAAAATTGCCAATTGGCTCATTGCTAAGATAACCGGTGTTAAAATTCACGATTATGGCTGTTCGCTGAAAGCCTATCGTTCGGAATTAGTTGCGGACATGAATCTTTATGGGGAATTACATCGCTTTTTACCCGCTTTAGCGTTTATTGAAGGAGCCAAAATCACTGAAATTCCCGTGCGTCACCACGCCCGTCGCTACGGACAGAGTAAGTATGGTTTGGGGCGAACGTTTCGCGTCGTTCTGGATTTGTTAACTGTCTTTTTTATGAAGAAATTCTTAACGCGCCCGATGCACGTTTTTGGCTTTTTCGGTCTTTTGTCGGCGATCGCGGGGATTCTTTTAGGACTGTATCTGACGATCGCGAAATTAGGGTTTGGAGAAGATATTGGCGATCGCCCTTTACTCATCTTGTCCGTAGTCTTACTTTTGGCTGGAGTCCAGTTATTTAGTTTCGGTTTATTGGGCGAACTGCTAATGCGGACATACCACGAGTCTCAAGGCAGGCCGATTTATCGCGTCCGCGAAGTCCTTGAATCCCATCGGCAGGAGGCATCTAGCAGTTGAGCGTTTTAGAACTTAAATCTAGAAAGCATCAAACTTTTACAAAGAATAAGTTGGGAAGGTAAATTCTCAAATAGATATTAATATTAAAAGTTCTTTTTTGACTTCTCCAGTCCGTACAAAATTTGGCAAAATAGTAAGGTAGTCCGCCAAATCTGCGAGGTCGTCCATGACCCAAAGCCTCAACCCAACCATTTTACCCCCTCCATTCCCCGACCATACTCAACTCCCCGACGAAGATGGTTCATTTGTGAAGAACTTTCAAGAACATCCCCAAAGCATCGTACTCACCGACTCCCTCACCCCAATTTTAGAACGCCTACACCCTGACGGACAATATGCCATCGGTCAAGACTGCGGCATCTATTGGCGACAAGCCGACCCCCCCGAGCGCGGTGCCGAAGCGCCCGACTGGTTCTACATCCCCGGCGTTCCCCCCAAAGTCAACGGCGAAATTCGCCGCTCCTATGTCCTATGGCGAGAGTATATCGCTCCAGCCATTGTCTTAGAATTCGCTTCGGGCGACGGTTCTGCTGAAAGGGATAAAACGTCCCTACTTTTAGCTTCAAGGGAAAATACGCGACCCGGTAAATTTTGGGTTTACGAGCAAATCGCGCGCATTCCCTACTACGCCATCTACCAAATCAGTAACGAACAGTTAGAAGTGTACCGACTTATTGGCGGCAACTACCAACAGCAAAAGGCGAACGCGCGAGGACACTATTTCATCGAGCCGCTGGGTGTCGAATTGGGCGTATGGCAAGGCAACTATCAAAATCAAACCCAAGGTTGGTTGCGCTGGTGGGATGAGGAAGGCAATCTCTTGTTAACTGGCAGCGAACGGGCTGAAAAAGCCGAACAGGAAAGAGATGAGGAGGCTTTCGCTCGGCGAGAAGCGATTCCCCGACTTCTCGACCTTGGATTGACCGTGGAGCAAATCGCCGAGGCATTAAGTCTGCCAATTGAGGATGTGCGGCGCATTAGTACGCCGATGGAGTAATTGCCAAATTGCCATCGGTGACAAGTTAAGGCTAAACTTAGCAAGCTATGTTTGACCGTTTGACAAGGGAACGGAGTTTTAGCCCTTAATCTTTTAGGAATCTAGCCTTTTTTCTAGTCGAAATCCGTGGGTAGATTTTTGTGGCGGTAATGCTCAAAAAATCGAGTAATTTGAGAGTTAACAGTCCGAGATACAGAAAGTTCGGGCAGGCTGTCTTCGTCGAAGAAATCTACTCCATCTGTTTCTAAACTTTGAGTTGGCGAACCGCTTATAATTTCACAGTGAAAAAACAATTTATAAACGTGGTATGGAAAAGGCGGAATGTGGGGATGTTTACTTCTGTCATAGACTGCTAGTAATTTAACGACTTTAGTGCTGAAACCTGATTCTTCGTATATCTCTCGAATAACAGCTTCGCTAGGTGACTCATTGAAAATGCTCCCACGTATAGCGTTTTTATTTGATTTGTAAAATCTTGACTTCGGAATTCACCAGGGGAAGAATAAGTAGGTGGGCATAAATAAGTGTATAATAATAAATTAGTTAGAAAAGGGAGTTGTTTTATGCCAGCACAACTAAAAATCCGTCTGAGCGACAGCGAAGAAAAGGAACTATTGGAATTA
>JAXHVQ010000194.1:0-8467 GCA_034189065.1 Cyanobacteriota bacterium
CCGTCGCGTCTTTGGGAATAGTGCGAACCTCTCGTTTTGCCCCCGATTTCTGAGTTCTGGGTTCTGAATTCTGTCCTTTACCTTCTGCCTTCAGCCCTTTGCCCTCTGCCTTCTGCCCTTTCCCTTCTGTCTCCCGAATAATGCGCGTCCGGCGTTCGTCGCCAAACTTGCGTTTCAAAGCGCGCAGTTCTTTTTTCAGCGATTTTAACAATTCGTGGCGATCGCCGAGCAATAACTCCAAGCGGGCAATTTGTCCTTGCAATTCCTCGCATTCGGCTTTCAATTTTTGCCGTTCCAACCCCGTCAAACGGCGCATAGGCATGGCTAAAATCGAATCGGCTTGAATCGAACTCAAATTGAGTCGTTCTTCTAACCGTCCCCTCGCCGTACTGCCATCGGGCGCATTGCGCAGAATCTCAATCGCCTCGTCCAACTGCTCGAGGGCAACTCGCAAACCCTCGACGACGTGAAGGCGGCCTCGGGCTTGTTCCAATTCGTGGGTGTAGCTGCGCGTCAGGGTATGTTCGCGAAAGTTTAAGAATTCTTGAAGAAGTTCGCGCAGGCTGAGTTGGCGGGGTTGATTGTCCACCAGCGTCAGCATAATCGCCCCAAAATTGCTTTGCAGGGCGGTTTGGCGGTACAATTGACCCAGTACCTCTTTAGCTGAGGCATCGCGTTTGAGTTCGATGACAACGCGCATCCCCTCGCGATCGCTCTCATCGCGAATATCGGCAATTCCCTCCAAGCGCCCTCGGTTGACCAAATCGGCAATTTTTTCGATCCAACCGGCCTTATTCACTTGGTAGGGCAATTCGGAGACGGCGATCGCGGTTTTTACCTTGCGCCGTTTCTTCCCCACATTCACCCGTTCGATCTTCGCCACGCCCCGCACGGGAATAATCCCCCGTCCGCTGCGGTAAGCTTCCTCAATGCCTTGGGTATCGATAATTTCCCCTCCTGTGGGAAAATCGGGACCGGGGATCAGCTTCAGCAGTTGTTCGTCTTTGAGATCGGGTTTATCGATGAGCGCAATTAACCCATCCACCACTTCGCCTAAGTTGTGCGGCGGAATATTCGTCGCCATTCCCACGGCAATTCCCGCACACCCGTTGAGGAGAAGAAGGGGGAGTTGTGCGGGGAGGACGACGGGCTCTTCTTGGGAGTTGTCAAAATTACTGGTATAATTTACTGTTGCCTCTCCAACAGCCGCGAGCATCGCTTGGTGAGCCACCGGCGCTAAGCGGGTTTCCGTGTAGCGCATTGCCGCCGGGGGGTCGTTATCCACAGAGCCAAAATTGCCGTGTCCTTCGAGGAGGGGATAGCGGCTAGAAAAGCTTTGAACCATCCTTACGAGAGCATCGTAGACCGCCTGATCGCCGTGGGGGTGATATTTGCCCAAAACATCGCCCACGACACGCGCGCACTTGCGGTAGGGGCGATCGGGAGTCAATCCCAGTTCGTGCATGGCGTATAAAATCCGTCGGTGGACGGGTTTGAGGCCATCTCGAACGTCGGGAAGCGCTCGCCCAACAATCACGCTCATGGCATATTCTAGATAAGACCGTTCCATTTCTGTATGGAGAGCGGTTGGGATGATTTGACCCGTCTCTAGCAGGTTTAACTGTTTTGCCATGAGTTGCTTTTTCCTGGAGTTGCTACAGCAAGCAGAGGGATGACGGATTGCCACGAGGATGGCAACATTACAAAAGTTGAATGTATAATTCTGTCTTTCGTTAGCCTCGATCGCACTTATTCTTTTGATTGAACCTTATGACAACCGTTTTGATTGTAGAAGACGATCCGATCAATCTTCGCGTTTTTTCCAAAATTCTCACCAAACGGGGAGGTTTGGATGTCCGAAGCACTGAAGATGTGGAAGAGGTGATTCAAGCCGCACAGTCGCGAGAGATTGACATTATTTTGATGGATGTTTCCCTCGCTCACAGCGTTTATCAAGGTAAGGCTGTGGATGGCATTAAAATTACCCAAATGTTAAAGTCTAACCCGGATACGGCGAATTTGCCGATTATTTTGGTCACCGCCCACGCGATGGAAGGCGATCGCGAAAACTTTCTCAAACAAAGTGGGGCCGATGGCTATATTTCTAAGCCGGTGGTGAACCATGAGGAGTTTGTTACTCAAATTCGCGACTATTTACCCAAAAATACTTAATGAACCCGACGGGAGAGAATTGGGCAACGGCGGCAATTCAGCCGACTCGGGTTGCCCTTTTCCCTCTCTTTGGTACACTTGTACCCCAGTATTGACAATTTGACAAGTCCGCGGAGTTTAAACAATCTCGCTAATTGTCAAAACGGGCAATAAAGGCTTGGATTTGCGGGGTATCCAAAAACTGGCGCGTATCGGCAATCAAGCGATCGCCCCATAAATTTTCCCTGAGAAATTCAATCTCAGCATATTTACGGTCTATTTCCAGAGCTGCCTCGCCTAAGCGCAGTCCTTCTTCGGTATTACCTCGTGCAAAGAGAGCAACCGCGATCGCCAACTGAGGCTCGGCAGCTTCGGGCTCGAGGGAAGCAGCGGAGCGCCAATAGCCAACTGCACCTTGGGGGTTGCCCCGTTCGTACTCGACCAAACCGATATTATTAATGGCAGGCCAAAACTCCTCATCTCGGGCGATAGCGCGTTCGTAGGCAGCGATCGACTCATCATAGCGTTCCAGCATCAGATAAGAATTACCGAGATCGAACAACGCCTCAACCGCATCCGGTTCGATTTTCAACCCCGCCTCAATTTCGCCAATGGCAGTATTGTACTCGCCCTTTTGGAAATAGGCAGAGCCAAGGGTAAAGGAAATTCCCGCCTCTTCAGGAGCGAGCGATCGCGCCTTCAGGAGAATATCAATTCCCTTATCCAACTCCTTTTGCTGAACGTAAAGGGTTCCCAACACAAACCAAGTTTCGTAAGTATTGGGAGCCAACTGAACCGCCAGTTGGGCCCGAGGCAGGGCAAGTTGGTACTGCCCAATTTGGACGAGCTGGAGAGCATCTTGAAACAAAGCAATTCCCTGCTGCTCGAGTTCCTGGGAATCCAGTTGCAGGCTGTAGGGAAGGAGTGCTTGAGCGCCGACGGGTAAAGCTACCATCGAACAACTCGCCGCCGCGATCGCCGAAAAAAACCAATTCAATCTAGGCACAGTGCCGCCTCGAAATCAACTCATGTTTTTCTAAGATACCCAAGATCGCACAATTTTGTTATTTTGAATTTCTGAAATCCATCACCCTGAACTCATCACCCCGAACTCTGAACCCCGAGCAGCAAGCTACCATAGAGGGGAGGTGCGTCGGACTCAACATTCAAGGGTTGCTCGAGCCGTCGCGTGTCGCCTTCACCGTTGTTTTGACTCGAAACATGGAATCTCTTCCCCCAGGCAAACCCAAACGCTCTTTCCCCTGGTTTCTCGCCATTTTATCGGGCGGTATCATCGCCGTTGCAGCAATCTCCTCGGTTGCCGTCTGGAATGCCGTTAAGCCGAAAGGCGAACTCGACGAACTCACCGTCCCCGCCACCGAAGAAGCGCTCGCGGCGCGCATTCAAGCCAGCGGTAGCGTTGTTCCGCTCCAAAGCGTCAATATTAGCCCGCAAAACTCCGGTCGTCTAGTTCAACTGCGAGTCGAACAAGGAGATAAAGTCGAACAGGGACAAATCCTCGCAGTGATGGAAAATGACCAAGTTCAGGCGAGGGGAATGCAGGCAACGGCTAACCTACAACAAGCCGTAGCGAACCTCAATGCTGCTAAAGTGCGAATTCCTGGGGAAATTGCCCAAGCCCGAGCGCGCTTCGCTCAAGCACAGGCTCGTTACGCCCAAGCTGTCGCCCGCTTCGAGGAAACTCAACGGCGACTTCCCGCCCAAGCCAATCAAGCCCTACAGCAGGTTAATGCTGCTCGCGTCCGCTTTGCCCTAGCAGAAAGTCGGGCAAAACGCAATGAATTTTTGCTGAAAAATGGTGCAATTTCCCAAGATCGTTTGGACGAAGTTGCTGCCGAACTTTACAGTGCTCGCGCTGCTTTAGGCGAGGCAGAGCAGCGATTGAGGGAAGCCCAAACCACCGACACGCCAGAACTTCAACAGCGTGTGGCTGAAGTTCAACAACTCGAGGCGGCAGCCGCAGAAACCAAAGTTGCTCTCGAACAGCTTGAAAAGAGCGCGCAGCAGGAAATCGCTCAACTCGAAGCTGCTGCTGGAGCTGCACAAGCACAGTTGCAACAGGTGCAAATTGAGTACCAAAAAACGGGGATTCGCGCCCCGTTTACCGGAATTGTTACCCAAAAATATGCTAATCCCGGCGCTTTTGTTACGCCCACGACTTCGGCTTCGAGTACGGCTTCAGCGACTTCTAGCTCGATTATCGCCCTCGCTCAAGGGTTAGAAATTGTAGCCAAGGTTCCTGAAGTGGATGTCGGACAACTCAAACCCGGACAACCAGTAGAAATTACGGCTGATGCCTATCCCGATAAAATTTTTCGCGGTTTGGTTAAGCGCGTTGCTCCCGAAGCGATTGTCGAACAAAATGTGACTTCTTTTGAGGTGCGCGTGGCGGTTGATGATAAGGCAGAAGAGGAGTTGCGTTCTGGGATGAATGTGGATGTGACATTTGTCGGCGAGCAGTTGTCTCAAGCAATCGTTGTGCCTACAGTTGCAATTGTGACTGAAGAAGGAGAGCGCGGCGTGATGGTTATTGGAGACAATCAAAAGCCGGAATTTCAACCGGTGACAATTGGTTTGACGTTAGGCGATAAGACTCAAATATTGGAAGGTTTGAGGCCGGGAGAACGGGTGTTTATCGATTTGCCGGAAGACAGCAGACCCCAGGATGAGGAGGAGTTTTCATAATGAATAATGAATAATGAATAATTGCCTCTCGTTACGGACAACTCACGGCAGTCGTAGATTCCACGGGGCTTACAAGGTGCGGACGCGGTTACGCACACAGCCCCTCCTCAAGACCCGTGTCCTTAAAAGAAGAGGATTAAGATTCAGGAAAATCTATGATTCTGAGTTAGAAAAATGAAAACTTTACCGATTTATTTACCAAGGGCAGAAATTGAGCAATTTTGTCAGCGAAACTGCATTCGTAAACTCTCTTTATTTGGCTCGGTTCTACGAGATGATTTTACGGCTCAAAGTGATGTAGATGTGCTAGTTGAGTTTGCATTTGGAAAAACACCGGGCTGGTCTATTGTGACAATGGAAAATGAGTTAAGCCATTTATTGGGACGGATGGTAGACTTAAGGACTCCTGCCGAGTTAAGTCGTTATTTTCGCTCTGCGGTTTTGCAAGAGGCGATGGTAATTTATGACCAAAATTGACGATTTGACGCGCCTTAAGCATATGCGCGATTCTGCCAGAACAGCGATCGATTTTATTAGAAATAAAGGTCGCGAAGATTTAGACAACGAGCAAATGCTATCTTTGGCGTTAGTGCGCCTAATCGAAATTATTGGAGAAGCGGCAAATAATGTTTCTCTCGCTTGTCAGACAAGTTATCCTCAAATTCCCTGGCGCGAGATAGTTGGTATGAGAAATCGAATTGTTCATGCTTATTTTGAAGTCGATCTCGATGTTGTGTGGCAAGTTGTCGCGGATAATTTACCCGAACTTCTCAAATGGGTCGATCGAGCAATTCAAGAGTTGGAGGAAGGAGAATGAGCAAGTAAAATTAAAATAGCGGTTAATTTTCTTCATCTAAATTCCGCTGTAACGGACGCTGATAGGTAAACTTGAGCGTGGTTTCGCTGGCAATAACGTCGCGGACTTCGTTATAAAATAAATAATCTCCAACTCCGCTTAAAACTGCCCAACCTCGCGATCGCGTGAGGGCAATAAATAGCTGATTGCGCAAGCTGAGATCGCTTTCTTTACGCGCAACGCGATCGCATCCTACCACATATACGAGATCGGCTTCGTTCCCTTTGGCGCGGGAGACGCGGGAAATGGTTACACCGCCTTCCATCCAAAATCGATCGGGATCGCGATCGGGATGTTTGGGCTTTATTCGGTCTAATTCCAAAGCGGTGGCAATATAAATTCTGATTCCACGGTCGATGAGAAAACAAGCGACTTGATTTTCTAATTCTACCGCCTCTTCGGGCGCGCCCAACACGATAACGAGAATTTCTCTGCTTGCCTTGAAATCTTCGTCATTTAAGTTAAAGGAAATTTTGCGAACGAGGTCTTCTAATTCTTCTTCACGGGAGTCGTAGGTTTCAAATTCTAAAACGGGTTCTTCCCAAAGTTCCTCAATGGGATTGGGCGAGTTCTCTGACGGTCGATGTAGTACAATCTCCGAACCGGGTTGTTTGAAATTTCCCGTCACTTCGTAGCCAATTTTACTCCAATCTTCTTTATTGGTAATCCCCGAAAGCATTCCTTCCGAACGCAATAATCCCATTCCCAAAGCGTGGGCGGCTGTCAAAATCGAACCGGGCGTTCGATAGCAGCGACGCATAATTTCAGATTTCTTGATTCCTCCTTTGTACTGAGACCCTTTAGCAAAAATACTGCTGAGTTCGGAACCAAATAACTCTTTTGTCGAAGGAATTTTTAAAGTATCTAAACTTTGAGCTTCGTCGTAGGCCCAAACCAATCTGCGCTGTTCCGGGTTGTCGGTATCAATGGGACGCAAGGCTTTATAAGCTAACCAATAAATTGCTTGTTTGTCTCGATATTTAAGTTCTTCGTCTGTTATTAAATCTTGCCCTTCGTCGATGAGAATTGCATCGAACATCGGCGCGATCGCGCTATCTTCTAATAACCATTTACACAGTTCGGCGAGTCCCCACGTGGGATTTTTTTTATGCTGAGTATCTTCGACGGTTCTGCGCCGAATGCCAGAGTTTTGACAAATAGTACTATAAAATCCGGGACGATCGAAAGCTCCCCAAGCATGAAGAACGCGCAATTTTGAGTTGGTGTTGGGGTCGTACTGAACTTCGCCGTTGCTGAACCGTCGCAACCACCGGTCAATTAAACTAATAATTTGGTCGTAAAGAGTGCGGCTGAAAAAGACCAGGGCAATGTCCCAATCGGGATGCTTGAGGTGCATATTGGCCGCTTTTTGGCATAGCAAAACGGTTTTTCCCGAACCGGCAATTCCGCGAATTCTTTGCAGTCCGGGAGCAATTTCCTTGCCAATATGTTCTTGTTGGAGGTCGAGTTCGTAGAGGTTTTCTCGGAGGATTTCGAGGACGGCAGCGCGGGTTTTGCCGGATTTTGAAAAGCGAGAAAGGGTAGCTTTTCGTAAAATTGAGGTACCGCTAATGGCGGTTAATAGTGCTTCCCATTGTTCGTCGTCGAGTTGTTCTCCGGGAATGAGGGGGGAGGTTTGTTGGATGCGATCGCGCAATCGTTCGGCACTGAGTTGGTCTTGGAATACAATGGGGGGACAATGGGGATGTTCGTGAAAGCTGCGTTCTTGCCATTGTTGTTCGGCGATGAGGGGGAGGGAAAGAAGGGCGCGACCGTTGACTTTTCGCCACAAACGTGCATCGCGATCGCAAACCCCAATAATCGATCGCAATTGCTGTTCGGCGAGAGGATACGCTTGAACATGAGAAAAGGATGTTTCGGGAACCATTTCCCACGCGCCAGATTCGTCGATGGCGGCAATTTGCGCAACGGTAACAGCAACGGTTTCGATAACGATGATACCGAGTTCGCGATCGACAATGAGAATATCGGGTTCTTTGCGCTGTTCTCCCACTTTTGCAAAAATAGGGTAGCGCCAATAGCCAATGCAATCGCGATCGCTAAACGCCTGTTTAACGGCATCCCAAACCTGTTGTTGCGCTTCGTCGAGGTCTTGGGATTCGGTTGTTATGAATTTGCGATCGCGATTTTCCATAACTCACTTCTCAAAGACAATGCTCTTCAGATTGCTCGATTCTCCCCTCAAAGTTCCATTTTGTCAAATTGCGATCCCAAATAACGTCTAATGTGAATTCAGTCGGGGCGTTACGACTTAAGGCAGAAGGCAGTGGTCAACGGATGTCTAGGTCGTGTGCCGCCAACGGATAAAGAGCGGCACAGTTATTTTTTTTTGGCAGAAGGCAGCTATGCTGAATAAATTTATACTTTAACGGAAAGTCGTCATTTCGGCATCTAATAACTTGCTCGGGGTGGTGGGCAAGAGATTTTTCCCATTTCTCCTTCAAGCTGGATTAAGAACCTTGCCCACCCTACAATTTCTTGTCAATTGTCCAAATTCAGTACCAGTTTTATCAATTCCGTATTCGCCAGTTTCTGAATCAATGACAATCATTTTTCCAATATTATCGCCAAACTCAACTTGCTGACGAATACTATTTTCGTAAAACTCTTTGGCTCTGCGAGCAACTTCTTCTACACTCCAAAAAATAGCTTGCATAATAATTTTACCGATTTCGTGCTTTTCATTATTACATAAAATTAATGAACTTGCGCAAATTGCGCCACAAAGCACCA
>JAXHVQ010000195.1:0-3409 GCA_034189065.1 Cyanobacteriota bacterium
TTTTGTAAAAACTTTAAAATCATTAAGCGTTTATTTAAGCTTTTAATTGATTTCAAGTTATTCAACTTTCCTGATATTGAAAAGTACGATGCTTTTTCATGTCTCATTTGAAAATGCTATACTCTATTATCGCTAAAATGTAGAGGAGAAAGAAATGTCAAATCTTCGCAAATTAGCCCGAACGGATCCCGATAGTCTATGGTTGAAATGTCCTATTCCTTTACAAAAGGAAGCCTGGGACAAATCCCTAAACCATTCAAGTTCAACTGCGCGAAATCGAGCCTATATTAATTTTCTTTGTTTGAACACATTGTTGCCTTGGTTGGAAGATTGGTTTGAAGAAGAGCAATCTGTTACCCTTCAGGTTTTTCAAGAAGAATCTTTATCGAGTTTCTGGGAAGTTGTCAACGGAACAGCTATCGATATTGGTGGAACTCGATTAATTCTTCTTCCCAGCGAAACGACAGATTTAGAACAGTTTTGTATTCCTCAAGAATGGGTGAATATTCCGAGTTGGCAAGGAGACTATTATCTTGCCATTCAGATTAATTTAGAACAAAAAGATTACTTTTGGATACGCATCTGGGGATTGGCACCCTACTCAACCTTAAAATCTCTAGGAAATTATGACGAAAGTGAGTGTGTTTATTCTATAGAGCAGGATTATTTATACAAAAGTTTTACAAAAACTTTATTAGATGTTAAACCGGCACAACAGAGAGCAAAAAGAGGAAATAGGAAATTAGACTTATCTCCAAACCTCGCAGAATATCTATTACAACAATTAGGCGATCGCGAAGTTTATTTTCCTCGGCTTGTTGTTCAGAGTGAGAGTAAATTTGATTTATGGGAAGCCTTATTAGCCAACCCGAAATGGAGAGAGGAACTTTACCTGCGGCGAACCGGACAGTGGTCGCTCGATCGCGCGCTACCGCCATTACATCAATGGTTTGAGACGAACAATCCAGAGATTGTCCAAGATCTGAAAGTGGCTGGCTGGTGGCGCGATCGCCGAATTTTAGACCCCCAAGAAACCGTTACTTTAGCATGGCGATTTGTCAGTAATAGTCAACCCAAAAATATAAGTTGGGTCAAGCAAATCGACTCGGAAATCAAATTTGCCGATTGTCCTATTGCCTTGATAATGCGCCTAACGCGAGATTCTGAAGATAGGATTTGGATTTTGCCAATATTGCGTCCGATGCTATCGGTTGGACGCGATTTATATTTACCTGAAGGTTTAACTTTGACAGTTCTTCAAACTGGAAAAGTATTCGCTCGAGTTCGAGCTGAAACAGCAGACTGCTGGATTCATTTAGACGAAGAGTTTACAGATTTCCTGGGTTCAACTTTCAGTATTCGAGTGAGTCTCGAGCAAATTGAGATTATGACTCTCAATTTCGCGGTATAGCTGAAAGTTTGGGCGAGGGAATAATATAGGGCTTGCTGCACAAAGCTGAAACCCTATTAATCAATGCGATCGCGGTGTATTAGAGTTGCTTAAAAATTAAAAATTAAAAATTAAATACAATTCCCCCCTGCTCCCCCTGCTCATCACAAAACTTATTCAGCAAACCCTAATATAATTTTTGGGGGACGGGGGAATCGAGTCTGACTAATGCCGCACCCCTGCTAAAAATAGCTACAACCCAACCCCTACAAGGTTTACCGAGATTTAACGTAAGAGAGTTCTGCATATGACTCGCCAACGGGAGGCAATAAGAGTTTAGAGTCTAATCGATCGCAGATATGTTACCTTCCGAAAACCCTTTCAACGAAGAAAGCGCGCCTGCGGGCAAATATCTTACGCCTTTCCAGCGCAAACACCTACAAAAAAGTCTACAAGACCCCCAACTCTCCGAAAAATACCGCCAGCGCCTCCAAATTGTCCTCCTCGCCGACGAAGGCAAGACTCAGACTCAAATTTGTCAAAAACTCCACTGCGCGCCAGCAACGGTGCGTCATTGGCTTTTGGTGGCGCGGATGGGAGAGGCGCACCATTGGCACGCGACTCCCATTGGCCGTCCGAAAACGGCGACGGAGGAGTATAAAACTCGCCTGCGAGAACTGGTGGCTTGCAGTCCCAAGGAAATTAACGTCCCCCATCAATCTTATAAGTACCATCACGCGCGCTGGACGGCGAAACGACTCAGCCGTCATCTCGCCCAAGAGTTGGGCATTGAACTAAGCGATCGCCATATTAACCGCTTGCTTAAGGAAATGGGACTTTCGACTCGTCGAAAACCCGCGCAGTCGGAACTCCAAAGCGCGCAAAACAGCATTGTTATCGATAATCTCAATTCCCCTCCCGAAACAGAAATTCCTCCTTTTTGGCACTTTAACTCTGCCGAACCTTAAGAAAAGTTTCTTAATTAGGTTTTGGATTTTGAGCTTTAGAACTAAGAACCAAGGACAAATGACCAATGACCAAGGACAAATGACCAATGACAAATAACCAACTAACCAATTTTATCTCTCGCCAGCAATTGGCAGAAATATTAGGATATACCTTCGACCACTCGGAATTTTCTCGCTGTCTGAAACAACTCGACCACCTCAAACCGTCAATGGGTCTATTTTGGCAAGCGGAGGAGACTGAAGCGGGAATTTATATTGTTCTCGAAGGGAAAGTTCGACTCACCGATCGCGCTGGAGAATTGCTCTCTACCTTAGCACCGGGTGACTCCTTTGGCGAATGTTGCTTTTTCCCCAACGAGTCTTTCTCATTTTACGCGGCGCGGGCCTCCCGTCGCGTCGAACTCGCCTATATTCGGGCCGAATTTCTGTATTCCCTGGTTCGCCAGCATCCCCAAATTCAAGACCATTTGTATCGTCGCGCCCGAGAATTTGAGGTCAAGTATTTTGGCAATTCGCCCTCAAAAGCAGAACCCATTCCACCCGTCTTGCCAACAGTTGCCGACGACTCCATTGAAGAATTGCGCGATCGCCCCCAACGCCGCCCTAAAATTAGTAAAGCTTATTTCCCCAAACCCAGCCAAAAAGTCGGCCATCTGCTGCAACGAATTGTGCGGCGCTACCCCTTCTACGCCCAACAAAGTGCCTCTGACTGCGGCGCGACTTGTTTGGTGATGGTGGCGAGGTACTGGGGGAAAAGCTTTAGTTTAAATCGGTTGCGCGATATCTGCAATGTAGACCGCAATGGCGCTTCCCTGCGCGGGTTGTCCGCTGCTGCCGAAAGTATTGGTTTTTCCACTCGTCCGGTAAAAGCCAGTCTCGACCAACTCGCCCTTCAACCACTTCCCGCGATCGCGCATTGGGAGGGCAAACATTATATTGTCGTCTACGAAGTGACCGCCAAGCAAGTCATTGTTTGCGACCCCGCGATCGGCCAACGCACCTTGACCCATGCCGAATTTAACACAGACTGGACCAATTATGCCCTCTTATT
>JAXHVQ010000195.1:3509-8453 GCA_034189065.1 Cyanobacteriota bacterium
ATTATATTGTCGTCTACGAAGTGACCGCCAAGCAAGTCATTGTTTGCGACCCCGCGATCGGCCAACGCACCTTGACCCATGCCGAATTTAACACAGACTGGACCAATTATGCCCTCTTATTAACTCCCACAACGCTCCTCAACGAAACTCAAGAAGCTACTACTCCGTTTTGGCAATTTTTTGAACTTGTTAAACCTCATAGCTTGGTTATTTTTGAAGTTTTTATCGCCTCGCTTCTCATTCAAGTTTTCGGACTCATCACTCCTCTGTTTACCCAACTTCTACTAGACCGCGTGGTCGTCCAAGGCAGTTCTTTGACTCTGGCAACTGTGGGCTTGGGAATGTTGATTTTTGGATTATTTCGCGTTGCCATGACCGGACTGCGCCAATACTTACTCGACCACACTGCTAATCGAGTTAATCTCACCTTAATCGTGGGGTTTATTCGCCATACCTTTCGCTTGCCCCTTTCATTTTTTGAGTCCCGCTATGTAGGCGATATTATGTCGCGGGTTCAAGAAAATCAAAAAATCCAGCGTTTTCTCACCGGCGAAGCTTTGTCAATTTTACTCGATTTACTCACCGTCTTTGTCTACGTCGGGCTAATGCTCTGGTATAGCTGGAAAATGGCACTTTTTGCATTGGCAATCGTACCACCTTTTTTTGTCCTTGCCCTCGTTGCTACGCCTTTCTTACGGCGGATTTCTCGAGAAATCTTTAACGCCTTTGCCGTTGAAAATAGCTACCTGATTGAATCCCTCACCGGCGTTCGTACCGTCAAATCAATGGCGGTCGAACAAACCGTGCGCTGGCGCTGGGAAGAACATCTCCTTCTGTCGATTAAAAAGATGTTTTCGGGACAGGTGATTAGCAACCGACTCCAAATTTTTAGTTCGACTATTGAAACGGTTGTGACGACGGGATTGCTCTGGTTTGGCGCGTGGTTAGTCATTCAAAACGAACTGACCATTGGTCAATTAGTGGCTTTCAATATGTTGCTGGGTAATGTCATTAATCCTTTTGAACGGCTGACAGTTTTGTGGAATCAGTTACAGGAAGTGTTAATTGCGGTGGAACGGATTAATGATGTAATTGATACCGACCCAGAAGAAGATTTACAATTATCAGTTCGTCAGTCTTTGTCTCAGCTAGAGGGTCGCATTCAATTCGAGCAGGTCACCTTTCGTTACCATCCCGAAAGCGAGATTAATGTCTTAGAAAACCTCAGTTTTGAAGTAAAACCCGGTCAAACTGTTGCCCTCGTCGGTCGCAGCGGTTCGGGAAAGACGACAATTTCTAAGTTAATTTTGGGACTTTATCCGGCGACGGATGGAAAGGTTTTAATTGATGGTCATGATGTGAAAAGTTTGTCTCTTCAATCTCTACGACAGCAAATTGGAGTCGTTGACCAAGATACCTTTTTATTCGGCAGTACGATTCGAGAAAATATTAGCATTGGTCATCCTGCCGCCAGCCTTGATGAAAC
The DNA here is from genome assembly GCA_034189065.1 of Cyanobacteriota bacterium. Classification (GTDB taxonomy): domain Bacteria; phylum Cyanobacteriota; class Cyanobacteriia; order Cyanobacteriales; family Spirulinaceae; genus FACHB-1406. The sequence goes on from JAXHVQ010000195.1 coordinate 4,996, forward strand.
GATCGCCGCTGCCCAACAAGCGGGGGCTGATGAGTTTATTAAAAAACTGCCGATGGGCTATGAAACCCAAATTGGGGAAGGGGGAGGAATGCTATCGGGCGGACAGCGACAGCGACTGGCGATCGCGCGCGCTTTATTGGGAAATCCGCGCTTATTGATTCTCGATGAAGCGACTTCCCATTTGGATGCCGAGTCGGAACGAATTATTCAGAATAATTTTAATACGATTCTTCAGGGACGAACCACAATTGTAATTGCCCATCGTCTCTCGACTGTGCGCAAAGCCGATTTGATTTTGGTGCTGGATAAAGGAGTTTTGGTTGAAAGGGGGAAGCACGATGAATTAATGCAAAAGCGCGGTCGCTACTATTATCTGAACCAGCAGCAAATGGATCGGACAGAATAAGCTTTCGGAGTTTAACTTTACTAGGTAGAGGATCGTTAGTGCAGCGTAACATACCGTTTTTGCTTTAAAATTCTCGATCTTAATGTGGGGAATTATGTCCAATTCATTCAATTTCAAGTAGGGTGCCGTTAGCGCAGCGTAACACACCGTTTTTGCTTCAAACTTCTCAACTTGAAAGTGGGGAATTATGCCCAATTCATTCAATTTCAAGTAGGGTGCCGTTAGCGCAGCGTAACGCACCGTATCTGTTCAAAGTTCTCAATTTTAAAGCGAGGGAAATTATGCCCAATTCATCTAACTCTTTTGTCTTAGCCGATCGCAATGGACATCAAAGTGCCGACTTGACTATTTCTCCATCTGAGACTTCTGAGGATTGGTCTTATGCAACGAAGGAACTTTTAGATAGTTTGCCTCGAGTTTGGACGCGGGGGCTATTGTATTTCTTAGTATTGTTTGCCGCGATCGCGCTTCCTTGGGCCGCGATCGCCAAAGTGGAGGAAACGGGAAGCGCGCGGGGACGTTTGGAACCGAAGGGAAAAACCGTGAAACTGGAATCTCCTGTCGCCGGAACCATTACCCGCTTGTTGATAGACGAAGGCGACGGGGTTGAAACCGGGCAGACGCTAATCGAACTCGAATCCGATTTAGTCCGCTCTGAAATCGAACAACTTCGCAGCCAACTGGAAGGACAAAAGAATCGCCTCAATCAGTTAGCCGTCCTCAAAAATCAGCTAGAAATTGCCCTCAACACCCAACAACAGCAAAATCAGTCCCAGGAACTGGAAAAACAAGCCCAAATCGAACAGGCGCGGCAAAATTCCAATGCCCTTCAGAGTACCTATATTCTGCAAAAGGAGGAAAAACTGGCGCAAGTGGATCGGGCAAGGCACGCGATCGCCTCCAGTCAAGCAGCATACAATCAAGCAAAAGTCAACCTCGCTGAAGCCGAGGACAAAGTTCGACGATACCGCAAAGCTTTTGAAGCGGGTGCGATTTCCATCGACCGTTTCAGCGAAACACAAAACCTGGTAAAAGTCAATACCGAACGCCTCAATCAAGCGCGATCGGACATTTCCCAAGCGCAGTTGCGCCTAAAGGAACAACAAGGCAGTCTCGACAACATTCTCCATCAAACTCAAGCGGATATCGAGCAAGCCCAACTCCGCCTCCAGGAACAACAAAAAAGCGATGAAACCTTAACTCATTCGGGCAAACTTGCGGTTCTGAGAATCCAAGAACAGCTCGATAACTTAGCGACGCAAACAACAACGCTGCAAGCTGATATTAAGCAGAGCGAAAGTCAAATTTCCTCCAAGGAATTCCAGCTCGAACAACGACAATTCAGCGCGCCCGAAAGCGGAACTGTATTTAGTTTACCCGATAAAGGAGTGGGTGCCGTTGTCCAACCGGGCGAACTCATTGCCGAAATTGCGCCTCAAGGATCGAGTTTAATTCTGAAAGCGCAAATGCCGTCTTCTGAAGCTGGGACATTGCGGGAAGGGATGGACGTTAAATTAAAGTTTGATGCCTATCCTTTCCAAGATTATGGCGTAGTTGCAGGTAAAGTGATTCGCAAATCTCCCACATCCGAAGTGACGGAAACAGCCCAAGGTCAAATTACTACCTTTGAGTTGGAAATCGGATTAGAACGCGATTGTATTCCTACTAAAAATGAATGTCTGGCGCTGAAACCGGGCGATACGGGAACTGCTGAGGTCATTGTTCGTAGCCGCCGCGTTATTGATTTCGTCCTCGACCCATTCAAGAAGTTACAAAAAGGAGGATTAGAACTTTAATTAATCCCGTAGGGTGGGTTAGGTGCGGGCAAAATATCGAGTAAAAACTATCCCCTTTGTCTCCGCACCGTAACCCACCGCTCTAGATTTCTGGATTTTCTCATTTACGACACCAAAAATCCATTCTCAAACACAAAATTTATCAGGAGATCGTCATGTCATACCCCATCGAAATCAACCAACAAGATATCCTCCATCAAGTCAAACTTTCTTGCCAAATACCCACCCTCATCGAAGGGATTGTCACTCGTGAAATCCTGGATGTTACGGCGACAGAAGCAGGAATTGTCATAGAAGTCGAGGAATTGCAGAAAGCAGCCGACCAATTGCGGTTTGTCAATAAACTGCTGAATACTGAAGACACTTGGACTTGGTTAAATAAATTTTCCCTGTCTCTCGACGATTTTGAAGAAATGGTTCGTATTAATGTCCTTTCTGGAAAACTCGCACAGCACTTGTTTGGCGAGAAAGTCGAACCGTGGTTTTACGAACATCAGTTAGATTATGCGGCTGCGGTTTTGTACGAAGTTGTCCTGGACGATGAAGATTTAGCGATGGAACTGTTTTACGAACTTCAGGAAGGGGAAATTAGTTTTTTTGAAATTGCTCGCGAGTACATTCAGGAGCAAGAATTACAGCGAAAAGGAGGATATTTAGGAACGGTTAAACGCCAACAAATGAAGGCTGAAGTTTCGGCTAAAGTGTTTGCCGCTACACCTTCAGAAGTTTTGAAACCGATTGTGACTTCTAAGGGAGTGCATTTAATTCAAGTGGAGGAGATTATTCAGCCGGAATTGAGTGATAAATTAAGGTATAAAATTCTTTCGGATTTGTTTTCAGCGTGGTTGAAGCAACGAGTGGAAGAGGCGGAATACCAATTGATAATGAATAATAATTGATTGGGATGGAGCAAGATATAGGGCGGGCAGTCTTTTTCAAAAAAATCAAATTTTTCTGATTTAAACACTTGGAACTGCCCACATTTCACCTGAGAGCGGTGGGCAAGGGAATGTTATTATTCATGGAAAATTCAGAGATTTTATCCCTTGCCCACCCTACAACTACAACTTTTTTTCGATCGCGAGGGTATGTTATTCATTTTCTCGATATAAAATCATATAATATGATGTACGTAATGGTATGCTTTTAACACAATCAATGACTTTTTATTCCACAACACAAGAATGATACCATCATTTGATGAAAACGGTAATCTTCCACCTGGTATACATTGGGCTGAATGGTCAGAATTTCTG
>JAXHVQ010000196.1:0-8299 GCA_034189065.1 Cyanobacteriota bacterium
CACGCTCAAGCGTCTGTTGGGTTTGAGTTATTTATGGACGGGTTCGATTAACGGCATTCAATTACAATTGTGGGCAACTTGGTTATTTTATGTGGTCTTAATCGACTTAGCCGATGAGGTAGCTGACGAGTTAGCGTTATCCACCGAACGCATTTCTGTAGAAATGGTGTTTCGCGGACTGTATCCTGAACGCGATCGTCTACAATCAGGGGACGGCTACTGACCCAGTGGCTTACTTAACCGCGCCGGAGAATCGAGACTTGGGGGTGGTCAAGGCCCTTCGGCCCCGGCGCTCAAAACCTCCTCTAGACTTGTCTCCTTTCCGTCAGCGGCAGGGTTTGACATCTGTCGCTTCTGCTTAACTTGTCACCAATGACCAATGACCAACAAAGTTAAATGTCTGCATCCCAACCGCTATCCCAACGCTTAACTTCCCTAGACGTATTTCGCGGCATGGCAATTGCGGGGATGATCCTCGTGAATACTCCCGGAAGTTGGTCCCACGTCTATCCTCCCCTTCTCCATGCCGAATGGGACGGTTTTACGCCGACGGATCTCGTCTTTCCCGCTTTTCTATTTATCGCAGGTACGGCGATGGCGTTTTCCCTCTCGAAGTACCTGGGAGATAACTCCCCCACAGCAAAGGTCTACTGGCGTATTTTCCGCCGATGCTTGCTGTTATTTGCCCTTGGCGTTTTTCTCAATACCCTAAATCTGGTACTGGGTCTCCACGACAACCTTCGCATTTTGGGCGTGTTGCAGCGCATTAGTTTGGCTTATTTCTTGGCAGCAATTGCCATTCTTAACCTTTCTAAACGCGCGCTTTGGCTGGTGGGGGGTGCGATTCTACTCGGTTATTGGGCCGCGTTGATGCTGGTTCCCGTTCCCGGTTTTGGCGCGGGAAATTGGACTCCCGAAGGAAATCTCGTGGGATATCTCGATCGCATCTTACTGGGAACGGAGTTGATGTACAAGCAAGGACCATTCGACCCCGAGGGACTGCTGAGTACCTTGCCTGCCGTCGCTACCGTCCTCACCGGCTATTTCGCAGGCGACTGGATTCGCCACAAATCGCTCGATTCAAGTACCAGTATGGATTTAGTTTTGTTGGGCTTGAGTAGTTTACTCTTGGGCCATCTTTGGGGGGTTGGATTCCCTGTGAATAAACAGTTGTGGACGAGTTCTTATGTTTTGGTCGGAACGGGTTGGTCTTTGTTGTTGCTTGCTGCTTGTTACGAACTCATCGAAGTTAAAAGAGTTCGGTCGTGGGGATTTCCCTTTAAGGTAATGGGCATGAATGCAATTTTCTTGTTTGTCGCTTCGGGTATTGTCACGCGCTTCTTCTACTTTTTCAAGGTGGGGACTGAGGAAGATTCGCCCAGTTTGTATAAGTGGATTTACGAGAATCTCTTTGCACCTTGGGCTGGCGAATTAAACGGGTCTTTCCTGTTTGCGATCGCGGTTGTTGCTTTATGGTGGCTTGTGCTTTACGGAATGTACCGAAAGGGGTGGTTTCTCAAAATTTGAGCGCTCCCTTTAACGCCCAAAAATCAGTATTTTCCGCAATAAATAGCAATCCAACCGAAGATAATCTTATGGAATTACTCGCGCAGAGTCCCGCTCCCAATTCCTAGTCAACGGTTTTCAGCAAACCGTGACGTACGCCGTAAAACACGCGACGCACCAAAATTTGCTCTTGTTCGCTGAGTTCGCCATTGGAAAGCTTGTTAGACATCACGCTGTGTTGATAGCGAGAGATACTGCGAGAGGATAAGATTTGGGCTGCGATTTCAATAATACTTGCGTTCATCATATTTGCCTCCAGGTCTTAAAGTCTGCGATCGGAAGTTCTTTCCTACCTCTTAAATATCCCTCGATTTCTTTCCACTTTTTGTGACGGCGCAGTTTTCTTTTTGTGACAAATTGATTAAAATACAGCGATCGCGATCGCTGTCATTAGTCCTTGGTCATTAGTCATTAGTCCTTGGTCATTAGCATCTTCTCCCCCTCTCCCCCGCTCTCCCTCTCTCCCGCTCTCCCTCTCTCCTGCTCCCCCACTCCCAACAGCTACGAAACAGCGCGCGATCGCATCTCCTGCAACAAAAACGTCAATATCGTCTCGTCCACACCCTTCAGCTTGAGGGGCTCGTACTTGACAATCTCGTCATTCTCCAAATAGTCCGCAACCGCCGAAGAAAGAACCACAGTACCGGGTTGAGCTGCTTGTTGGAGGCGAGAAGCAATATTAACCGTCGGACCGATAGCCGTGTAGTCCGCACGCTGCTGGCTGCCAAACATCCCCACAACGGTCGCTCCCTGATGAATGCCGCAGCGAAACTGTAACAAAGGAGGGCGACATTCCCCGCCGAGAAGTCCCGCCTCTTGCCAGCGCCCATTCAAACCATCGAGCGCCTCGCTCATCTTACGAGCGGCGGCGATCGCGCGCCGAACCTGTTCGTTGGGACTCAACTCTTCGGGAGCGCCAAACAGCGCCACAATCGCATCCCCAATAAACTTATCAACTACGCCGCCCACCGAAAAAATCGCCTCAGTCATCGTTGCGAGATACTCATTGAGCAACTGAGCAACACAGCGCGATCGCAACGTATTCGACAGCGGCGTAAAGCCCACAATATCGCAAAACAAAATCGTCACTAAGCGCAAGTCGGGCTGAAAATCAAGTTTTAAATTGCCCAAGGAAGCTCGTTTGACCATTTCGGGGGGCAAAAAGCGAGCCAACACCGATTCAGTTAGATATTCATTCAGCCGTCGAACGCGCCGTTCGTTTTCCTTCAGCGCCAAAAGATTGCGCACCTCAGCAAGCAGTTCGCGATCGTTAAAAGGTTTAGCCAGATAAGCATCCGCTCCTCGTTCCGCCCCCAAAATGCGGCTTTCCTCATCCGCCTTCGCCGTCAGCAAAATAATCGGCGTTCCCTTAAAGTCGGGATGATTGCGAACCCGATGAATCAAATCGAGTCCCGACACCTGGGGCATCATCAAATCGGTAACAATCAACTGGGGAGAGCGCCCTTGCACGAGCTGCCAACCCTCCTCTCCATTACGAGCAGTACAAACTTCATAATCCGCTCCCAAGAGGATATAGCGGACATAGGCGCGCAGATCCGGGTTATCTTCAATAACGAGAACCAGGGAGCGAGAGAGAGAAATCGCCGACGGAACATCGGCAGTCGTCTGGGGGTTTTCCGAGTCGAGGTCGAGCAATTCGGCTTCCAAATCAGCCAACTCAACCGCAGCCCGATCGACTTGTAAAGCCGAGGGGATCTCCAAAATTTGTTCGAGGGGGAGGTGAGCGGTTCCGGTTAATAACCAAACCGAGAACGTGGTTCCGCGATCGCGCCCTTGCTCCTCTTGCTCGACCGATTCCACCGTCACCTGTCCCCCGTGTAAATCGACCATTTCCTTCACCAGAGCCAAACCCAACCCCGTTCCTTCGTAGGAGCGCGCGAGGGAGCCTTCTGCTTGGCGGAAGCGCTCGAACAGGTGAGGAACCTGCGATCGCGCGATGCCAATCCCCGTATCCTTAACCTGCAAGCGTACGTAGTCCCCCGCCGATTCGAGCGTGACAGTAATGCAACCGCCGGGATGGGTAAATTTCATCGCATTGGACAGCAGATTGTAAAGAACTTTGTCAAATTTTTCCAAATCCAGATAGATCGGTCCGCAGGGACTGAGGTGAGTTTGCAAATCCAGCCCCTTCCGTTCGCAATAGGGGCGAAACGTCGCCACGATTTGCTCGATAAAATAGGCAAGATTACAAGGACGAAATGTGGCTTGCATCCGTCCGGCATCCAGGCGTTGCAGGTCGAGCAACTGATTAACCAGGCGTAAAAGGCGGCGGGAGTTGCGCAGGGCCATTTGGGTCTGGTCGAGGGAAAGTCCCTGCTCCCGGGCGACAGATGACTCTAGCGGACCGAGGTTAAGAGTGAGGGGGGTACGCAGTTCGTGGGAAATATTTTGAAAAAACTCGGTTTTTTGGCGGTCGAGTTCGAGGAGGCGTTCGGCTTGCTGGCGGGTTTTTTGGTACAGGCGAGACTGCTTAACGGCGATCGCTGCCTGAGAAGCCACAGCCGTCGCCAGTTCGACATCAGCCGTAGACCACCGTCGGGGTTCGCGAGTTTGTCGCAGGGAAATACTGCCAATAATTTGCCTCTCAACCAGTAGGGGAACCACGAGAAGGGCGCGGGCGGGCGGCGATCGCAAAGGTAAATCGCCCCCTTTCATTTCGCTCTCCGCCTCGAGGTCGCTCAGAACGACGGGGGAACGCGCGCGCAACAGTTGTTGGAGGACGGGGTTGCTGGTAATGGGAACTTGAGACGGCAAAACGGGCAGAACAGGGGGCGCATCTCGATTATAAACCGCGACGCAGCGCACAAACTCATCTTGCTCTGTCCACAGCGAGAGGGCGCAACCATCGACATTGAGACTGCTGCCCAGTTGTTCGGTAATGGCCGAGAAAATTTCTTGGGGTTCGAGGCTCGAGCGAATAGCTTGGGTGACGGTGTTGACCAGACTTTCGCGCTGGGCGAGGGCTTGAACTTGTTCGTAAGCGCGCGCTTGGGAGATGGCTAAGGCGGCTTGGTCGGCAACCATGACAGCGAGTTGGACTTCGTCGTCCTCCCAGGGGTGGGGAGCGCCGCAGCGATGGAGAGCGAGGACGGCGGTGCGTTGAGTTTGAAACTTTAAGGGAACGGCTAAGGTAGAGGCAATTCCCACCGCTTTTAAGGCTGGCACGACTCCTTCAGGCGCGCGGTCGCCCTCGGCGATATCGTCGAGGACTTCCACTTCGGCGATTTCCCAAACGGTATGTTCCCAGTCGGGGGAAAGGCAGTCGCGATCGCGCGGCGGTAATTTTTGATAGAGGAAGTATTCCCGCGCTAACCGTCCGTCTTCAAAGGGGCGCAAGATGCACGCATCGACCTCCAAAACCTGACCGAGTGCGTTGACAATGGTTTGCAGGACTTCTCGCAATGGCGATTCTTCTGACTGCCAGTATTGGGCGTTGCGAATGGTATTGGTGACGGTGTTGAGTAAGGACTGGCGGCGCAAATTACGACCGAGTTCTTTGGTTCGTACCTTTAAGACGTTATGCGTTTCTACGGCTTGGCGCACAATTTCTTGAATAGACTCCAAGTTCCAGGGTTTGGTAACGTATTTGAAGACTTGTCCGCTATTGATCGCTTCGACTAAATTTTCAACATCGGTGTAACCCGTCAGAAGAATGCGCATGATGTCGGGATATTGGGCGGCAGCGCGACGTAAAAACTCGGTTCCGCTCATCCTTGGCATTTTTTGGTCGGAGATGATGACGGCAATATCTTGTTCTCGCTCGAGAATATCGAGGGCCTCCATGCCGCTTTGGGCTTGAAGCACTCGGTAGGTTAGATAGAAAGTTCGATACAGCAGTTCGAGGTGGTCGATTTCATCATCGACCACTAAAATTTTGGGCAGTTGGGTTTGGGGTCTCATGCACCGTCTCCTACGGTTTGTGTCGCATTAGTCGCATTAGGATTACATTGATAAAGTTTCGTTGCCCCCCGACATCGATTTCATCTTAGCCTGTCCGAAAAGTATATTGAGCCGATGGGAGGCTTCGGGGAAGTTGGATTTTAAATTTTGTCTTCGGGAATGGGGAATCGGGGTTACCCAAAATCCTGGATTTAAAGCCTCCCCGTTTGATAACGGATAAAGGGCGGCACGTTTTGATTAAAGGTGGATGCGCGCAAGTTGGAGCCAAGGGCGGCACGGTTTGGATAAAAAGCGCGCATTTCTCGTTCGCGGGGACTTTATGCTAAACTCGTTTCTTGTGGTTAGGATATTCAACCCCATTAAAAACCCACCTCGCGCCCAAGGCCGAGTACCTTGAAAACTCAACCATTGCGGGTTCCGTGTAGAAAGGCTTGCACGGGTAAAATGTTGAAGCAACAAGGACAACAGAAACCTAGAATTTTGGTTTCGTAGGCTGTGGAGTAGGGCATACCCGCTCCAGGCTTGGGTCAATGGAGCAAACGCGAGGGCGTGAAAACCATCTCTGGTAGGATTTGGGCAACTAAATTGTGTTAAGCGGGCTCGGAGAACCCAGAAACAAGAGTGCGTTCTACGCCGGGAAGTGTCAAAATGCTTTGTGGAAGGTTATACGCTGCTCGTTACCGCACAAAATTCTATCTATCTGTCGATCCCAAATATTTGGAGGGGATTGTGGATTCTTGCTTTTCCCGATTGCCAACTCACCCTCTAACCTCTTCGAGCGTCCCTTGTGGGGATTGCGAAGTGGTGCGCTTCTCTTCCAGACAAGAGCAAAACTCTCTCTACATTGCTATTCGCGCGGCTCGCAATGGCGACCTTCACCACCTTGCTGAGGTTCTAGCGAAAAGTTTTCATCCTCGGCACGGATGGATGTCTTGGGCTTATTCTCTCTTAAAGTTGGGGATACAAGAAGATTTACGGAATCGCTTGCAAGAGCAGTCTCCCCATTATCTCTGTTTAGTAGCTCTTGTTTCGGTTCGAGACAGTGGTTTAATGGGGGAAAAACAGGACGCAGCGGTAGGGAGCGAGGGACAATCCCCCCAAAAAACGGTCGGTCATTTAGGGGAAATTGCGGGAACGGTTGAAATAACTCTTCGTTCGTCGAGCGCGATCGCGAGAACGCAGTACGCTTATATCTCGAATCTCGCCGTCAGTCAGTCCTATCGCCGACAGGGGATTGCTCGAAAACTCCTCCTCAATTGCGAACCGATGGCGCGAGATTGGGGAATGCGCGAAATTTATCTCCATGTCTTAGAAGATAACCAACGGGCCAGACAACTTTATTCAAGCAGCGGCTATCGATTACATCGCGTTGAGTCGAGTTGGGATAGCGTGTTATTTAACCGCCCTCGACGCTTATTATTACAAAAGACCCTGGAGCGATGCAGTTCGCAATGAATTGAAGAGTTGGGGGCGTAAAATTATACTGAGAAGAGAGGAGAGTCGATGGATTGAGAACTGAGAGCGAAATTGGCCGATTGAGTGAAGAGTTAGGAAGGGAAAATTATGCTTGAAGGCATTGAAAACGATTGAGCGTTTGAGTAAGAGACAGAAAATTAGCGAAGGACAAAGCAAACAGTGCCGCCGACTCCCTATAATCCCCCTTGTATAAGGGGGTTGGGGGGTCGGCACACGACCAAGACATCCGTTGATAAAGGACAAAGAACAAATGACCAAGAACAAATGACCAAGAACAAATGACAAAGGACAAATGACCAAGAACAACGAACCGCTCGTTCGTCGCCTGCGAGACAAAGAATTACTAGCAGTCAATAGTCGCCGTCGTAACGGTTTAATTGTGTACAAACATCATCATGCTGAATTTGCAGGTCCGGGTGCAATTGTTGGCGGTTTGTTTGATGCGGACGCGATCGCCGTTTTCCCAGTGGGAGAACTCGATCTGATTTGTCCGGAGACTCCCCCAGATCGGGAACGAGCCTATTTAATCCGGCGGCAGTGGGTACGCTTGATTAAACAAATTACCGATAATCCCGACTCGACACAGCGCGCGCGGATGATTCTCAATCAATTTGAAAATTGGTTCGATGCCAGCACTGCTGCTAAAATTCCTGACGAAGCCTTCGCGCGCTTAGTGGGAGTTTTGCCTAAAACGATTGCTAAGGTTCGTCGCGAAGAAAATCGCTGGGGTTCGTAGAGTGGGAGCGGCGATTGTAAAATGTGAATACAGCCTTTGTTGGGTCAAGGATCGCGACTCGCTCTCCTCGCCAGGATTGGGCCGCAGCGACTCCTAAACCTTACAATGCTCGGTTTCTGCTTTTCAACAAGCCGATCGCGATCGCATTTACTGCTCGATCTCGCGTTCCGCCAGTTATTAGACCCAGGAGTTTTTGATGAGTAAAAATATTAAGGTATTAGCAGGATTGGTCGGCGCGGTTGTCGGTTTGGGATTTTATCTCGCTTTTTTATTTTTGGGATACTCCGTATTGTTCTGCTTAGTTGCAGCCGCCGCCGCCGGTCTTTCTGGGGGAGCGGTTTTTTACGGGTGGAAGAGCGAAGAACCTGCTAAGCAAGGCAGGTTGAGAAAAGTACGCTTGTCTAGACGATTTCGCCTTTCTCGCAGACCGAGAGTGGTTGAAGCTCAAAAAAGGCTGATCGAACTGCGAGCTAAGCGTTCGGCTAAAAAGAACGAGGAGGAGGAGCGAAAACCTGCGACCAGTTAACAGTAAGCTGTTGGGCATTTAAATTGTGATTTTTGTCTGACGGGGGGATGGGGAGATGGGGAGATGGGGAGATG
>JAXHVQ010000197.1:0-8277 GCA_034189065.1 Cyanobacteriota bacterium
AAGTATGAAAGTCGCAGTCATTGGCGCATCGGGATTAGTAGGTTCTCATTTAGCGACAGCGGCGCGCGATCGCGGTTGGGAGACGCTGGCGACGTATCATCAGTTTCCCCAACCCCAGCAACTTCCCCTCGATATTCGGGATGAAGAAAAAGCGCGATCGCTTCTAACCGACTTCCAACCCCAAGTTATCTTTTTGCCTGCCTTTCGTTCCCACGTCGATTACTGCGAACAACATCCAGAAGGGACGGCACAACTGAACGTTGATGGGTGTTTAAATATCGCTCGCATCGCTCGGAATCTCAAGGCTAAACTCGTTTTTTATTCCTCCGATTACGTATTCGATGGAACATCTGGCCCCTACCGAGAAAGGGACAGTCCCAACCCCATTTGTGTCTACGGACAGCAAAAACTAACCGTCGAGCAAAAAATTCAAAACCTGCTCGAAACCGCTTTAATTTTGCGCATTACCGTCGTCTACGGCAACGAATCGCAAGGCAAGAACTTCGTCAAACGTGCCATCGACACCTTAACAAAAGGCGAAACCCTGCGCGTTCCCTGCGATCAAATCGGTTCTCCTACCCTCGTCAACGACATCGCCGAAGCCAGTTGTCGCCTCGTCGAAGCCAACGCAGAAGGAATCTTCCACGTTGTCGGAACCGATGTCATGAGTCGTTACGATTTTGCCTTAGAAGTTGCTCGAATTTTCGAGTTACCTACCGATAACATCCTACCCGTCACCACGCCGGAACTCAAACAGGCTGCTTCTCGTCCGCTTTTAGCTGGGATGGTTAGCGATCGCCTCGTTCCCACCTTGAATTGGAACTTGCGCGGTGTCAAGGTAGGCTTAGAATACTTGAAACAGAATCCTCTAAAGGCATTGAGTCCGATAAATCGATGACAAAATTTGTAAAATATTATTTTATTTTCGGAACATTTTTATTATCTTTTCCTTTCTTGCTGTCCCTAAACTTACCCTTTGCCTATTGGGACTGGTTGATGGTGCCGCATTATCAACTCCAAGGAGATGCAGTAACGCTCGGAAAAGTTCCACAAAACCTATTCTTTAGTTTATTTGCCGATAAAGTTCAGTTTCGTCCAATCGCTACCTTTCTCACCAATCTCCAATATATTGCCTTCAAAGGTGAATTTTGGGCATGGTATCTAACGCGCTGGGCTATTTTTGGTTTAACCGTCTATTTTATCTACAAAATCGTCCTCGAACTAACAGGCGATCGCAAACCGGCTTTACTCTCGGCGGTCTTCTTTATGATCCATCCGATGCCTGTTGTGACTGATGTTTTATCGCAAGATGCCTACGTCGCTTTTTTCGCCAGCCTCGCGACTTTTTATTTAGTTCGAGTTCAGCACTCCTCCAAAGAAAGAAATATTTTTAAAATCGATGGTTTGACCTGGGGCCAATATTCAATCCTTTTATTATTATTTGCTTGTGCCTCCTTCGCCAAAGAAATTGCCATCGCGTTTGCCCTTCCCTTTATCGGTCTTCTGTTAGTCAATAATCGCCGACCTTTTTTCGCGATCGCCATTGCTAGAACTTTTCCTTTCATTGTCCTCTCTAGCTTTTCTATCTTTCGTATCTTAGGAGTCAATCATCCAACTTCCCGTTTAAACAATAGCGACTCCCTCGATTGGCGAGCGCTCCATTGGGGCATTAATAGAACTATAAAAATTCTTGTTCCCACCAGTACATTTTATCTCCTTAGTATAATCCTTGCTTTGATTTTAGTTGGCGGTGTTGTTCTGTGTTTTAAGCGAAAAAAATACTTAGCATTTTTCTTTTTATATGGGAGTTCTCTCTGTTTATCCATCATCATTATCGCGCTAACTTATCCCTGCCCCAAATACCTACCAACCCCAGTACTATCCCTAGCAATGTTAATCGGTCTAGCCGGTGCAGAAGTCTTCGACTGTATCCCAAAAATCTCTATTATAGTTGTTTTTCTATTTTGCTTCAGCTATCCAGCCTTTACCCTACCTAATATTTATTCTCAATGGTTCGCGATGCAGCAGTCCTTATACGAAATGAGCGATATTGTTCAATTTATGTATCAAAAACAGGCAGAAGGATATGCGTTAGCCTTCACAGGGATAACTCAAGGAGGCGATCTCCCTTGGGAAAAAGGAGCTACCTTTGACGAATTTTTTGAAAATGCAGCCGGACGTTTATATGAAACGACAACCGCCAAGTTTTTCATCCTCTCCCAGGGCGAACTGCCCTCTCGTCCTTTTGTCATGCTTACGAGTTTTGCGCCCAACGAAATTAAAAAGGGAAAACTTTCAGAAATCGGTATCCGTTCCCTCGCTGGGTTGACTTCCGTTTATCAATTTGAACGCAAAGACTTCGGTTTCTTTGCCAAGGCCACCGCTTCCCTCAAACAATTCGAGCAATTTATTAGCAATAAACATCCTCCAACCATCGATTGTGCATCGCCCGCACCCTCCACCTTTGGCAACCATATTGCCAATCCCTATTTTTCCGAAATCAACCGCCTGACAGCCGGTCCGCATTTGTTGTATCTTGTCGATCCTTCAAAGTTCGACTCGCCGCCGCCTCCAGAATTAAACATCAGTTTTTTAACCCCCAACCGTAAGTTTGGTGCTTTTGGTCGATAATTGATTTTGCACAAAATTCATTAATTTCTAACAATGTCCGGACTTCCCAAAACCTTGCCATTCACTAAAGAAATCTTGATTTATATTCCCTGCTATAACTGCGAATCGACTATTGCTTCCGTTTTACATAACATCCCTCAAGAGTTTTGGGACAGAAGCGAGTGCTTAGTTGTGGATAACTGTAGTAAAGACAAAACATTAGAAGCCGCAGCGCAAGAAATTAAAGAGGGTCAATATTCCCTTCCTATTTCCTTAATCCGAACTCGCCAAAATATTGGCTACGCGGGCTCGCAAAAACTTGCTTATCAACTTGCGATCGCTTCTCCCAGCGTCAGTCAGGTTATTATGTTGCACGGCGATAGTCAATATCCGCCCTCTTTATTGCTCAAACTCTTACCTCATGTCAATTCGGGTAAAGCGATTGTCAACGGCTATCGAGACAAAAGTTTGTATCGCGATCGCGACGAAACACCTTGGTCAACGTATATGACAATTAAGATACTCAATGCTCTCGAAAATTGGGTAACAGGGATGAACCAAAAAGAGTGGCACAGTGGGTTTGTCATGTACAGTCGTCACTTTCTCGAACGGGTTCCTTTTGATTTTATTTCGGATACTTACCATATTGATGGTGAAATGCTGATTATAGCAAATTTACTTAAACTACCCATTCTTTCAGTGCCAATTTACAAGCATTACGAAGGGAAGCAGCGCCTTTTACTCTGGGGGAGAATTAAGTACACTTTTACCGTCTTAAAACTTTTACTGAGGTACAGACGGATTAATCTCAAAAAACTAAGACATTCAAAACAATCGCCAAAGCAGTCTTATGACTACGATATTATATCCGTGCCAACTCAGAATATTTCATGATCGCTTTTTCATTGCCTGGGTAAAAGTCATGGCTTACATTGCGAAATGTTTAACAGTTTTTATTAGAATTTTGATATTATGAACATTAAAAATTGGCTAAAAACGAAACTAAGAAATGCTTTAGGTATATCTAATCTTTTTGAAAAGATTCATCAAATTCAGGGTTTGCTAAATCAAGACAAGCAATTAGACTTTAAACCCTATTTTCAAACACTTATCGAGCGCAGCAAGTCTGGAACAATTTTCACTAGCACAATTAACAACATGGAATTACTTGTTCCGGTTGAAACTGTACGTCTTTTTCCTCACTGTCTTCATCTCGACGAACAGCAATACCCTATATACTGGGTTGAGACGCGGCAATCTGATTGGTTGTGTGAAAAACTGAATCCAGGCGATACTGCGCTAGATATTGGTGCGGCTTTCGGAATTATTACTGCGGCACTCTCGAAAACTGTTGGAGAAACGGGTATTGTTCATGCTTTCGATCCATCAAAAACAGCTCAACAGATGTTGCGTCAACTAATTGAGTTGAATAACCTTCAAAATGTTACAGTTATCCCGAAAGCAATTTCAGAATGCGCAGATGTTCAGGAATTCATAGAATACACTGCCGATAACGATCTATCTTGGGCATCTGATAGTTCCACTTTGGCTGCTCCAACAATTAACTCTCTTTTAAATCACGTCAAATATTCAGTGGAAGTCACAACGCTTGATGACTATGTGGCCGCTACGGGAATAAAGCCAAAAGCAATTAAGATGGATATTGAGGGTTTCGAGCTTTATGCGTTGCAAGGAGCAAAGGCGACCCTGGAAAAATTTTCTCCCTATCTCTGTATTGATATTCACAAAGATGTCAAAACAGGAGAGTCTGCTCTGGTTGGGGTAGAACCTTACCTACAAAAGCTAGGATATAGCTTAAAAATGGAAGGTCACGCCTTATACTGTACTCCTGGTAATGGATGATATTAACTTAATGTTGAGCCAGAATGGAACGATGAACTGCCGCGTTTGTGACTCCAACAACCTCGAACTTGCTATTGACCTTGGCGAACAACCTTGGTGCAATCACTTCCTCCAACCCGATGAAGTAGGAAAAGAACCATTCTATCCCCTTCACGTCCTCTACTGTCACAATTGCGGTACGGTGCAACTCGACTATACCGTAAAAAAAGAAATCATGTTCGGAGATCATACCTACCTCTCCGGCGTGACGAAATCTCTCAGCCAACACTTCAAAACCGTCGCCGAAGAAATTGACAGTCGCTTTTTTAAAGAAACTTTAGATAAATCTGTTCTCGATATTGGTTCCAACGATGGTACGCAACTTAAGCATTTCCAAAAACTGGGTTACGATGTTCTGGGGGTAGAATCTTCCAAAACGACGGCAAAAATTGCGAATGAGGCAGGCGTTCCCACTCTCAATCAATTTTTCAATTTAGAAACAGCAAAGCAACTCAATCGTAAATTTCACGCCATTAACGCCGCAGGCGTGTTTTTCCATCTAGAAGAATTACACTCAGCAGCAGAAGGAATTCGGGAAGCGTTGCGGGAAGATGGAGTTTTCGTCGTACAGTTCCTCTACATGAAACGCATCGTCGAAAACCTTGCATTCGACCAAATTTATCACGAACATTTACTCTACTATAATCTTCAAACCATAGAAGTTCTTCTCAACCGTCACGGACTTTCGATGTTTGATGCCTATTTATCTCCCATACACGGCGGTTCGACGATTGGGTTTGTTTCCCACCAAGGCAAGCAGCAACCCAGCGAGAGATTACAAACCCTTCGCCAAGGGGAAATTGAGGAAAAAAGTAACGAACTTTCCACTTATCTTGCCTTTGCCGATCGCATCGATCGCATGAAAGCAGAAAACTTAGCATATTTGGATAACGCCAAACAGCAAGGGAAAACCATTTGGGGGTTTGGCGCGCCGGTTAAAGGCAACACGCTACTCAACTATTTTGGCATCGGAACGCAATATCTCGACTGTCTGGTTGAAAAAAATGAGTTGCGTCGCGGACTCTATTCACCCGGGAGGCACATTCCCGTGGTTATCGAACGAGAACTGGAAGACTTACCGGATATTTACTACGTTCTCGCTTGGAATTTCAAAAAAGAGATTCTGGCGAATAATCAACATCTTGTCGAGCGAGGTGTAGAATTTTATTTTCCCGTTAACCCTAAAGAAATATGAAAATTCTCATTACTGGCGCGACTGGATTCCTGGGGACAACGTTGTGCGAAAAATTACAGCTTGCAGGACACGAACTGACGCGCCTCAACTCGAAAAATTGCGATTTAACCCAACAGCACTCTCTGCTACAGTTCCCCGACCAAACTTACGACCAAATCTACCATCTCGCCGCTTGGACTCAGGCGGGAGATTTTTGTTTGTCTCATCCGGGAGAACAGTGGATAATCAATCAGCAAATTAACACAAATGTTCTCGCTTGGTGGCAGCAACATCAACCCCAAGCCAAGCTAATTTGTATGGGAACCAGTTGCGCTTATTCCCCCGAATTAGAACTCGTTGAAGAAAATTATATGGCGGGTTTGCCGATCGCGAGTTTATTCACCTACGCGATGACGAAGCGAATGCTATATGCGGGACTATTGGCGCTTCACAAGCAATTTGGCTTAACCTACCTCTGTCTCGTCCCTTCAACGCTGTACGGACCCGGCTATCATACCGACGGACGGCAAATGCACTTTATTTTCGACCTCATTCGCAAAATTATTCGCGGCAAACTGTACGGGGAACCGGTGGTTTTGTGGGGAGATGGCTATCAAAAGCGGGAACTGGTTTTTATCGAGGATTTTGCAAAAATCGCACTCGAATTGTCCGCCAGCGTTGACGACGAATTAATTAATATCGGTGCGGGAGAGGAATTTCCCATTAGGCACTTTGCACAACTGATTTGCGATCGCGTCGGCTATGACTTCGACAACATCCAGTTCGATACCTCTCGCTACGTGGGTGCAAAATCAAAATGCCTCGCCGCCGACAAACTCGATCGACTGCTTCCCGATTTAGCGCTAACACCCTTAGAATTAGGACTAACTCAAACCATTGAGTGGTTTTGGCAGGAACAAGACAAACTGCTAGCTACGGCTTAAGTGAGGAGGAATGGAAACGTGGATTATTGGATTCGCAAGCGAATTAAAAGTATCGAAGACGCATTCACCCCCGACTATTGTCACGCCATCGATCGCGTCTCCCATCTATTGGCGACGCGCTTTCAAGGGGGACATACGCTGTTGGTTTGTGGCAATGGGGGTTCGGCGGCGGACTCGCAGCATATTGTTGCAGAATTGATCGGACGCTTTCAGATCCAGCGAAAGGGTTTACCCGCGATCGCATTGGGAACAAATCCCGCAACGTTTACCGCTTGGTCCAACGACTGCGAGTTCGAGACCATTTTTGCGCGGGAGGTGGAGGCTTTGGGGAAACCGGGAGACATTTTGTGGGGAATTTCTACATCGGGGAAGTCTCCTAATGTGGTGCGCGCGCTGAAAACGGCGAAAGAAATGGGTTTAATTACCATCGGCATGGCGGGAAATTGTGGCGGACTGTTGACCGAATTTTCGGATTATCCTTTGTTCGTCGAACAGCCGCAAACCGCCTGCATTCAAGAAATTCATTTAATGACCTATCATCGAATTTGCGAACAGGTCGAAGTCCAGTTATTTGGAACAACTTGGTCCGAACACCTCGCTGTAAAAACTGCCGTCTAAATCAAAACATTTTGTGGAACAAGAATTACGCGATCGCGCGACCCCATCTCCTCCAAAACTTCGGGTCGCCTTGATGTCCATTGTCCCCAATTTACTAGGAGGAGAAGGTCACGTTATTGACTACCATCAATCGGTCGGTCAAGCGGCAGACCGATTGCACTGGAAGCATTTCGTCGCTTGCGTTTCCGACTCCCGCCTCCAACACTATCCTCCATTTTGGTATCCTTGTTTGCAGGGAGGCGACCTGGAAGCTGAAGGCAATATTTGGCAAAAATTGGGACGAATTAGAAATATTTTTCGCTTGGGACGGTCGATCGCGCGGTTCGCAAACGAGAAGATTTTACCTCAAGGCGATCGCGCGATTCTTTTCGTCGAACGCTTTATTCATCTCCAACTGTTGGCAATCTTTCTCAGCTTACTCTTCCTTCCCCGGCAAAATTTGGCAGTTTGGTTGCTGTATCGTCGGGATATCCATCGGTCGAAAACGGGATGGGTTTATCGAGTTTTGAACGAAGCGATCGCGCGCCTGCTTCCGCCAGGACGGTTAGTTTTGTTGACCGATAGCGAACTGTTACAAGAGAGTCTCTCGTCCTATTTCCAAAAAACGGTAACGGTCTTACCCATCCCCCATACTGAAATTTTACACCGCGATCGCTTTCCTCGTCCTTCCTCAGAAATCCTCTGTTGGTGGTCGGGTCCGCCGCGAGAAGAGAAGGGATGGCAAGTTGTCAAGTCTTTAGTCGAAACTTCCTTTCAGGGGTGCGAAAATATTTGCATTTTAGCAGCTCAAAGTTCTCAATTAGCGGCTATTGAGGGTGGCGTTCGAGTTGAGCTTTTGGACGACAATTTAAATCGAAGTAATTATGTAAAATGGATGAATACTTGTGATTTTGTTCTCATTCCCTACGACTCTATTTCCTACGGACTGCTGCGCAAACAGCACTCAGCTATCAGCTCTTGAGAAACATCTACATTTCCCGCCATAGAATTGTATAAATTGAACTCAAACTAATAGTTCTTGTGGTTCAT
>JAXHVQ010000198.1:0-8255 GCA_034189065.1 Cyanobacteriota bacterium
CTTGGATTTGATGAATGTCTTGTTTTCCAAGTCAGCAATGGTGCGTTACGCTGCGCTAACGGCACCCTACACATCGAAAACTTGGATTTGATGAATGTCTTGTTTTCCAAGTGAGCAATGGTGCGTTACGCTGCGCTAACGGCACCCTACACATAGCGCGATCGAGAAATGCTACAATTTTTTGATTAACAAAACTCAAAAACAAAACTAACTAAAAGACAATGACAATCAAGGACCTCATTCTTGAAAACTTAGATCGAATTCCACCAGATCGATGGCAGGAGGTTTTAGATTTTATCCTTTCCCTACGTCAAAAACAAGAACAAGAAAGTAGCGATCTCGAAGCACTAGAAGATGCTGAGGATCTCGCCGATGCCCGAATCGCTTTAGCAGAAGATGGTTTGCTCTCTTTGAAGCAAGTTAAGCAAATACTGGGACTATGAGCGAGCCTTACCTCATTCAATTCAAACCGGCTGCTTTACGCCAAATTCGGAAGCTCGCTCCAGCCATCCAAAAGGAAATTATTACTACTATTGAATTGCTGACATATAGCGTTTTTATTTGAGTTGTAAAATCTTGACGGAAGGATTAAGAATGGAAGAATAGAAAAATAGAAGAATTTAAGAGGCTTTGAGGAGTTATTAAAAGTATGTAATATTTTTTGCTGTTTATATTTCATTTGTAAACGCTATATATCCCACGTCCTGATGGTTATAAAAAGCTCAAAGGCTCGGAGAATTTGTACCGTATTCGTATTGCTAAACAGTATCGAGTTGTGTATGCTATAGAAGATAAGCAGTTGCTAATTATCATTGTTAAGGTAGGGCATCGTAGAGACGTATATCGATAGTTTTTTCGCGCCGACAAGAGGCGATCGGCAAACTTAAAGTTCCCCTTTTTTAGGCGATCGCGTCATCCTTCATAGAAAAGAGAACCGCTATCGTCTTTTAGCGTGTCGTTGCGCGTCTCAATTTTTTCCTTCTACCCTAAAATACAACCCGATCGCGGCAGTAATGTCACGCTTAAACGATTGGATTCTCAACCTATTGTTGGATGAACGTATAAGATTTGACTCGGTTGCGATCGCAAGTTTTTCGCCTCAACTCGAACCGATGCTGCCGTATTCAGATAACAAAGTATCAACCCAAACCCTTTCCTCCTTAGAAAGGACTGGAATGATAGACTGGTTATATAGCGTTTCCAAGTGAAATATAAACAGATAAGAATATTCCCTACTTTTAGTAACTCCTCGCTCCTCCCTTGAATTCTTCTATTCTTCTATTCTTCCATTCTTAATCCCGAAGTCAAGATTTTACAAATCAAATAAAAACGCTATAGTCAATACGAAAACGATATCCCCCGCGATCGTACGCGCCATCGAGAATTGGTTTGAGATCGACCATTAGGGAAATATCTCCTGTCTTCAACGGCAACTCGATTTTGGGAATCGCATCTCGCAAGTTGAACGCATAAAGTTGGGCTTGGGGTCTGAGGTCGCTTCGGCTTTTGACATCCTCACCGCCGTAAACGGACGGTAATTCCTAAACCTCACGATTTAAGTTTCTGCTTCACTCACCGTTGCGACCCCCCTTCGCCCCCCTTAGTTAAGGGGGGCGAAGGGGGGTTGTCTTACACAGAGTCCACAGACTTTCAACCCATTGCAGAGTTCCGATTCCGCAAGCCCTGCGGTACGGTGTCTTCAAAGACCGTACTTGATGCTTAGACATTTTACCCGTGCAAGCTTTTCTGCACGGAACCTCATATATCTAGTGAGTCAAGGTTCTATTCCTGACCGCTTGGTTTTCGCGAGTCAGAGCATCCATTTTAGCAGAAATTAAAGCCGTCCTCAAAGGACGGGGTTTCAGACCCAGGAGGTATTGATGAGAATCTGATAGTCTTTAAGTTGGGTTGCCCCTTCAATTGGTAGGGGTTTTCCGCCTCGAAGCAAGTCAATCTCAACCCAATGCACGGCGCTGGTTAAAATTCGCTGACGTTTGCGCAAATATGCTTCTCTTCCCACTCCCGCTCGTTTATTTTTGGGCGAAAGCAGTTCAATGGCAGTCACAACCCTACCCGTTTGAGTGTCTCGAATCTCTAAATACCGCTCCTGTACTTCCTCAGCTAAGGGAATTGTGACGGTTTGGGGTTCGTCGGTTTCGGGCAAGGTGGCTGTTGGGACGTTGCTTTTATCCAATTCGCGATCGCGCCCTATTCCTTGAGAGACAACTGCAACATCGGGGATACCAATGAGGGCAGTCTCTTCTGGCGTGGCGAGATAGATGCGCTTTTCAATGGCGACGTAATAATTAGGAAGTAAAGCGGGTGCGATCGCGAAGCGCTCGAGGGACGACATCGCATCGGCAATGGCAACGATTAAACGGCTATGAACTTCAGGCCAAAGCAATGAACTAACTGTGCCGCCCTTTATCCGTTGGCGGCACACCAACCAAAATCCGTTGGCTTCGGAATTCTCCAAATAGGGATTCATGCCGGGGAAAGGGGAAGACATTGGCTTGTTAATGTCGCGGTTGAGTGGGAGCGCACAATCTCCATTTAATATAGCGTGCTGGCCGCGATCGCGATTTTAAACGCCGTTTCCCGATTTTTGGACAATCTCAAACCCCCACAAGAGCTGAGTTTACCAGCAACAGAAGTAATGCGATCGCGCTTTTTCCCTCTCTGAGTGTCCCTTCAACAAAGAACCAATGACAAAGGACAAAGGACGAACCCTAACTTTCCTTAGCCAAAACGCCATTAAGAAAGATATCAGCAATGCCTTCCGCCATTTCCTGCATCTCGCGCGGGGAAGCATCGGGAGCGAGGATAGTGCGATCGGAGAATCCCGCGATCGCAAACATTCCCAAAAACACCTGGGAGACAATTTTCGGGTTGGTGCGGCGATAAATTCCGCGATCCATTGCCGTCTGAAAGAATGCTTCGGCGACATCCGTCATCTTATCCACCGTTTCCGTCTGAATGCGCTCTTGCAACTCGGGATGAAACTGCACCTCCATAAAACAAACGCGCATTAAATCGTTATTTTCCCGCATCCGCAACATCCGCCGACGCATCACCTGTGCCACCGCCTTATAACTCCCCATTTCGCTCAATTCCGTCAGCAAGTCGGTCAGAATTTCCACCCATCCCTGGGTCGCCACTTCCACCAAAATCGCCTTCTTATTGGTAAAATGCCGGAATAAAGTCCCTTCTGCCACCCCCGCCGCCGCCGCCAAATCTTTCGTCGTCGTGCCATCGTATCCTTGACGGGCAAACAGCCGCAACGCTGCGTTGAGAATGCGAGTGCGCGTGTCCTCCTCGGGCTGAGTCTTGTCAGTCTTCGGTCGATGAAAAACTTGCATGGGCTTATGGGTAAGGCGATAAAAAATGCTGTTACGATATTTTCGTACAAAACTGAGCGATCGCACCGAAAGCTTTACAAAAATTCCGCTTTTACAACAACAGACAAGTCGAGAAATCCGAAGCGGCGGTTCCGAGCAATTCGTTACAATTCTTGAATAACGTCTGGAGGTTGCTATGACTCAGATCGCATTAGAAGAAATCGCCCGTCAACTGGAAAGTTCCAACTCGCGCGATCGCCTGCTCGCCTTGGCTTCCCTGCGGCAGTTTCCCCCGGCAGATGCCGTCCCCTTAATCGAAAAAGTCCTATACGACGAAATGCTGCCGGTGCGATCGATGGCGATCTTCGCTCTAGGCGTAAAACCCACGGAAAAATGCTATCCTCTCTTGACCCAATTCCTCGAAACCGATCCCGACTACGGCATTCGAGCCGACGCAGCAGGCGCGTTGGGCTATTTAGGAGATATCCGAGCCGTCGAACCCTTAATGCGTGCTTTCTACGAAGATACTCACTGGCTCGTTCGCTTCAGCGCCGCAGTTTCGCTAGGAAACTTGAAAGATCCCCGCGCTAAACAGGTTTTACTCCAAGCCCTCGAGTGCGAGGAAGTCGTACTGCAACAAGCCGCCGTTGCCGCCCTCGGAGAAATCAAAGCCATTGATGCTGTCGATGCTATTTTGCGCTTTGCCTCTTCCGAAGACTGGCTCATGCGACAGCGCCTCGCAGAAGCTTTGGGTCATCTTCCCACGCCCAAAAGTCGCTCGGCGTTGCAGTTTTTAGCCAAAGATAGCAATCCTCAAGTCCGCGATGCCGCAACATTTGCGTTAGGACGACTCGAAGAACAAATGCCAAGTTAAGCTCTTTGGAAGCAGCAAGCTCCCTCTCTCTTTTCAAGTGGCACTGATAATTTTGGGTTCGAGCCTTGTCGTTCTTATAGATAACGGATAAATAGATGAGATGCGCGCACTTCACTTGTTGGCGCGCACTTTTTCTGCGACGACTCTTTTAGCTTGTAAGCACTTTTCACAGCAGCTCGAAAATCAAGGCATCAAAAATTCCACCCCCCGGAAGATTGAGGACTGTCATTGATGTCTACTCGTTCGCAGTCTTGTGCAATTGCGCCTCGCATCAGCACATCTAATCTTCTTCCGGTTCGTGG
This sequence comes from Cyanobacteriota bacterium, assembly GCA_034189065.1. Classification (GTDB taxonomy): domain Bacteria; phylum Cyanobacteriota; class Cyanobacteriia; order Cyanobacteriales; family Spirulinaceae; genus FACHB-1406. The sequence goes on from JAXHVQ010000198.1 coordinate 4,515, forward strand.
GTCGAAGCAACGTATAATTCCTTCAGTTGTTTCTCGTCTGCGCGATCGGGCGCTTCGGTTAATAAACAGCGCGCTTGTTGGGTTTTTGGGAAGGCAATGGTATTGCGAATTGAGGTTTCCCCAGCTAACAGCATGACGAGGCGATCTAAACCGTAGGCAATGCCGCCGTGGGGAGGCGCGCCGTATTCAAACGCTTCGAGGAGAAATCCAAAGCGATCGCGCGCTTCTTCTGGGGGCAAGCCAATAGCGCTGAATACCTTTTCTTGAATCTCTTTTTGGTGGATGCGGATGCTGCCGCCGCCCACTTCAACGCCGTTGTAAATGAGATCGTAGGCTTGCGATCGCGCGGTTTTCAGCTCGTCCAAATCCTCCATATTCGGCGATGTAAACGGGTGATGCAGCGCCTCTAAACGCTTCTCATCTTCGTTCCATTCAAATAGGGGAAAGTCTGTCACCCACAGCAAATTAATTTTTTCCTTATCAATTAATCCCAATTGTTGACCGATAACTTGACGCAGGCGATCGAGAGATTTATTCACTGTATCAACATCGCCGGCACCAAATAATAGCAAATGTCCGGGTTGCGCGCCGACGCGATCGAGTAATTCCTGGGTTTGTTCTGGGTTCAAACCATTTTTAATCGCCCCAATTGTATCAATTTCTCGATTTTCTTTCACGCGAATATAAGCCAATCCCTTTGCGCCCGCGATCGCGGCTTCGTTGAACAGATCGCCACCGGGTTTAATGCGCACGTTGGAAATTTTATCGTTGCCTTGGGGAATGGGCAGAATTTTAATAATTCCTCCCTGCTTCACTGCCGACGAAAATACTTTGAAACCGCAGTTTTCCAACAAATCGGAGACTTCGACCAATTCCAAGCCAAAGCGAGTATCCGGGCGATCGGTGCCATATTTCGCCATTGCTTCGGCGTAGGTGAGGCGAGGAAAAGGACGCGGCAATTCAATATCTTTTACCGCTTTAAACAAATGACAAACTAAATCCTCATTTAACTGTAGAATTTCTTCTTGGGACATAAAACTCATTTCCATGTCCAGTTGGGTAAATTCCGGCTGGCGATCGAACCGCAAATCTTCGTCGCGGAAACAACGGGCAATTTGATAGTAGCGATCGCATCCCGAAACCATCAGCAGTTGCTTAAATAATTGCGGCGATTGAGGTAAAGCATACCACTGACCCGGGTTGACGCGAGAGGGGACGAGATAGTCGCGCGCGCCTTCGGGGGTGGAACGAGTGAGGACGGGGGTTTCGACTTCGATAAATCTCTTTTCGTCTTCGAGGAAGCGACGAATTGCTTGGATGACTTGGTGGCGCAAAACGAGGTTATTTTTCATGCGATCGCGCCGCAAATCCAAGTAGCGATATTTTAAGCGCAACTCTTCCTTAATGGTTTCGTTCTCGACGCTAGCCACTTGGAAGGGAAGTTGTTGGCGCACGGCGTTGAGTAATTCGATCTTCTCGGCGTACAGTTCCACCTCGCCGGTGGGAAGTTTGGGGTTAAGGGAATCTTCGGGACGCAAGCTGATTTGTCCGGTGACGCGCACGACATATTCGTTGCGCAGTGCATTTGCCGCCTCGTAGGACTCGGGGGTTCGCTGGGGATTGCTAGCAATTTGCATGATGCCGGTGCGATCGCGCAAATCGATAAAAATGACTCCGCCGTGGTCTCGATAACCATTGACCCAACCACACAGGGTCGCGGTTTCGCCAACGTTTTGACTTGTGAGTTCGCCGCAATAATGAGTTCGCATCGGGATATCGAGGGGGGATTTTTTCTCTTAACTTGTTTTAACACTTCGCGATCGTCCAAACCGTGCCGCCTTTTATGCAGAAAGCGCGCCTTTTATCCGTTGGCGCGCATCCACCTTTAATCCGTTGTGGAATCCGTTGGCGGCACACGACCTTAAATCCGTTATCCTATTATCGCATCGGCCACGCAATTGAACGAGGCGGGTTCTCGAAATTGAACCTCAAAGGAGGGAACCGCACGCCGAGTTCGGTCCCAAACGCAGCAAAATAAACCGTAAAATAGGAAACGCGATCGGCTTGACTTATTGTAAGTTAAGCCGTTGTCGAGCAAAAACACCATTCAAGGAGAAAGCGATATGGGTTTATTCGATCGATTTCGGCAAACAGAAAATCTTCCCAAGCAGACGGCCCTGGGACCTGCAGAAGCATTTGCTGCAGTTATGTTACTCGCGATCGCTGCTGACGGCCATTTATCCGACGACGAAACCAGTCTACTCAATACGACCTTGAGTCGGATGAAACTCTTCCGCAGCTACTCTTGGGACGTGATGCGTCGGATGTTCGACAATCTTTTAGGTATACTGCGCAAGGACGGCTTTGAGGCACTTTTCAACGCAGCGATGGCAACGCTTCCCCACGATTTATATGCTACTGTTTTTGCAGTTGCTACGGATTTAGTTCTTGCCGACGGACAAGTCTCGGAAGAGGAGGAACAGTTGTTGGGGAGTTTGTGTCGGGCGCTGGAACTTCCTGACGAACAAGTGAATAAAATTATTGAGGTGATGCTGATTAAAAATAAGGGCTAAGTTGCGACTGTCCAAGCTGGGTTGAGATGCGGGCAAGTAAAATGCTGAGTTTAAGTTTAGATAAATTAGCTTGACAAATTGCATATTTTGTGAAAAAAACTGCTTTAAAGTAGCACTCTTCTCCATTAATACAGCTTGGATGAGTTGGGAGCGATAAAAATAGCACAAGGGCGAAGGCGACACGGGAGCTTTAAACATTGAAGACGACTTTTGGCTAAAAATACTTCTGGCATCGACCCAATACAATCGGGAAAAATTTCTCGAACTCCGTTTGAGTTGATGGTGCTTGGCTTTGGGAACGTTTATAGGAAAAAAGGAATCGAGAAAAGGTACGGAAGTTGCCGATCGCTTCGATCCGAAATCTTCTCCGATTTCGAGTAGTCTTGTATCAAGATCGGTAACCGCTAAATGCTCGCCCACAGATTCGGAGTAATGTGGAAACAGATATGCGTCCAACTGCTAAAAGCGTCCCGCCCCATCCGCAACGGCAAGATTTACCCCTTGCGACAGAACCGGATAGCGGGCAACTCGACGATATTAAAGCTCATTTGGATTTAATTTTAATGGCACTGGAAGCACTGGCGGGAATTGGGTCTGAGGCGATGCTTCAAGCTGCGGTTCAACTCAATTTAGAAGATGTGGTCGGCGATCGCGTCGGCTTGTGGCGCTTGCGCCAATCAAATCCTTTGCGCAAAAGTTCGGGCGGACGCAAAAAATTGGATGTCGAAGAAGCGCGATCGCTGGTCTTGATCGTCACTCACCTCGCCCAACAACACCAGGAGTTAATCCGCCGCGCTGTCAGTTTGCTCGAACAAATGGCAGAACAAAATCAACCCCCTCACCAAGCGGCGTTACTGGGCGACTATTTGGATGCGTTTAGCAACACCTATCAAGAACGGATGGATGAAGGGGAGGAGATGGCAATGGAGATTTTGAATCAACTTGCTTTTAAACTGTTGATTGACTTACTGTTCTACAGCGCTCCTAATGGCCATCGACAGCTTTGGCTGACTTTATTCGATCGCGCCCTTAGCAGTAAACAGTAATCAGTAACCAGTTACCAGTAATCAGGAAAAAACACTTTACCCCCTGCTCCCCCCGCTCCCCCTGCTCCCCTTGCTCCCCTTGCTCCCCCTGCTCCCCCCGCTCCCCCCGCTCCCCCTGCTCC
>JAXHVQ010000199.1:0-8172 GCA_034189065.1 Cyanobacteriota bacterium
GTAGTGAGTTGTTCGAGAAGCACCCATGCCGGTTTCGCGGCAAAAAATCCGAGCGTGTTCCTGACTCACCCACGGTTCCTCCACCACCAAATCGTTATCGGAACGTCGTCCGATGCGCATCGAACCGCCTTGAATCGGCCAGACGCTGGCTTCATCCGAAGAGCGCAAAAAGGCAATGGGACGCGAGTTTTTAAAACCGCCCGGTTGCATAGTTGGCAGCGTGGTAATCGCCGGTTCGAGGGGTTGAAGCAGCTCCCCCTCAAACTCGGGGTGCATATAGAGAATGGGAAGGGTCCAGGCGGGTTGATTGAACTTATAGAGCGTCAGAAGTTGCGCTCTGGCTACCGCAACTGCCAAATCCACTGCCATACGGCGCGTTAAGGCTTCAGTAAAGGCTTCGATAAAGCTGGCTGCCTCGCTGTCGGCGATGGAGTCGCGCATGGCTAAAACCGCCGGAACGCCGTGATGAATCAACACTTCAGCTAAACTGCTGCGGCGGATTGTTTTGCCCTCAAAGCGATCGGGTTGCGCCCCCCAACAGGCATTGAAAACGGCGAGTGTCACCCGCGCGCGCACCAAAACCTGAGCCAGTTCGGTGCCGTTAATGGTTTCCTCAGAGCCGAGAAACAGTAGCCCTCCGTTGGGAGCGGGAATGCCGTGACCGGCGTAGAAAAAAACGTTGTATTGCTGGGCTGCGAGAGCATCGTTCAACTCGGCAGGAGTCGGTTGTAAGAGGGTTTGTATCTGGGGAGAGGGAGAGAGGTCGCTTTGGCGGCGTTGAATGACTCGGGCAATTGCGTCGGCTTCGCTTTGCAATTGAAGCAAGTTTGTCGATTGTTCGGCAGTGGGGTCGTGTTGGCAGCCCAAAACCAGCAGAATTTTGAGTCGGTCTTGGACATAACCCCCAGCGAGGGGATCCACCGAACTGGTGGTGCGACTAAAGGGAATTTGTTGATTGAGGGCAATGGCAGCTTTGCCCGCGTCTCGCTGCATAATTTCCCAAGGAATGGGGATTAAATTGGGGTCGCGAATGTCGAGGCGCAGGCGAAGGGGTTTGTCTTGTCCCAGGGCTAGCCCGCGACTTTGGGCAAAACTTTCTTGAATCGGTCCGCTGAGGAGCCATTGTCCCAGACCGATGCCTAAGTTTTGCATGAGTCGGCTGCTGTAGCTTTGACCGGGACCCATTTCGATAGGCTCGATTTCGACGACTGGCACTGAGGGAATGGGCGGATGGGGAGGTTCGAGGGAAAACATTTGCTGCCACGCCGACCATTTCTGAGTCAGTTCGGGCGACCAGATACAGTCGTGGTGGAGATAGGCTCCGGGTAAGGGGGCCTTGAGAACCCAAATGGCAAAGGATTCGGCGGCGGTGGTTAAGGGCGCGATCGCGAGGCTGAGGCAAGGATTGGCACGAACAACATCAACAGACATTCCGAGATTGAGATCCCTTAAAAGATATATTTTATGTCTAAATCTGAAGTGAAACTTGACTTTACTCGAGTGGAGGGTCGCTTCCTTGGGGTGGAGGCGCTGGAGTTGGGAGGGGAGAAGGGGTCGGGGTTGGCGTTGCTTGTTGGATGGGAGGTGTTGAAGTTGTTGAGGTTGGCGTTGGCGAGGGAACTGGCAGCGGGCAAGTGTCGGCGCTGGCTTCTGTGAGTCGCGTTGCCGAAGCGATCGCGGTATTGTCAGCTTGCGCCCAACCTCCTCCAACGGTGGAGGGGGGTTGACTTTCAGGCGAGGGGGAAGCAGATGCAGGGGAAGAAACGGGGGGACAAACTTGAAACTGAAGCCAAAGATTTTCCTCGCTGTCGATTTGTTGGCGCGCCACTTTCAGGCGAGTGGTAGCCGGGAGAGGGGGGTTAGGGTTGTCTGGGGCGCTGAGCGAGGGTTGAGTCGCCAGGTCGAGGGCTTCTTCGAGTTGAATAATATCGCCCACTGCCCATTGCAAAAGGGGAGATTCCGCTGTTGTTGGGGGGAGGACGGGAGGAACATCGGGACGACCCACCAGAGTTTGAAGGCGCGATCGCACTTCGGGGAAGACTAAGTAGGAGAGTCCGCCGAGTCCCAAGCCGAGCAGCACCAAGATCCCGCAGGCTAAGGCGAAGCGCAAACCGCTTCGACGGGAAGGCGCTGGGGTTTGGGCAGTGGGTTGTTGCGTCGCGAGGGGACTTGCCCTTTGGTCCGGCGGCTGAACCGTCGGGTTAGAAACAGCGACCTTCCGAGGCTGAGGCAAAGCAATGGGGCGAACCTTGCCTTCGCTCTTGGCGGGTCGAACTTGACAGCGAACGAGAGTAACCGTGACATTATCGTGTCCGTTGTGGCGGTTGGCAATTTCGACTAAGCGTTCGACCCCTTCCTCCACCGACTGTTCTCCCGCGAGGACGGGCAGAATTTCTGTTTCCCAATACTGCTCCACTCGCTCGAAATCGCTCAGTCCGTCGGAACAGAGTAAAAAGACGCAATCTTCGTCGAGGATGAAGCGATTCACCGTCGGGCGCAACCGAGAGGAAGCACTCATCCCCAAAGCTTGTAAAAGCGCTCCGGCGTTCACGTGCTTCACGGCAGCTCGGTAACAGGTGTAGCCCAAACGAACTTCCCACGAGGCCCAGTCGTCGTCTAGGGTCATTTGATAGCAACCCGAAGACGAAATCAGGTAGATGCGGGAGTCTCCAACGTGAGCGAGATACATTTGGTGGGCGCGCGCCAGGGTCAAGATCAGCGTCGTTCCCATGCGCTGTCGTTCGTGGCGGTTTTCGCTGTCGTTGCGATCGCCGATAGCATCGTTGGCTTCGCAGACGGCTTCTTCAATGGTTTCGACCAGGGATAGGGGAGAGGCACTCGTGGAACCTTGGAGGGGAGCGAGTTTGTCCCTTACCCGGTCGATGGCGATGCCCGAGGCAATTTCGCCCCCCTCGTGTCCGCCCACGCCGTCGCAGATGATGGCGAGGGGAGAGTCATTGCGGGAGGCTTGGAGTCGCGTTCCTGAAGGGGGGTAACAGGCATCTTCGTTGCGAGCGCGGCTCGGACCGGCATCGCTGCGCGCGTAGATTTGGTAGTGGCAATTGGCTTTTTGACCGCATTGACCCAACCCATCTTCGAGTAGGGCGACTAAGACTTCTGCCCGATCGATTTGTCCGGAGCGCAGTTGCGCGCATAATTTTTGGAAGAACGGTTGAATTTCTGGCGCAGCAACGGCAGTCCATTGAGACCACAGGCTGCCTAACTGGGCGAGAGCGGCCGGTCCCTCTTCAGTGCGATCGCGCTCGAGTTCTTGGAGCAGGAAAAGCGGTCCGTTGACTTTTAGGCGCTGGGGGTCGAGCAGGCTCGAGGCGGCTTCTTGATTGAATAGCGGCTGCCACAGTTGAGCCATTTGCCACAACCAGTTTAACTGGCGCAGGGGCGAGGCCTTGGACCAGGCGGCAGTGAGGCTGGGAAATAACTGACCGCTGCCAATGGATTGGCTGAAGGCTTGGGGGAAACTTCCATATTCGAGCAACCAGTGACCGCTCGTCTCATTGTCCTGGGAGCGAGCCAATTGACCGTAAACTTGGGGGATATGGGGTCGATAGGGAAATAACTTGAGATAGGTGACGATAGCCGGGGGAATTTCTTCGTCGAGAATTTGTGGCGTGAGGGCGGGTTTGGTGTCGAGGATGATGGGCGAATTGATGACGAGGTAGCGATCGCTGGCGAGTTTCCCCTTGGGATACGCTTCTATTCCTTCTCCCACACCCCATAGGTAACGTTTGACGAGGGGGGTGCGACAGTGGTGGCAGAATTTCCCGTCTAGGGGGTTGGCTGCCTGACAGTCTGTGTTGGAGCAGTGGAGCATGACCGCAGTGTTTGGCATCGCCTGAAAATGGAATTTGCTCGCGCCGAGCGCTCCGAAGAGGAACTCGCTGATTCTTTGAGTTTACGGTTATTTATCGGGACTCGCTCGGGTGCAACCTCGAAATTCCTCTATTTTAATCTGACCTCGTGCCTTGGGAGATGGGAGCGCTTCGCCCATCGCACTGTCGGAGAAGCGAACCGACCCCGGTCGGGAAGGGTTTAATACTTTCCTCGGGCATCGGCTGTTTCGAGATGGGGCAAACCCATACTGTAGTTGAGAACGCGACCTTGAAGGTTGTAACTAATTTGACCGCTTTGCAATAATTCGCGCAAGAAATGCTCTAGCTCCGAGCCGATCCGACGTAAGTTATACTCGGTTAAATCTCGTCCGTTATATTGCTCGACGAGGGCATCAAATTTTTGATAAACCTTTTGTAGAGCATCTTCATCCCAGTTAAATTCGTTATCGGGATCGACATCTAGGGTGAGAACGCGATCGCTCTCCACTAGCTCGTTCTCCTTGACTTCAGCCCCATAAAGACGGATGTGACGAGTCGTGGACTTTAATAGCATAAGTTTTAGGGGGATTTGGGTAGTTAGACCGTTACTTATTGTGACATTTTCGCGACCCCAATGGCTAGCTGCCCTCCCCCTTCAAGAGTAACGCCACTGACCGCAATCGTCTAATTTTCGAGAGGGGATGCCGCCAGCCAAACCCAAAGAGCGTTCCTCAAAGTATTCTTGCTGCAAAGGTTTTGCCGTTCCCCGACGAGATTGCCTTCGAGGAACATCAAACCCCCATTTTAGCGTATGATTTTTAACGAGCTATCGATGAAGGCAGAAGGGACGTTTTATGAAGCGTCCGTACGCTGAGGCAGAAGGTTTTAAACCTTAAAACGTAAGACGCGCGATCGGAAGTCGTCAGTTAAAGAGAGGCTTATTTTCGCCAACTCGCGCTTCGGTTGTGGCTCCATTAGCTCGGGAGTTGCTCTCCATTAAGAAAAGCGCCTTCAATCGATACGAGACAATCGCTCAATTGAAAATGGCACAGAGAATGGATGAAACGATACAACAGGCCCGTCAAGGCAGTATAACCGCTTTGATTCAACTGATGAACGAACGCTTGGAAGATTCAGGAATCCGAACGCGAGCGATGGTGGAGTCAGGAATCTTACAAATTCTTTGCGAGGCTTCGAGTGTCGAGTCCCTCGAAAAAACCCAGTTACTCGAGCGTTTAAAAGCCATTTTGGAAGAGTTAGCACCTCCTTACTTTTACCGCATTCGAGTGAATGCTCGCATCGCTCGCGAAAAGCAACTTCTCTGGCTCGACGAAATCAATCGCGACCCCGTTGACTTGCTTTGGTCTGAAGAAATTAAATTGCCCCCCCCCAGTTTGCTGCAACGGCTCGGGCGCTATTTCCAACAGCAAAACCAAACGGTTGATTCCCAACAAAAGCTCAATCCGCCCCAGGCAACGGCGCGATCGCGCCATCGTGCTTACCAACAAGGCGCAATCAGTGGCACTTTGCTCGGACTGTTGATAGTTGGAGCCTTTTGGATGGGAATGCGCTGGCGCGTACAATCGAGGGAAACCTTACGGGAAGTGCGACTCGAACAACCCGCATCGGAAGCATCGAGTGCGGAGCTAGCTACCGCATCTTCCCCCCAGGACGACCCCTTTGCCCGGGCAATTCGCTTGGCTGAATCGAGCGCTATGGCGGGACAAACGGCGAAAACCGGAGCCGAATGGCTGGAGTTGGCGGCGAAGTGGCAGCGTGCCTCGGAATTGATGCAATCGATCCCCGATACCGATCCGCGTTACGCAACGGCTATCGAGCGCGCGGCGCTTTACCGTAAAAATAGCGAAATGGCTCAAATGCAGGCCAGACGCTCTCAGTAGAGATCGCCAGACCCAACGGGAAGGGGATCGAGGGGCGAAAATCCTTCGAGATCGCCCAGTTTTTGCCAAAATTGAAAGGGTCTGTCCCAAGGGTCAAGTCTCTCGGCTGACTCTGGGTTCCTTCGTATTCGGAATCGCGATCGCGCGAAGTGCGTGCCAGATTTATACCGAACCCCGACATTCTTCGCGCAAAAATGGTAGATCTATCAGTAATTGTTAATTCTTAAAAATCGACCCTTTCCCAAACGCGATGGACATCAATCCTCCCCTCCCCGGCCCCGAAACAGTTCGTCTCCGTCTCCAACGATGCTCTGGCAAGTCTCCACTTCCAACTCCATCGACCTGTGCGAATCCGACCGTCCGGTAACGTTAGCCGTGTCAGTAGCAGCCTTCTGCGAGTTAACCCTTTACGATGCTTGAATCTCCTCAGACTCTAGGGCAGCAAATTCTTCAAATAGCCCTCAACAGCTCAGATCCCCAAACCCTCCTGTCGAGAATCGCTCGTCAGATCGGGGAAGCCTTCAATGTCGAGACCTGTCTGGTGGTCGCGGCTGTCGATCGTGGTGCGGGAGCGCTCGTCGGTTTTTGGCAAGCGGGAACCTCGGTCGTTTTGGCATCAGAGGTCAAAATGCGGCTGCTTTCTCTCGTCGAAGGCGCGCGCGCGAGCGCGTTTGCCATCGCAGATTTACACGCCAATAGTTCGCCTCCCCAACTCAGCGGACTGGCTGATTTGGTTTCGGCACGCGCTTGGTTGAGCCAGCCAATGGGAGAGGGAGATTCCTCTCGCGGACCGGTTGCCCTCGGGCGCAGTCGTCCCTACCAATGGAGTCAAGACGAACGGGAAGCCCTCAAAACGATCGCGTCCCAAGTGGCAATGGCTTGCGATCGCGCTTCCCTCCAACAACAGGTGCAAATTCGCAATCGCTATCAGGTTCTCGTCCGCCATTTGAGCGAACTTCTGCGCAACCCGACGGATTTGGAACACGCTCTTGAAAGCGCCTTAGCAGAAACGGCTTTGACGCTCCAAGTGGACCGGGGATGGGTGATGACGTTGAAGTATGCCGACCCCTTACAAAAAAATCGCAGCTCGAAAAAATTGCCCAAGGCGAAAGTAACGGCGATCGCTCATTGGTCCCTACAATCAGAAACTGAAAATTCTCGCTCGAGTCCCACCTTTGCCCTTGCCGATTGTTCGCTGTGCGCTCGCTCTTGGCAAAATGCCCCCACTCCCCTAGCGGTTGCCGATTGCGATCGCCTCTCGGCAGCAGAAGCACTGCTTACGCCGCCTCTGTTGGCTCGACCGGAAATGGCGGCTTGGGCCATTGTTCCCCTGATGCGGCGCGCCGGAAATGAGTCCGAGCCCTTACTCACCATCGGCTTGCTCGTTCTTCAGGCCCGTCACCCTCGCACGTGGCAGCAGGAGGAATTGGATTTGCTGGGATGGGTGGGCGAGCAGCTTAGCACGGCGATGTTACAAAATCAAGCTCAGCGACAGGTTCAATCGTTGGTGGAAGAGCGAACCGCCCAATTGCGATGGAGTTTGGAACTTCAGGCGAAGCTTTCTGAAAAAATGCGCAATCAAATCGACGAACTCAAGCGCGCTAACCAAATTAAAGATGAGTTCCTCGCGACGGTGCAGGATGAATTGAAGCATCCTTTGGCAAAGATGAAAATGTCGATCGAAATGCTGAAAATTGCCCCCGACCCCGAGCGCCGACAGCGCTATTTGGATATTCTCGCAACCGAATGCGCGAAGGAAACGAAGTTGATTGTGGATTTGTTGACCTTACAACAATTGCGATCGCAACAGTTCAGCAGCGATCGCCAACAACTCGACATCCGAGATATCATCAATAGCTTGGCGCGAACCTTTGAGCAACGGTGGGCGGATAAGGGTTTGAATTTAGCGGTTGATTATCAACTCGAAATCAATTCCCCCCAAGACGACGACGCTTCGCCGCTACTCTATACCGACTCCAATAGCCTCAATCGGATTTTGCTGGAGTTGTTGAGCAATGCGGGGAAGTTTGCCAAGCCCAATACTGCTGTTTCCCTCAGCGTTATTCTCCAAATTGACAAGGGAGGCAAGCGGATGATTTTGACTGTGACGAATATTGGAGAGGGGTTATCGCTCGAGGAGCAAGGAAATATTTTCAAACCGTTTACCCAAATTCGTCGGCGCGAAGGAACCGAACAAGGTACCGGGTTGGGACTCGCCTTGGTTCGGTCTTTGGTGAATCATCTCAATGGCACGATTGAGGTGTCGAGCATTCCTTCTGATTCTTCGTCAGCTTTTGTCACCTCGTTTATTGTGACCTTGCCTCAGTCTCAACCGCCGCAAGCTTGGGAAGGAGAGTAGGGGAGCAAGGGGAGCGGGGGAGCGGGGGAGCGGGGGAGCGGGGGAGAGGGGGGAGCGGGGGGTGAAGGGGGAGCAGGGGGAG
>JAXHVQ010000002.1:0-116034 GCA_034189065.1 Cyanobacteriota bacterium
ATAATGAATAATGAATAATGAATAATGAATAATGAATAATGAATAATGAATAATGAATAATGAATAATGAATAATGAATAATGAATAATGAATAATGAATAATGAATAATTACCTCTCCTTCGCCGATCGCGCGGGCGGTATTGATAATCGCTCTTATAGTCGGCTTAACTATTGATGCTCGCCCTGCTTGACAAATCCCCTGGCGTTCGGGTTAAAATTGACAAATAGCTCCAAGCTGGGCAAGTCGCATCTCATTCGGCTCTGGAAGAATGAGATGTGACAAGGGCGCGAAGGAAATCGATTGGGGCAATTCGTGCAAACCCATTGGAACAAAAGAATAATGTCTGCAAAAAAGAATAACGAGGTGCTAATCCTCGGTTTAACTGTAGCGATTACAGGGGGTTTCCTGCTGGGTGGCGGATGGTTCGCGTTGCGTTCTGGTGCGTTATCGGGAACGAATTCTGCCCTTACCCAAAAGACGAACCCCCGTGTCAAGGTTGTACTGGAAGTCCTGGGCGATACGTTTAGCGGTTACTCAACGCTGCGCAGTCCTGCTTTTCAAGGCGCTTTAAGCGATCGCGCGATCGGTTTAAATTATAGCGACGAATTCGACCAAAAAGCGCGATCGGCAGCTCTAGGCTTAGGCAAAGCCGATCTCATCGTAACCACACTGGATCAATTTCTCGCTCATCGTCCCCAAGGAAAGATTGTAGCATTAGTCGATCGCACGGTGGGAGCCGATGCCGTCGTCCTCAATACCCAACGCTTCCCCCAACTCAAATCCTTACTCGACTTAGAAACGTTAGTCCAACAGCAACAAGCCCGAGGAAAACGCTTAAAAATCGTCTTTGCAGGCGATACACCCAGCGAATTCCTAGCAACGGTTCTCGATACCCAGTTCGACAACTTCGATCTCTCCGACTTTGAGGTAGAACGAGTCGAAGATGCCAGCGTCGCTTGGGAGACGATGCAAAAGGATAAAACCGTAGCCGCAGCGGTGTTGTGGGAACCCTTTGTTGCCCGAGCCCAACAGCAGGGAAATACCGTCGTTCTCAGTAGTTCCGACGCGCCGACAACCATTGTCGATGTTGTCGTGGCAAGCGATCGCGTCGTACAATCAAATCCCGAAGCAGTTGGCGATTTCGTCGAAGCTTACTACCGTCATATCGATTCCTCGCTCCAGGATAAAGCCCTGTTAACGCGCCAAATTGCTGCCGACGGCAACCTCCAACCCGCCGAAGCAGAAACCGTCGCTCGAGGCATTCAATTTTTCACCTCCGTTGAAGCGCGCGACTGGATGGAGTCGGGGACGTTAGAAAAACGAATCGGCGCAATTTCAAGCATTCTCGTCCTTTCAGGCCGTCTCGATGGCGTGCCTAGCAACCCCGCATCCCTCTACACCTCCCAGTATCTCGCGCCTGTAGCCACGCAAACGGCAACGCTCATTGACTTTATTGCCGCCGATAACCCCCAACTGGCACAACAGTTGCGCGGGACAACTGGCCGAGGTGTAACTAAACCCGTGTCCGCTGTTGGACTCCAACAAGCGCAACCCATCGGCAATTTGGCGGTTCGCGGCGAGATTAAGTTTCAAACCGGTTCGGCACAATTGACGGCACAGGGACAAAAAACCCTCGACACTTTAGCCAACCAATTGGCAGAATTTAATCCCAGCGCCGTTGCGGTAAAAGTTCAGGGACATACCAGTCGGACGGGAAGCGCAGCAGTTAACGAAAAACTGTCGCGCGATCGCGCAAAGGTTGCCGTAGATTATCTCAAAGGGCAGAACCTACCCCACCACTTTGCGGCGGAAGGATTGGGTTACTCCCAATCCTTACCGGACACCGATCCTGCATCGCCATTGAATCAACGTACGGTAATTCGTCTCGTTCGTCTCAAGTCTTAAGCAGGACTTACGTAGCTATATCACATATAGCGATGAAGGTGCACCTGCGCTGCGCTAACACACCCTACAGATAGAGGCTTTGCGTAAGTCCTATCAATGTAAGGTTTTAGGTTTTAGGTTACCGCTAGCTCTTTCAACAATCCCTTAAAGTACGGACATTCGATCGAACGTCCTCACTCCCTCCTTCGGAGGTGTTTACTGTTTACTTAGGGCTTGCTGGACAGAGCTGAAACCCTATGAATCAATGCGATCGCGGTATATTAGGGTTGCTTAAAAATTAAATACAATTTTCCCCAGCTCCCCCTGCTTCCCCTGCCTCCCCTGCTCATCACAACACTATATTCAGCAAGCCCTACTTATGCCTGCTCCTCCGTTAAATCTCAAAAGAACGCAACTGTTAGAGGAAGCGATCGCGCTAACTCGTCGTCTCAAATCAATGGGAACGGCTGACGTACAAAAACCCAGACTCCAAAAGCGTCTGAGTCAATTGGGAATGCAACTGCAAACTTACCACCATCCCCTTCAACGCGATCGCCTCCCGCCCGAAAACATCCCCCGTGGCGTTCGTCGCTGTTTCCTCCACGCCGTTAGACTGCTGACGCGCTATCCCCAACTGGGCGGTTCCCAAAGGGGAGGGACGCTCGACTCCCCTTCCCTTAAGGGTTTCCGCAGCGATCGCATTCCCGATGATTGGGAAAGCGACGGGTTCGCGCGCCACCTCTGTCAAATCCTTGCATTGCCTGAAGAAGTTGTAGGGGAAATCGACGAGCGCTTGGCGTGCATTGATAGCGCGATCGCCAAACACCGGCAAATCGCACAGGCGCTCGTTGGCGAGTTTGACGGTCTTTCCACCCAAAAAGAGGTCTGGAGGCTATTTCGCGCCCTCTTCGGCAAAATAAACCTGCCAGAACAAGCAATTGATAGCCTTTATACCCCCATGCAAATCGCCTTAGCTATCGATTATCAAGGAGAACAATTGCGCGATCGCCAATTGCAGGAGGGGTTGGAGGAGGAAGATAGACAGGCAATAGCAGCATTTTTCGCGCACATCGGACAATTTAGTTTCCAGCAATTCTCCCACTTTCCCAGTTTCGGCTACGTCGATCCCCATCAAATCGATCCCGCGTTGTGCGATCGCTTGGTGGCGGCGACGGGATACCCCAAACCAGAAATCCAACGGGCGATCGCGCGATCGGTTACAATTGTCCCCACTGCCAACGCCGAAGCCTTTCTCCTCCACGATATTTGGGGACATTTCTGGCAATTTCTCCTCGCTCAATTTGACGGCGATTATGCCATTTTAGCCGCAGCCGATAGACCCTTGAAAGCGGGTTTAGCAGCTTACACAACTGACGGACCGATGGCGTTGAGAGAGGTGTTTCACCTTGGCGCGGAAGGGGTTGAGTTAGCCGAAGATCGAGCGCGCCTATTTTTTCACGGAGAAGTTCGGCAGCGTTTGGGACATCTTTTTACCCATCTTGTGGGGGAGATGCTAGCCGATATCAATGAGTTCAAATGGTTGTGGCAGCACCGTCATTTACCCGTAAGTTTGCCCTCTTCTTCTACATTCAAAGTGACACCGACGAAATTAGATTTGAGTTTAATTGACGTAGATTTTCTCTTTCTGCGCGTTTTACAACCCTTATTGAACGTTCGGCCCTCGGTTCTAGAAGAATCGACCTTAGAGCAGGAAATGCTGGCAGAATGGGGAGTTGGGGATGGGGCAACGCGCGCGAGTTTAAAACAAGCGATCGCGCGTCTGTACTCTCTCTTTTTTGAAGAATACGCTCGATGTTACCAACCGAGTTTGGCGTTAGCTGACGGATTATTTGGGTCGCTGATTTCCAATTTACTCTATTTACAAAACGCCATCAATTGGCTTTACACTTGCCCGTTTGCTGAAGGCGATTTGCCCTTCCAAGACCTCCTCCTTGTATTCATCAGTTGTTATTGTTCGGCTGATTGTTACGCGGATTTTTGGGATATCGATGACGTGCTGGCTCGTTATTTTATTCCCTGCTGGTTATTGCTTGTGAGTTAAATAGAAAATTGGTATCTTTTCCCCTCTTACGGGTTCCCCCCTTTTTTAAGGGGGGCTAGGGGGGATCGGGAATTACAGGGGGTCGGGCGTATTTTCGGACGAGGAGTATCGATTCGAGCAGCTTTCGATTTTTTGTTGATGGCGCAGGCGAACTGATTCTGGGGTAATAATTTCGCAGTCTCCCCAATAGGGAGCAATTTCCCGTAGAAACCAAAAGGTATTGTAGATGTTGCGAACAACTCGTCGGACGGGGGGATCGCCATTTAAAGTCACTTCGATATCGTCGGGTTTGCGATCGTAGGCGAGGGCGAGGCGATTGTAAAGATGGAAGGTGACAGGGACGAGTTCGGGTTCGGACAGCCACCGTTGTTGAATGGGCGCGATCGCTGCCTCAAAAATGCGATCGAGGCGCAAGGTCCAGTTGTGGGAGAGTTGGGGTATATCCATGTTTCCTTCCGATTCTTGGCAGCGCGCGAGCAAATATTGGCGCTTTTCGATGGGTTGAATGCGGGCGTGGAGGACGGTGTAGCGCCATTCCCGCTCTTGCGCATCTTGATAGACGAGGCGAAAGGGTTGGCGGCGAAGAATGAGGCGATCGAGTTCTTGTCGCCATTGGGGTTGGGGATGGGCTAAAAAGTCCGTAAGTTTTTGGCGAAAGGGGAGATTGAGTTCGCTGCGATCGCATAACAGTGCGGCAATTTCTTGGGCTTCGGGCAGTTTGCCCGCGTCGATGAGGGCTTGACGAGCGAGTTCGAGGGCTTCGATGCGGTGTTGGGGCCAGTCGTGGTTGGGTGCGATTCTGAGCTGAGAGCGCGCGATCGCCTTCACCAGTTTGGAGATATTGGGTTTCTCTCCCCACGTCATGCCAAACTCGGCTGCCAGTTGTTCGAGTTTGGCTTTGTCTTGCTCTGCCAGGGAGAGGGTAATGGATTGTCCTTTGCGCGTCATAGGTGTACGGACACTTTTTCCGTGTTGCTATTGCTTATTTTAATTTTGAATGGCAAGATGGGGTTATGCAAGGAGTTACGGACAGTATTTCCGATGAACGAATACCGCATTACTCTCCATCCAGTCTATTCAGAGCCAGCATCCGAAGTTCTACCGGGCATACCTTTACCTGAAAGTTGGACGCTTTCTTGGCATCAAATCGAGACTTATAAGGCACTGCAAAACCCGGAGATTGATGTCGCGTTCAATACCGCAATGACTGGCGATGGGAAAAGTTTGGCTGCCTATCTTCCTGCCATGACAAGTAAAAACTATACAATGGCAATGTATCCAACGAACGAACTGGCGCGCGATCAAGAACGGCAAGTTCGCAACTACAAAGCTAAATTTAGTCCGAAATACGATCCTCAAATTTATCGGCTAACAGGATCGACTCTGGAGAACTTTGTTGAAACTTACCAGTTGCCATCAAAGCAGCAAGGGATTATCGACCGCGCTGACAATTCAGAAATTTTGCTAACCAATCCAGACATTTTTTATTATATTCACGACTTTCGATATCTAAGACGCAATTTTAAGAAACCTAATAAAGGAGAAAATGCAGATAAGCTCTTTCGTAAAATTGATGACCAGTACAAACTGTTCGTTTTTGACGAGTTTCATGTTTTTTCATCCCCTCAAGTCGCCAATATCTTAAATGCTCTACTGCTTATCAAGCATACGTCTGGAGTCAAACGAAAATTTCTATTTCTTTCGGCTACGCCCAGCGAGTTATTGACAGGATTCTTGATGCGATCGGGATTAAATTACAAAATTGTCAATCCTACTGAAGCAAACGCCTATCAATTCTCAGCAGAAGAGGCAAAAGGGTGGAGACAGATTAGTCAACCGATCGCGTTAAACTTCCCAAGCGAGCTACAACCCAATGCGCGATCGGGATATAACTGGATTGTTGAAAATGCAGAACAGGTAATTCTCAAATTTTTCCTAGATTATCCCGACAGCAAAGGTGCAATCATTCTAAATTCGATTGCTTCAGTGTATCGGTTATTGGGTATTTTGAAGCCCCTCTTCGAGCGACACAATCTAACCGTCCTACCTAATACAAGCTTGACGGGAGAAGGAGAACGAGCTAGGTCAATCTCCGAAGCGGATTTGTTAATTGGAACATCAACTATCGATGTCGGCGTTGACTTCAGAATTAATTTCCTTGTATTTGAGGCGGCAGATGCAGGTAATTTTATTCAGCGATTTGGGAGATTGGGGCGACATCAAGGGTTTACAACTTACCAAGCTTATGCTCTCATTCCTAACTTTTTGGTGACTCGTCTATTTCAAGGACATCAGGAAAAAGCAGCACCTTTGAGCGACGGGGAAACTTGCGATCGCGTCTTTTTAACAAATTCAATTCGACAAGCTTGGACATTTGTCAATCAGTTTCAAGGCTATCCCAAACGCTGGGGCGGAATTCAGTCAGCTTTTATTTACGACGAGCTCAAAAAAACAGATTACATGAGAAAAAGTTACCCCAATGCGGCAAAGAATTTTGGAACTGACATTCAAAAAGCTTTAGGAGTTAGCATCAAGCAAAAATTTGGGCAAATCCGTCACTGTAAAGAATCCGGCAGTCAAGATATTCTCAAGGAAGCCCGCAGTTTCCGAGGCAGCAGTCAACTCGACTGTGCAATTTATGACGCAACGAATCCCTACGAGCCAGAACGCGATCGATTCAAGACTTATAACTTACCCGGACTGCTTAGTAATTTCGAGATTGAGACGATGGAGAAGACTGGGTTTCTAGCTGCTGCCAAACGAGTCGGTCTGCCGACCCGACGATTTGAAGAGTATTCACTTTGTTATTTACGATTACTGGGCTATCGAGATGTGCGGGAAAACTGGCATTTTTACCATGCTGGCGATGTTAACGAATTGGCTCGACTGGGCAAAGTGCAAGTTTTGAAAGGGTTAGAAGTAACGATAGGGGAGAATGCCATCAGCCGCGCGCTTTATCGCCGGGGTTTGGTCTGTTATATTTCTGATCGCCGTCGGGACGAACTGCGCGCTAGGTTAGGTTTGCCCATGCAATTTCAAGCCTATGAGTTGAGCGATCGCGCGGATGACCGCGCTCCGCCCTATACCATTGCCTTCGGTCAGTCAGCCCTCATGCTCGAAACCCTCATCTGGTATTGGAAACCCAAAGTCGATGAAGGCTGGATTTGCTAAACCGGGCTAACCGGACATCAGATCGGAGAAATCAAGATAGATTGAAGATTCTGAAGGAAAATCATGAAACATGACGAACTCCTGTCCCGCATTTCAATCGATCCTAATATCTGTTTTGGAAAGCCTTGTATCAAAGGACATTGCATTTGGGTATCGCTCGTTCTCGATTATCTAGCTGGAGGCGAAACGATTGACAGTATTCTAGAAGCCTACCCCAGCATCGAACGAGAAGATGTTTTCGCTTGCATCGCCTACGGTGCAGAGATGGCGAGGGTTAGATGGAGCGATATCCCACTCAAGCGAGAGCAGGAAACCGTATAAATCTCAAACTAGACGAGAACACTGATGAAATCGGAGAAGGGAGAGAATGAAAAATAACTCTTGGAGAGGAGTGGAGAAGAGGACTGACCCTAATAACTCAGGAGGCGACAGCATTTCAATACCTCAAAGGCATTCAATAATGGTAAGAAACCATTGTATATCTCTTCCCCACACCAAGACAGTATATAGGACGATGCCGCGATCGCGCTACCCGTATCCTAGAAAAAGTACATTTACGTTGTCGTTGCTGTCGCCTAGTGAGCAATCTTGTTGCTGTAGCCTATGAGTAAATTAGAGTGTTGACATAATGAGAGTGGCTCAGTCATCATAGGGATGAAGATTTTGGAAACTCCTATGAATATCGAGCTGAGCAGTGAAGATTTACGTCAAATGCCCCCTACCTTAGCCACAGGGTTACTGAACTGGTTGCAATGTCAACGGCTTAAGCCTTCCGCTTTGAACCAGTCAGCAGCTCCAGACAACGCCGAGCAACTGAGTCTCAAGCTTGTAGAGCCAAGTATCAAGCCGCGAAAGTCTCATGCTTCTGAAACCGTAACTGCTGTTAAAGCGGGGAAATCTCCCAAACATCCTCAGATTCGGCTATCTCAATTATTTGATGCAGGCATCACGAAAGCAGGTATGGCGGTAAGAGTCAAACTAAAGGCAGAGAAGGCGAGAACAACCGGACATGATTATGTGACAAAGGATTTGAAAATTTCTCAGAGCGGCACGGTGATTTACAACGAACAGGAATTTAATAAGCCAAGTCCGCTTGCACAGGAGGTTAACGGCAGCTCTGCCAACGGTTGGGAGTATGTCCAGGTCAAAAAAAATGGGCAATGGGTCAGTTTGAATGAATTGCGCCAAGTTTGGAGGAAGAGCGAATGAGCAACGAGCAATTATCTTTATTTGGAAACAGCCAACAACCGACCGTACCACAGGACAGTTTTGACGAGCTACCTGATGAAGAGCTAGGTGTCGAGCTTCAGGATGACCCACAAGTAAGCCTCAATCGACCGGAGTTATTGACGATTCGCTTGTTTCGGCAGGCAATTTGCGAGGCAGAGGGAAATGAAGGCGATTGCCTGCTGAGGGACTTTACGGAATACGTGCTGCCCAATCTCATGGGACGCTTGGTAGGAACAACAGCAAAGGGCGGACAATTTTTTGAACGACTTGATGCGCGAGGTACAGTCAAACGGCGGGACAATGCGGGCGATCAATCATTGCCAGCGCATTTACTCAATGGTTTTCTGCCAACCTATCGCATTGCAAGGCGACTGCAACAGCCAGATATGGGCAAAAATCAAGTTAAGTCCTATTGCGAAGATTTACAGTTTCGGGTTTATGCGGCTTCGTATCTGCTGCATGACTATGAAAAGTTTCCCGATTATTTGTCCTGGTTGCTCGAGCAAGACGTAGAAGGAAAATGGCGCGATCGCGATTGGGTTGCTCGATCTCCAGATAAGCAAGATGCCCCAAATTTAGGACGAGACTACGTAATCCAGAAAATCGTTGAGCTGGGATTAGATCGATTTCTTGGCGACTCGTGGCGAGATTTCATCGACGATATTATCTGGATTAGCAATAACGCAGGTGACAAATACGATGCAGATTTGGGGATGGGCGTTCGCGGGTTACAGCTTCTTGATGACCATCGCCTAGATGGAAGAGTTCGCAATGTTTTAGTAAATTTGGTCAAGTTGTCCGATCGCTTCGCCTCAATTATTAAACATCCCCAAGATATTGAAAAAGATAGCCTCACCACCCTTCTCTTCAACCTGAGTAATGGCGGACAGTTAAAGTTTACTTATCATGCTTTATCGGATAATCGAGGCGTTTTAACCAATATTATTAACAACGCTCATCTGGATGCAAATCCAGATGAGTTCTATAGGCCACTCCTCTATTTGCCCGACGGCGTGGTATATCTGGCTAAAGCCGACGCTCCCGCGATCGCCGCCGATCGGATTGCCGATGCAGTCATTCAAAAAATTAAAACTCTGTGTGGCGAGAGACTTCGCCAACGGCAGATTGGTTTTGCACGAGATGGCAAAGGGATTAAGTTTGCAGATTACTATTGGCTCTACTTTGATATTGACCAATTAATGAATGTTGCCAACCGAGCAGCCTGCCGTATCATTCCCTCAACCAAAACCTCCTCTGCTGCCAAAAGAAGTGCTAGTCTAGCGAGTTTCCAAGCAGCAGGCAACCTCCCGGAGCATTTGGAGATTGAATTTGGCGAAGACTACCGAATCGATCGCTTAGCCGAATTTGGAGACACCCTTTGTCGCAGAATTTGGGGAGATTGGCGCGATCGCTTCAACACCTGGCAAAAACAAAAATCTAAAGCGAAACGCACGACTCTCCCTGAATTAGACCTGACTCAAAAGTTGGCGGAATACATGGGCTTAGTCTCAGAAATTCCAGCAATTCGAGCCATTCAAAGTCTTAAAAAAACAGGCGGCGTACCTTTAGATTGGTACTACCTTGCTGCAAAGTACATCAAAGCCAACGCTCATCTAGACGATGGACAGCTTCAAAAGATGATGGCAGAGCTGGTCGAGCGTGCTGCTACACTGGTCGAGCCGATCGTTCGAGAGTTTATTTTGCCAGATGGCTGGGACGATCTGCGAACCTATATTCAACGAGTTGTGTCCTTACCTTCTGGTGGAATTGTGCCGCCACAAACCGATCCTTTTTTGACCGAACTGAGTCGTTACAAAGCAGCAAAAATTGTAGGACGAGGCAGAGAAAACGTTTGTGCGATGTCTAGCTCTGCTTACACGGTAACAGAACAGATGGAATCTTCTACTTTATTTGCGCCCCAAGTTTATAGCAACCGACAAATTCTATTCAATGCTCAGGCCGCAAAACGGCAAATTTGTGCGATTTGGTCTGTTGAGGTCATGCTGCGTCAAATTTTAATGAATCAAACCAATGCGACAGGTGGGGATTTTGAAGGTCGGAAATATCGCTATCTCTATCTTTATCCTGCTTATTTCTTTACGCCGGAAACGAATCGATTCATTCAAAAAGCCTATTCTTGGATTCGTCGAACGCGATTCGATGCCGATATTCGGAAGCATTTGGTAAATGACAAACAAGTCGTCCAGCTCGATATCGAAAATTATCAACAAGTCGATTCTCTTTTGCTTCAGGAGGAAACCGAACGAGATGCAACATTTAAGCTTAGTTATCTTAATGAGCCAATGACTTTTTTCTTCATGGCATTACCTCCCGGTCGCGATGCGACGGATACCGAATCTTGGGTTATGCCTGCTTGGTTAGCATTTGCGCTGCCGCTCGTGCTAGATGTCAAGGTTGTAGCATCTGAATCTCCCGTTCCTCCTTATGTGAGCGGTGCGAACTTTGAGCGTACAACGGTCTTAGATGGAGCGCATCAGGCGATCGCGTCTCTCGTTAAACAAGACCAATACCGTCTGGATGCTATTTTACCTGCGAAGTTTCACACTTTTTCGCCTCTGAATGCGTTGAGTGCAGCTTACTGCATTCACTTAGAAGTCAACCGCAAGAAAGATGGAAATCCAGATTGGGGTAAATTATCTGCTCTATCTCGCGATTTAGAAACCAGTCCGCTTTACGTTTTTCACTACCTCACTAAGCTGGTTCGCAAACTAGACTGGGATACCGCTCCTGTTGCAAAAATTGCACTCTACGTAGATTTTTACAATTGTTTTGAACCTGAAGGAACCGCTATGAATCAACTTCGAGAACTAACACGGCTGTATCGCCGTTTTTATCGAGCCAAGAGTCAATATGCAAAACCCAATGCTATTCTCAAACCCATTGATGAAGCCTCAGATGTCATTCTCAAAATCGACAAGGCTCTTGTGACTGACGAACAGGCATTAATCGATGTTGTTGCAGCTCGAATTGCCAAATTGATGACCAACGTGCGACGCAAAACCGCAGAGGGAAAACCGACACTTGTCTGCATAGACGGGAAGTGGAAGAGAGCATTAACTTCTGAGGAAGAAAGACAGGCAGTTTATGAGTTTGCAACGTTTTTTGTAAAAGACTTATTTCAGGACACCTTTAAGGGCGATCGCGCTCGCTTGGCTGGAATTCAACTAAATCTAATTCGGGATACCTGCGACTACCTTTATCGCTTGATTGACGACGAAGAACGCAGAGCAGTTCAACAGTCTGAACCTGAAGATTTACCCGAAGAAGAAACAGAAGACGCAGCTTGATTGCCAATTTGTTTACACATTCATTATTCTGAGAGGATTAATCATGAGCTTTCTTAAAACCATTGATGCTAAGCATTTTCACGCTGAAATACCTGCAAAGCCGATGGGTAAGTATGCCCATTTTATTACAATTCGCGTGACTGAATCCTACCCATTATTTCAAACTGATGGCGAGCTAAACAAAGCGAGAGTTCGCGCGGGAATTGAAAATTCAGAAACCATCAGTCGTTTGGCAATGTTCAAACGCAAACAATCTACACCCGAACGTCTAACCGGACGCGAACTTCTTCGGAATTACCAAATTGGAGATTGGGAGAAATGCGATTATAACGTAAACTTTAGTAAAACAACTCCTGACTGTATCATTTACGGATTCGCGATCGGCGACTCTGGTTCTGAGAAATCTAAAGTTGTTGTGGATACAGCCTATTCCATCACTCCGTTCGATGATTCGCACCTTAACTTTACTCTTAATGCTCCCTTTGAAAATGGTACGATGAGTCGTCAAGGAGAAGTCACCAGTCGAATTAACAGTCAAGACCACATTCTTCCCCAGGTCTTCTTTCCTAGTATCGTAACGCTAAAAGATGCAACAGAAGCCGGATTTTTGTATGTGTTCAATAATATCTTGCGAACTCGTCACTACGGCGCGCAAACTACTCGAACCGGACGAATTCGCAATCAGTTAATTGGGGTTATTTTTGCTGATGGAGAAATTGTCAGCAACCTGCGCTGGACTCAAAAAATTTATGACCTACTATTCGCTGAAAACAAAATTCAACTTCCCGACCCTCTCAACGAAGACGACGTTTTGGGAGCAGCAGAAAATGCGATCGCTTATCTTATGACAGAGGAATGTATTCCTCACACAGACTTCATCGAAACTAGCCTCGCGCCATTACTAACAGAGGTTAAAGCTATTACTAGCGATGAAGCAAAACTTAAATCTCTTCTAGAACAAATCAACACTGAATCCGTGGCTTACGCTCAAAAGTATATCCAAAAACCTGCGTCGAAATCCAAAGGAAAAACGAAAGCGTCCCAGGCAAAAGGATAGAAAAATGACTCACATTTATCGTTGTATTCTCGAACTGCACGACTCCCTGTATTTTGCGACGCGGGAAATTGGACGACTCTACGAAACCGAACCTGTTTTGCATAACTACGCTCTCTGCTATGCCTTGGGCCTAGTCGATAGTGAAATTTATGCAACGACAGTTTCAGAGGAACATTCATATCGATACTTTTGTCCAGAACAAGTCCCAAAGTACGAAGAGCATTTAACTGCCTTGAATCAACAGAGAATCTACGTTACTCCGGCTAGAGCAGTTCGTCACGCAACAGTTCTCAATACCTGGAAATACGCAGATAATCGCTACCATGTTGAGATGAAGAAAACTCAAAAGAATATTCCGAGTTTTGGTCGCGCGAAGGAAGTTGCTCCTGAAAGCGAATTTGAGTTTTTTGTTTTCTCTGAAAACCCTGTGACTTTACCTAAATGGATTCGACTTGGTAAGTGGATGAGTAAAGCGGAGATGACAGTTCAACCGCTGACAATACAGAAAAAGTATAACGATCGAGTCTTTATCTGTACTCATCCACTCAACCCCTTGGATGTGATGTTTACTAATCAAGTATTGAGCTATGACACTATCAATATGCCGCCAGTGAGTTTAATTCGCAATGTCAGAATGAAGGGAGATTACTATACTTTTACTAACTTAAAAGAGCTAAAACTACCGAGCCAAATTTTGTATCGCTTTAGTTGATGAGTTACTCGAGTGAGGAATAAAACAATGTCATTGCCCATCTCAAGACTGGGGAACCGGAGAAAAGTCTACATCCTCGTACAAAGAGGCGATCGCGCAAGAAAAGTCAAGACTCGCTAGATGAATGGTGTCTCCTTCTCCATAGGGATAGAGAACCCACTGACCTTCCTCATTGCGGCGAAAACAATCAACGTGGATGCGATTTTGACTGACCAGAACATATTCTTGTAAAGATTCTAAATGACGATAATCGGCAAATTTGTCCCCACGGTCGAAAGCCTCTGTTGTCTCTGATAAGACTTCCACAATTAAACAGGGATGGCGCAAGAAATTTTTTAACTCTCGATCTCTGGGATCGCAGGTTACGGCGATATCTGGATAGTAATACGTATTTCTTGTCTCAATCTGAACTTTGGTATCGGACATATAGGGAAGACATCCTCGTCCGCGTAGGTGATTTCTGAGCAATACGCAAAAATTGACTGCTATCAGGACATGATTATTGCTTGCCCCTGCCATTGCATAAACATCGCCTTGTCTGTATTCGTGCTTGATCGAACTCTTTTCTTCTAACTGAAGATACTCTTCTGGAGAAAGATAGTCAAAACTTCGACTCGCAATCATTTTTTTTAATTCTCCTGCTTCGTCAATGACTCAAGACTCATTTAATTCTATCTTGACACGCTCTGCTACTGGTATTGTTTTGAAATCTCCCGACAATGAAGAGTTTTGGATTGTATAACCATGCCCCATAGTTTAATTCTTAACCTCGTCCCCCAAACCCAAATTCCCGCTCATTATCTTACTGGCCGTCATCTCCATGCTTTGTTCCTTACGTTAGTACAGTCTGTGGATCCAGAATTAAGCGATCGCCTCCACCAAAATAAAGCCCTAAAAGGATTTAGTCTCAGTCCCCTACAACTTGAAAAGACGCGATCGCGTTCCCCCCTCCAATGGCAACACAAACGCAATATCGACGCGGGAATCCCCTGTTGGTGGCGCATCGGTTTGCTAGATGACTCGCTATTCGGCCATCTTACCCCCCTCTGGCTGCAAATTAATCCCGAACAACCCTGGCATCTCGGACCGGCGAATTTGTACATTACCCACATTTTGGGAACCCCCCAATCTACCCAACCTTGGGCTAATGCCTGTCCCTACGCTCAACTTTACGACCAAGCCAGCGACGCGGAACGCAATTTTAAGTTAGAATTTGCCACGCCAACCGCCTTTCGCCAAGGAAAGCGGGATAACGCTTTACCCACGCCGCAAATTGTATTTCAAAGTTTATTGCGACGCTGGAATCAGTACAGCGGAATTCCGTTTGAAGATTTACCCATTGATGCCATTTTCCCCAGCCAATTCGCCATCGAAACCCAATGCGTAGAAGATAGTCGCAGCAAGTTTATTGGCTGCGTCGGAACAGTGCGCTATCGACTTTTTGGGGATGCAACGCCAACGCAGATTAAGCAACTCAACGCGATCGCGGATTTTGCCCTTTATTGTGGCGTTGGACGCAAAACTCCGATGGGAATGGGAATGGTGAGACGGGTTCAGAGTTCAGGGTTTTGAGTTCAGAGTTCAGAGTTCAGAGTGATGGGTTCAGGGTTTTGAGTTTGGGGTTGTGAATGATAAATGGAAGGAGTTAATGGAAATTGGGGAACGGACATTTCAGTTTGCGGTACGAATTGTGAAATTGGGTCAGTTTATTGAGAAGAATGGCGGTGTTACAAAGATTTTATCGGGTCAAGTTTTGCGATTGGGAACCTCAATTGGTGCCAATGTTGCCGAGGCTCAAAGAGTTCAGAGTGATGGGTTCAGGGTTTTGAGTTTGGGGTTGTGAATGATGGATGGGAGAAGTTAATGGAAATTGGGGAACGGACATTTCAGTTTGCGGTACGAATTGTGAAATTGGGTCAGTTTATTGAGAAGAATGGCGGTGTTACAAAAATTTTATCGGGTCAAGTTTTGCGATTGGGAACCTCAATTGGTGCCAATGTTGCCGAGGCTCAAAGAGTTCAGAGTGATGGGTTCAGGGTTTTGAGTTTGGGGTTGTGAATGATGGATGGGAGAAGTTAATGGAAATTGGGGAACGGACATTTCAGTTTGCGGTACGAATTGTGAAATTGGGTCAGTTTATTGAGAAGAATGGCGGTGTTACAAAGATTTTATCGGGTCAAGTTTTGCGAT
Source organism: Cyanobacteriota bacterium (assembly GCA_034189065.1). Lineage (GTDB taxonomy): Bacteria > Cyanobacteriota > Cyanobacteriia > Cyanobacteriales > Spirulinaceae > FACHB-1406. The sequence continues at coordinate 15,617 of JAXHVQ010000002.1, forward strand.
CGGGAACCTCAATTGGTGCCAATGTTGCCGAAGCTCAATCGGCTCAATCCCGGAAAGACTTCATCAGCAAATTAGAAATTGCTCTCAAAGAAGCAAGGGAAACCCAATATTAGCTCCGGTTATTGGTCGCGGCCGAACTGGTTCCAAGTCAGCGCCTTCAACCTTTACTGGAGGAAAGCGAAGTCATCATCAAAATTTTAGTCACTATTGTTGTCAAAACTAAGAAAAACCTCAACTCATAACTTGCGATCGAGAATTAAAACTAGAAACTCAAAACACTCAAAACACCCAAAACTCTAAATCGGAAACTCAAAATGTCAAAAACACTCACAACTTATAACTCTGAACCCATCACTCTGAACTCTGAACTCAAAATGGTTCCAATTGCTGCTTTAAATCAATATGCCTACTGTCCCCATCGCTGCTGGCGAATGTTTTGTGCCGGAGAGTTTGCGGACAACGAATACACCATTGAAGGGACAGCACTTCATACACGAGTCCATACGCTGAGTACCGAACAAATTGGGGAAACGTTTCAAATTCGGGCAATTTGGCTTGCTTCCGAACAGTACGGTTTATCGGGTAAGGCGGATCTTATTGAATTTGAAAACGGTCAATCTTACCCAGTCGAATATAAACGCGGACATCGAGGCGAATGGGATAACGATGCTCTCCAAGTATGCGCCCAAGCGTTGTGTTTGGAAGAAATAACCGATCGCGCGATCGCAACCGGTTACGTCTATTATGCTCAAACTCATCGGCGACAACCGATCGCGATCGATGAATCATTACGCCAAGAAACAGTGGCAACCATTGAAGCGGTACGACATCTTCTGACGACGGGCGAAATGCCGCCTCCTGTTTACGGTTCGCACTGTAAAGGTTGTAGTCTCTACGAACGCTGTTTGCCCCAAGCAGTGAAGAAAGTTAAACGCTATCGAGAAGAATAAATTTATCAAAGTACGGATGTTTTATAAAACGTCCCTACATCTCAACTCAAAACACTCTGAACCCTGAACTCACCACTCTGAACTCACAAAATGGGAACTGTTTATATTACTCACGAAGATGCCTTTATCGGTAAGACAGACGAACGATTGACCGTCAAAGCAGATCGCCAGAAACTATTGGATGTTCCATTGATTAAAACCGATGGAGTCGTTGTATTGGGTCGTGCGACGGTTTCGCCCGCAGCCATCGTCGAACTTCTAGAACGTCATATTCCGCTGAGCTTTTTGACCTATACTGGACGATATTTAGGTCGCTTAGAACCCGAAGTTACAAAGAATATTTTTGTGCGGCGGGCGCAATGGTCGGCAAGTGAAGATTCTCCCAAAGCTGTCCATTGCGTTCGGGGCTTTGTTCGAGGAAAACTTAAAAATTATCGTCAACTGTTACTGCGACGGAATCGAGATTTAGTTGAGTCTTTGGAGGACGCGATCGCGCAACTTGACCGGATTATTCAAGAATTAAATACGGTTCAATCGATTGACTCTCTGCGAGGTTATGAAGGTGCGGGTAGTGCCGTTTATTTTGGTTCCTTCGATCGCTTGATTCTCTCAAATGAATTCGATTTTGAGAAACGGGTTCGACGACCTCCAACCGACCCTGTTAACTCCCTACTCAGTTTGGGTTATGCCTTGCTGCGCCACGACATCCAAAGTGCAGTTAATATTGTGGGTTTCGATCCCTATTTAGGCTATCTTCATACAGAACGCTATGGTCGTCCTTCCCTCGCATTAGACCTCATGGAGGAATTTCGTCCTTTAGTCGTGGATGCCGTAGTTCTGAATGCCGTTAATAATAAACGAGTGAAACCAGAATATTTTGTTGCCGAACCGTTAAGTCATGCTGTTTCTCTCACTCCAGAAGGGTTGAAAATATTTTTGAGACTTTATGAAGAGAAGAAGTCATCGACTTTTAAACATCCGGTAATGAAGCGAAAATGTTCGTATCAACAAGCTTTTGAGTGGCAAGCGCGACTGTTGGCGAAGTACCTGATGGGCGAGACGGAACAATACCCACCGTTAATTTTGAAATAGCTAAGCACCTCAACAAAATCTTTTACACACCTCTTACTCTCGTAAACACGGTATGTCAGGGATTTGAGTATATAGCGTTTTTAAATGAAACGTAAACAATAAATGGCCCAGAATTTAAATCCACCGCGCGCTCTCTCCGGGACGTTCAATTGAACGTCCCTACGTTGAAACGGTTTATATCCCATTCAGAAACGCTATATCAAGATGGGTAATTAATTGTGAACGGGTATTTAAGGACATCGGAGCATTACATTGAAGTGTCCATACATAATTAGGATCGTCCGCCACATTTCAATGAACTAAAACACCTATTCAGCCATTTTCAGATGACTTTAGCTATGAACTTGGACTTAAACCCAAGGCGGACAGACTCTCGCTCATAACTGGTGAAACTTCAGAAATGTTTATTGTCATTAGTTACGATATCCCAGAAGATAAGCGTCGTACGAAAATTCATAGTATTCTAAAGTCCTACGGACAATGGATGCAGTACAGCGTATTTGAGTGCGATCTCTCAGCAACAGAGTATGCCAAGTTGCGCGCTCGTCTCGAACGTCTGATTGAGCCGGAAACGGACAGCATTCGGTTTTATTCGCTGTGTGAATGTTGTCAGGGTAAGATAGAGCGCATTGGGGGTGAAGCGGTACGAGACGATTCGATTTTTTTTGTGGAGTAGCGCGAGGTTAACGGATTTAGGTCAGAGTTAGGGGTGCGAAGTTGTGTTTATCGGGTGAGAAGATTCGATGGTTGGGAAGAAATTGCGCGAGGGGTAAGGTGTTGAAAAAGGGGTTGGCGAAAAAGGGGGCGCAAATGCAGTTGGGCTGGGCAGTTGAGGCATTTAAACGAGACAAAACGGACGCGCACCAGGCACACCAAGGGTTTCGGCGATTTGGACGCGATCGCTTTTCGGTTTTGGGGTATAATAAGAAGGCGATCGCGCAAGTGAACCTTGAAAACTCCATATCATCAGCCTTCTGAGTGCGGGCCGTCGCAAGACTTCTAAATCCCTCTGAGGGATTGAAACAATTGCCAAATCCAATTTTGCCGAAAGTGCCGTAACGTCGCAAGACTTCTAAATCCCTCTGAGGGATTGAAACGAAGCCGTTCTCGGCGATCGCGCTCGCCCGGTCAGTCGCAAGACTTCTAAATCCCTCTGAGGGATTGAAACTTTTAAGGACGCAACCATGCTTTTCATGGAAGCGTCGCAAGACTTCTAAATCCCTCTGAGGGATTGAAACAGAAGGAGCCTTTGAGCCGCGCAAAATGCAATTTATGTCGCAAGACTTCTAAATCCCTATGAAGGATTGAAACGCGAGAATCAAGTAGCAATAGTAGTTATTAAAAAGTCACAAAACTTCCAACCCTTTATGAAAGGCAGTCAGTGAAACTTTAAGTAGGAGAAAGACCTATAGTATTTTCGTTCTGGAACGTAAACAGCGGTCTGACACCACCAACTTTAAGTAATTCCTCGCTTGTCTAAAATTAGTAAATTCTTCTATTCTTCTATGTCTTCCGAAGCTAGAGTTTTACAACCTCAATCAAAATGGTACATTCACTCTTCATTAATTTCCAGCTCATAATAATTAATTTATCTAGGAGCCTCTAAATTCTTAACCTGAAATTAAACTCCATCCATTATACTTTGTTATGTTCGCTTCCTGCTGCCCAGTTTATCATCTGTTCCCAACAATCTTGAAAAAACGCTACAAGCACGAGAGACTTTTATGCTTTTCCTAACTCGCTCGAAACAAAAACTCCTTTTAGCTCCTGCCTTAGCCGCAACGTTAGCGATCGCGGCCTGTGGCGGTGGAACGACAACGACGGAAGATGCCGCCGAAGAGGGCAGTGAAACCATAGACTCTGTGGAAGAACCGGCTGGAGGAGGCGATGCCTCTGCTTCGCTAACAGGGGCGGGCGCAAGTTTCCCCGCACCGCTGTATCAGCGTTGGTTTGCCGATTACAACAAAGTTAACCCTGACGTACAAGTCGCCTATCAGTCCGTAGGAAGCGGCGCTGGCGTAGAACAATTCACCCAAGAAACGGTAGACTTCGGCGCTAGCGACGTGGCGATGAAAGATGAAGAAATCGCTGCAGTGGACAAAGGAGTCGTCCTGCTGCCGATGACGGCAGGAAGCATTGTTCTGGCGTACAACCTACCCGGCGTTGACAACCTCAAACTGTCTCGCGACGTTTATACCGACATTTTGTTAGGTAATATTACAACCTGGAACGATCCCGCGATCGCGGCGATTAACGAAGGAGTCGAACTTCCCGATACAGAGATTTCCGTAATTTACCGGTCCGACGGCAGCGGAACGACCGGAGTCTTCACCAAACACTTAAGTGCCATTAGTCCCGAATTCGAGGAAACCGTGGGCGAAGGAAAAACAGTGGAATGGCCCACCGGACAAGGAGAAAAGGGAAATGAAGGCATAACAGCCGCCATCCAACAAACCGAAGGCGCGGTCGGCTACATCGAGTACGGCTATGCCAAACAGCAGGGAATTTCCGTTGCGAGCTTGGAAAATCAAGCCGGAAATTATATCGAACCCTCTGAAGAGTCTGCCGCAGCAACGCTAGCAGCCGTTGAATTGCCCGAAAACTTACGTGCTTTCATCGCAGACCCCGAAGGCGACGAATCCTATCCCATCGTCACCTATAGCTGGATTATGGCTTATCAAAACTACGAGGATCCCGAAAAAGCCGAAGCGCTCAAAGAAGTGCTGACTTGGGCCTTAGAAGAAGGACAAGCAATTGCTCCCGAATTGGGCTACATTCCGTTGCCCGAACCGGTAGTCGAGCGAGTGAAAACGGCGTTGGAAACCATCGAATAAACGCTTTCCAAAAATATCGCGCCAGAATAGTTTAATTACAAAAAGCGGGCAAAACTGCCCGCTTTTTTGCATTTTCGAGCTGACTTTTACAATAAATTAGGAAAGATAGCCCAGTTCTTTGAGTTTATCAAGAACCTTAGTAACGCTTTCGTCGAGTTCTTCGAGGTCAGTTCGACACTCAATTTCGGGGTTATTGGGCGCTTCGTAAGGGTCATCAATTCCAGTAAAAGATTTAATTTCTCCAGCCCGCGCTCGCTTGTAGAGTCCTTTAACATCTCGAGATTCGCAAACTTCCAAAGGTGCATTGACAAACACTTCAACAAAATTGCCGACGCGCTTGCGGACTTCCTCGCGAATTTCGCGGTAAGGGGAGATCGCAGAAACAATGGCAATGACACCGTTGCGAGTTAAAAGATGGGCAACAAAGCCAATGCGACGGATATTTTCGTCGCGATCTGCCTTGCTAAACCCCAAACCTTTGGTCAGATTTTCGCGTACAATATCGCCGTCAAGAATTTCGAGCTTATACCCTTGCTTTTGCAGTTTTTCGGCAAAAGCTCGACTAATTGTGGTTTTTCCGGCACCACTCAATCCAGTAAACCAAACTGTTACGCCGCGTTGCTCCATGAAATTTTTCCTCCACTCATGAATTATTACTTGATAAGTTATGGGTTAGCGATCGCCGCCCGAATGCGTCCCGATCGCGGAATGACCGATAATGAAGACGAGTCATTCTTTCAGTCATCCTCAATCCACTCGATTTTAGCCGTCGAGCTTTGAGTTGCAAGTTCGAGGGGTTTAGAACCGCTGATAATCAGTCGAGTCACCCCTTGCTGGAGCAACCGATCTAAGTAAACGGCGAGAGAGGGCTCTTCGAGTACCCCTTCGCAAACCACCGCAACTGACTTCGCTTTTCGCTGCACCCGCTCGAGAACATCATCGGCCAGAGAGCGGTAGCCCTCGGAAATTGAAGTTTGTAGGTTCCTCAGAGAACCGGGCCCGAGCCATCCCGTCGTGCTTAACTCTCGCACCATTTCGCTCGCCGCATCCCGTTCGATAAAAAAAACGGTATGGAGCTTGGCATTCCGGCGTTTTGCGACGTTGTTCGCTCGCCGCAGGGCGCGCTCGTAAGCGTAGGGACTCGTTAGCACGAGCCAAATATCGGTCATCAATACCTCCTGAGTCTGAAACCCCGTCCTTTGAGGACGGTTTTAAGTTCTGCATGGACACTCTGACTCGCGAAAACAATCGTGAGGCGAGCGGAATCACCGTCCGTTTACGGCGGTGAGGATGTCAAAGTCCGCTCCCTAATCCAACTAAAGGCCAATAGAACTGAGCCATGACTAAAAATAGCAAAAATCCGCTCAGCTTCAGCCAAAATCCCCGACAAAAGGCTTCAAAGGGGCGCACGTAGCCGCTGCCGATGGCGATCGCGGTTGCCGGAGATGCCGAGGGTAACATAAATGCTAAGCCCGAAGGCACGGTCACCGCTAGGGTCATGGCTCGGGGGTCGATGCCGTATTGCTCCGCTAAGGCGAGGGCGACCGGCATGAGAACGGCGACGGCGGCAGCATTACTCATGCCTTCTGTCAAGAAAATTGTCAGCAAAATAACCGCACTAAAAATGGCTCTTGGCGCGTCGATCCAGGAGATCAAGCCTTGGGCTAAGGCTTCTGCTGCCCCCGTATCTCGCAACATGGCGCTGAGGGCGATCGCGCTGCCGTACATCACAAAAATCCCCCAGTTTACATCTTCTTCCACTTCGCGCCAATCGGCAATGCGCAGAATAAAGCTTAACACCACCCCCAAAAAGGCAATGGTATCGAGACCCCAAACCTCGCCCCGAAACACCCACAGCACCGTCGTCAGCAGCACCACCAAGGCGGTTAACCCCTCTCGCCGCGAAATTTTTCCCAATTGACGCGATCGCGCTTCGAGATAGCGATGGGCATCTTTCATCGACACCACCGTGCCGCGTCCGATTTGGAGAATCAAAGCGTAGGCTACGCCCAACAGCAGTAACACCACAGGCAGCGACCACAGCGTCCACTCGACAAAACTAATGGTATCCCCGGTCGTACTTTGCAACAAACCGATGGCTAAGGGGGTTCTCGCACCTCCTAACAGGGTTCCCATCCCCCCAATGGAAGCCCCCCAAGCGAGGGCGAGAAATGCCGCCAAGCCGAAGCGTCCCCCCGGTTGCGCCCCGGCTGCCTGGACCACTTCCAAAATCACCGGAAACAACATCGCGACGACGGCGTGGGTGCTCAAGAAAAAAGACATTGTCGCCCCCAACAGTAAAATTGCCCCAATGAGGGCATATTGGTTGCTGCCGAACCGAGAAACCACCGCCAACGCCAAACGGGTACTCAATCCCGAACGCATAATGGGACTGGCTAAAATAAAGGCACCCAAGACGAAAAAAACCGCTGGGTTGCCGAAGTAGGCGTAGGTTTCCGCCGAAGAGAGGGTTTTGCTAACGGGAATTAAAAATAAGACAATAATTCCCGTTACGGCAAGGGGGAGGGTATTGGTTCCCCACAAAAAAGCGGCTACCGTAAAGACGGCGAGGGCGGGTTGAATGGCGGGTTCGACCGGCAGGGGCAAAAAGCGCACGGCGCAGTAGAGGACGGCGGCAGCCGCACACCACAACCAGCGATATTCGGGCTGGCGCGACCAACTCACTGCCGTTCGCAATGCTCGAAAGAGGGTTTTGACCGCGCGAAAAAAAGTTTTGATAAACTGCTTCATGGGGACGCGATCGCAGAATTAGGTTCGATTCCATAGTACGACCGATACCAATTAACAAATCGTTGGACTCCAACTGCAATGGGTGTATCGGGCCTAAAGCCGACATCTCGCATCAAATCGTCTACATCTGCATAGGTAATCGGTACGTCGCCCGGTTGCATTGGCTGCATCTTTTTAATCGCCTCTATGCCGAGACACCGTTCTAAGGTCTCAATTAAATGCAGCAATTCAACGGGTTTATTGTTGCCAATATTATAAATTTTATAGGGCGCGTTGCTTTCTCCTTGGGGTTGAGGAACGGCATCCATAACCCGCGCGACTCCTTCAACAACATCGTCGATATAAGTGAAATCGCGCTGCATTTTCCCGTGGTTGAAAACATTTATCGGTTGACCGGCGAGGATAGCTTTGGTAAAGATAAACATCGCCATATCGGGACGACCCCAAGGTCCGTAGACGGTAAAAAAGCGCAAACCCGTTGTCGGAATATCGTACAAATGGCTGTAGCAGTGAGCCATCAGTTCGTTGGCTTTTTTGGAAGCTGCGTACAAACTAATGGGACGGTCCACATTATCTTCGACGGAAAAAGGAACTTTTTTGTTAACCCCGTAAACCGAACTCGAAGAAGCAAATACTAAATGTTTGACCGGATGGTGGCGACAGTTTTCGAGTAAGTTAACGAATCCCACTAAGTTGCTATCGACATAAGCGTGGGGATTGGTTAAGGAGTAGCGAACTCCCGCTTGGGCGGCTAAGTTAACGACAATCTCCAACGATTGTTCGGAAAAGAGTTGCTCTAAACCCGCACGATTTGCTAAATCGAGTTCGTAGAAACTGAAGTTTTCTTGATTTTCTAGTTGGGCGAGTCGGTCTTTTTTCAGGGAGACATCGTAATAAGAATTGAGGTTATCGAGTCCGATAACCCTATCTCCCCGCGACAAAAGCCGCTGACTCAGGTGAAACCCGATGAATCCGGCGGCACCAGTAACTAAGGCTGTAACCACGCGCTTTTCTCAACAATGACTTCAAGGATTCGGTCTTTTCACCCCACTCTAACCTGCCCCAAGCTAACCGACAAGGATAGATATTCGGAATTTGCCTTATAGCTTGCGTTTTGTCGTATTTGAGCTACATCTTGGCGTTCTCAAGTCTAACTGTCGGGAGATCGCTACCGCGTCGAAAAATGGCGTTAAGCCAAAATTATAGCGAGTTTATTTGAGTTGTGAAATCTAGAATCGGACAGAAGGGAAGAATTTACCTGGGGAAGAGGCACGCCTGACGATTATTAAACCAGAGGATTGCTATATATAGAGAATAGTCTTACCTCAGTAGAAAGCCTATTTACCGCCATGTCTAAAACCCGAATTTTACAAGAAGGACAGTCCTATACTTTTCGCTCTTACTTTGAAATGCCCTATGAGGCAGAAGAAATTTTGGCTGAATTGAATTATACTTTAGTGCGCGATCGCTTAACCTTACCAACAAGCGATCGCCTTTTGCCAGGATTGCCCGAACTCAAGCAGCGTTTGGAAGATGCTTTGTTATTCGTCAGCTTGAGTAGCGAAGCTGCGCGGCGAGAAGCTTTAGTTTTCCCAGTTTTGCTGGAAGTTGCTCGCTTTTGCCAGTGTCAAATTCGCATTGAGTATCCCTTAAGTGTCAACAATTGGCTCAAAGGTAACTTAGATTATTTACTCCGTCAAGAACACAACTTACTTGTTGTTGAAGCTAAGAACGACGATTTAACCAGGGGATTTACTCAATTGGCTGTAGAACTTATTGCCCTAGCCCAAGCAGAAGAAAAAGAGGTTTTGTATGGGGCTGTCACTATTGGCAATGTCTGGAATTTCGGCAAATTGGACTTCAAAGAATTAAAAATTTGGCAAGATATTGCTCTTTATCGCGTTCCCGATGACCTCGAACAACTGACTCGCATTCTTATCGGAATTATCGCTAGCGAGGCCGTTAATGGTGGGCATTGCCAAGGGTGAGAGAATTTGTTGAATCCAGCTTTTGAGCGGCAATTCCCACCCTACACAATCTTGAATTTGGACCATGAAAGAGAAATTGGTTTGCTCATTTTTGTTACTGTACCTCATAGCAGCGCAGAGTGCTGTATACTTTAGCGCGCGATCGCCTAATCTTACCAACAAGCGATCGCCTTTTGCCAGGATTGCCCGAACTCAAGCAGCGTTTGGAAGATGCTTCGATCGATTATTCATTATTCATTATTCATTGTTCATTATTCATTATTCATTGTTCATTATTCATTATTCATTGATGAAAAAGCCCTTGCCTTTTGTTATTCGCTTAAATCCTCCTCCTCTCCTCGCAATTGTTGCAAAAACTCTTCTGGCGATCGCGCCGGTTCCGCACAAGATAGTCCTCGACAAACTAAGCCAACCGCTTCTTCGGGAAGCTGAGTTTCGAGTTTGTAAACCGTTGTGGCAAAATATTGGGGAACGAGCGTTTGTAGTAATTCCCTTGTGGTTTTCGCTACAGTGCCGTTACGATACCAATCTAGGGCGGTAAAGAGACTGGGACAAGCTTGGGCCGAACGCTGCATCACCCCTGAAAAAGCTTGCAGTCCCTGTTCGGCGCGGGCGAGATAGTCTTGATTTTCGGTGAGAAGGGCGAGGCGTACGAGGTTGGCGATGGCCACCCCATTGGCTGAAGGCGTGGCATTATCGATATAACCGCGTTCGCGCACAATTAAATCGCGACTGGCATCTTCTGCGGTGTTGTAGTATCCGCTGAGTTCGCTACTCCACAAATAGCGATCGAATTCGCCTTGAATTTTTACAGCCTGTTCCAACCAGGGCATTTCCAACCCGCCGACGACTAAACTGGCTTGTTGTAAGTCGAGGAGGGCCGCGATCGCGAACGCATAATCTTCGGCTTGGGCAAAGACTGTCACCTCTCCTTCATAATTCAAACGATGAAAGCGCCCGTTGACCCACTGATTCTCTAAGATGAATTTTGCAGCTTTGGCGGCTAACTCAAACCAAGCCGGCCGAGCCAATACTGCTGCCGCCCGAGCGAGCCCCGAAATCGCCAGCCCATTCCAAGCTGCAATCATTTTCGTGTCGGTGACGGGGGGAATTCTACCGCTATATTTCCCGGCTTTTGCTTCGCGATTATCGCGGGCGGGGGCAAAGGTGGAAATGCCGTCTCGACTGTCTCCATAACGCACTTTAAACAGCTTTCCCAGGGCGTTTTCCTGCTTTTTGGACAATTTTGACCTTTGTTGGCGTTGCAGGACGTTCTTGCCTTCAAAATTGCCCTCTGGGATTAAGGTGAAAGCCGTCTGAAGCCCTTTCAGTTCTAGGTCAGTCATGAGGGACTCGGCATCCTGATATCGCCAAACGTAAAACGTGCCTTCTTCGGGTTCGGCGGCATTGGGATCGACAAAGCTATCGGCATCTTGGGCGGCGTAAAAGTAGCCTTGGGGGGCAGTCATTTCCCGCACTAGCCAGTCTACCGTTCCCGCGATCGCGCGTTCGTAGAAAGGTTCTTGAACGCCGTCGCTCCACAAATTCGCCAAATAGTTCAGAATTTGACCGTTATCGTAGAGCATTTTCTCGAAGTGCGGTACGGTCCATGTCGAATCGACGGTGTAGCGGTGGAATCCGCCAGCCACGTGGTCGAAAATTCCTCCCAGCGCCAGGTCGTCCCCCCGTTGAACAGCAACTTGTCGGGTATCGCCGTAGGGGGAACGAATGCTGAGACGACTGCCTTCGAGGACCAGGAGGCTGTAGGGAATCATGGGGAAGCAGGGACGACCGTATTCCTTGGAACCGACGATTTGGGTGCTGGTTTCTACGCCTTGACGCAGGAGTTTGTCGGTGAGAGCCTCGATTTGAGGGGAGAGGAGTGCCGAACGTTCGAGGTTAGCGAGAATTTCGGTTTTGAAGTTTTGCAGTTTTTCGGTTTCCACTTCATAAAAACGCAACACGGCTTGCAACACCTGCAAAAACCCGGGACGGCTGTAGCGCGGTTCGATGGGGAAATAGGTGCCGCCGTAGAAGGGAACGAGGTCTTCGGGAGTGAGGAAAATATTGAGCGGCCATCCTCCTTGACCGGTCATCATCTGTAGGGCTTGCATATAGATGCTGTCGAGGTCGGGGCGTTCTTCGCGATCGACTTTGACGGGAATAAAATTGGCGTTGAGGTAGTCGGCGATCGCGCGATCGCTAAAGGCTTCGACTTCCATCACCGTACACCAGTGACAGCTCGAATATCCCACCGACAGGAAAATCGGTTTGTTTTCAGTTGTCGCCCGCGCAAGGGCTTCTTCACACCAAGGCCACCAATCGACGGGGTTGAGGGCGTGCTTTCGTAGATACAGACTTTGGGTGTGGGCGAGGCGATTAGACATAGCCAGGTAGACTCAACTATATTTAGCTAGTCTACCGTGGGGCTGGGAATTTGGTTACAGAAAAGTTCGATTCGCGCGCGCTACAGTATCCTCCGGAGCCTACACGCCAACCAAACTGCGACTTCCAGGCGATTTTTTTGGGAATATTGATATTTTTTGGGCGAGGGATCGGGTAAATTACTTAATTTTCGGGTTAACTTAATTTTCGGGTTAAATGATAAGACGCGACAGGTTGCGATCGCGCTCCCCCTTACCTGCTTGTATAAATAGGGTTTGCTGAATAAGTGTTGTGATGAGCACCGGGGAGCAGGGGGAGCAGGGGGAGCAGAGGGAGCAGAGGGAGCAGGGGGAGCAGGGGAAGCAGAGGGAGCAGGGGGAGCAGGGGGAGATAGTACATTTCCAGAGATCGCAGTGCGCCGAACTTTGATAAATTTTTGCCGCCGCAGTAAGGTCAGCACTGCTGCTACCATTAACGGTAAGCTCGACATTCTTTCTCTCATCCCCAAGAAGCGTGCTTTAGTTCAGTTGATTGTACGCACGGGGTTTGATTGAATTTTCAAGCTGCGATGCAATCACAAAGGACGAACCCTATGGCAACAGGAATGTTAATTGACGGAAAATGGAGCAAGGAAGGCTACCAAGGCGATTCTAAAGGTCGGTTTATGCGCAATCCGACGACATTTCGCCATTGGGTTAAAGCTGATGGTTCGAGCGAATTTAAACCGGAAGCCGGACGCTACCATCTTTATGTTTCCTATGCTTGTCCTTGGGCCCATCGCACTTTAATTATGCGCAAACTTAAGGGTCTAGAAGAGGCAATTTCGCTTTCCATTGTCGATCCGATTATGGCGGAGGAAGGTTGGGAGTTTTCGGACAATGAGGGCTGCATTGGGGATGCGATTTTTGGGGCAGACTATTTGCGGGACATTTATGTCAAGGCGGATTCTCAATATACCGGACGAGTAACGGTTCCTATCCTGTGGGATAAACAAACGGGGACAATTGTTAATAATGAGTCGCGGGAAATTATACGGATGTTCGATAGCGAGTTCGATGCGATCGCGACTCAATCGGCGAATTTTTGTCCCGATGAATTGATGGAGGACATCGAGAAGACAATCGATGCAATTTATCAACCCATTAATAATGGAGTTTATCGCTCCGGCTTTGCGATGTCCCAAGAAGCTTATGATGAGGCGGTTACTGAATTATTTGCGAATTTAGATCGTTGGGAAAAAGTATTAAGCAAACAACAGTATTTGTGCGGAGGCAAGATTACTGAAGCCGATTGGTGTATGTTTACGACTTTATTGCGCTTTGACCCAGTTTATTACGTTCATTTTAAGTGCAATCTGCGTCATATTTGGGATTATCCAAATCTGTGGAATTATTTGAAAGATTTATATCAGCAACCGGGCGTGCGGGAAACTTGCAATTTCGACCATATTAAACGACATTACTACGAAAGTCACCCGCATATCAATCCAAGCGGGATTGTTCCTAAAGGACCGATAATCGATTTAGATTCTTCTCATAATCGAGGGGAACAGAAGCAAAATGGGTCGCTCTAATTTCTGTATTTTAGATTACAACTCAAAGAAAAATGCTGTAGCCTAAATTGGGTCGGCGCGATCGCGATTAAAGCCGATCGCGCGATCGCGTCTTAAGCATTTAACATCTTTTGAAATCGCTTATTTTTTCGCAAACATTTTAAATCGGGATCGGTTTTCGCCATCGGTCGATACTTATCGGGGTTGAGTTGAATGGCCCGGGCGATGCAATCGACTCCCACAGTAATTTTACCCATCATGCCATAGCAGTAGCCTTTATTATAAATCCCGTTGGCGTGGTCGGGTTTAATCTCGACCGCACGCTCGAAATTGACAATCGCCTCGCGATACCGACCCATTTTCACCAAAGCATAGCCCCGATTGTCCCATGCTTCGTAGTTATCGCGATCGCATTCGAGGGATCGATCGTAGGACGCAATCGCCTCTTTGAGTCGTCCCATTCTCCTAAGAATTAATCCCCGGTTGTTCCAAGCGTGGGTATCCTGGGGATCGATTTTGAGGACTTGTTCGTAGGATTTCAGCGCTTCGGGGTAGCGTTCGAGATCGGCGTAAACATTCCCCTTGTTCAGCATTGGAGCAGTATACTCCGGCTTAAGTTCTAGAGCTTTATCGTAGGATTCGATCGCCTCCTCGTTCCGTTCCATTTTCCACAGCACGCATCCCCGATTGAACCAAACCGACGGGTCGTGGGGATAGACGCTGAGCGTGCGATTATAAGTAGACAGCGCCCGCTTAAATTTTCCCATATTGGTCAAAGCATTAGCGCGGTTATTAATTGCTTTATAGTGGTTGGGATTAAAACGCAGGGCTGTATCAAAACAAGAAATTGCCTCCCTGTTTTTACCGAGAAAAACCAAACAATTGCCCTTATCCGCCCAAGCTTCACAGTTTTCGGGCTCGAGATCGATGGCCCGCTCAAAGCAAGCGATCGCATTTTGGTGGCGACCCCATTCCGATAACACTAGCCCTCGATTGAGCCAAATCTGGATATCGTCGGGGCGATACTCTAAGGCGCGATCGAAACTAGCAATACAAGGATCGTAGCGCTTGAGATGTGCCAATGCTAATCCTCGGCAAGTCCACGCATCGGCAGCATGAGGATACAGTTCGATCGCCCGGTCAAAATAGGAAAGAGCCGTTTCAAACTCTTTTGCTTCTAAGTGACTGACTCCTTGGCGAAAGAGGATTTCAGCGTCTAAGGCGTTGCTCATGAGGGCAAGCAGAAATTCTACCCTCAAATTTTATCGCTTGCTGGGCGCGATCGCGCCATCGGGAATGTCCGGTTTTCTCGAATTTAACCCAAAATCCCTTCTCGAAACTGTACTCTCTCTGGATGAACCAGCATAAATACGTAACTTATCGAGTTTGAGCTTACCCAAAAAGCCCACTCCGATCGTAGAATGTTGAGTAATATTAAGAAAGAATTTCTGCGTTCGTGCTGCGATCGCGGCACCTGCGTCATTTATTGTACTGAAGGAGGATACCAATGGCTACCGAAACCATTACCAAACCGTCAGGTTCGACCTCAACAATTCGCAAACCCGCACCGCGCTATCGAGTGCTGCTGCACAACGACGATTTTAACTCGATGGAGTACGTCGTTCAAACGTTGATGAAAACCGTTGCAGGTTTGACACAGCCCCAAGCCGTCAATATTATGATGGAAGCCCACACCAACAGCATTGCTTTGGTGATTACCTGCGCCCTCGAACACGCTGAGTTTTACTGCGAAACGCTCAAAAATCATGGGCTAACCAGTACCATCGAACCCGACGAGTAAGTAGCCTTTGAAAATTAATCTTCATCGGATCGCCACTTACCCAGCCCCCTTCCGGCTGGGAATTTTCATTTTAGGATTGTTATTGCTATGGCTGCCGTTGGCGGTTCCTTTATTTTGGCTATTACGCGACAATCCCAATTTAAGCACCATTGTGACGATGGGCGCGTTAGCCATTGAATTCCTCATTTTTATCCCGGTATGGGGGAAATGGGTATATCGGGAATCTCAACTGTTTGCGCGGTACGGGTTAAGCTGGGAGCGAGGGAATGCGATCGCGCTGTTGAATGGATTGGCGATTGGGCTAATCTTCGTGTTGGGATTGTTTGTTATTATGGGAAGCTTGGGGTGGCTCGAGTTTCAACCCAATTCTCGTTTGTGGCGCGTTGTGGCGGAAGGGTTGTTGAGTGCAAGCGCGATCGCATTAGGAGAAGAAATTTTTTTTCGCGGTTGGCTCCTCGATGAGTTAGAACGAGATTACTCCCCAAAAATCGCCCTTTGGGTCAATGCCAGCCTGTTTGCAATTTTACACTTTCTCAAACCCATTGCCGAAGCGATTCGCACCTTTCCCCAATTTCCCGGTTTAATTATCTTAGGACTTGCTCTGGTTTGGGCGAAGCGATCGCACCGCAACCGTTTAGGAATATCTATTGGTCTGCACGGGGGCTTAGTTTGGGGATATTATATCCTTAACGTCGGTCAGCTCGTCAAATACAATAACGTTGTTTCTCCGTGGATAACCGGAGTGGATGGCAATCCTGTCGGGGGTGCAATGGGAATTTTGGGATTAAGTTTGCTGGCTGTTTGGATGGGAAGGCGCGATCGTTCGGGGTAGTAATCTGGTGGTTCAATTAAGCAAAATCAAGTTATTGCTATATATAGTCTGTAGATATAAGAATAGCATTCCCGTAAGCTCCTGAAAGAATAGGCGTTTAACTCGACAAGACCCACCCATACTGAATGGTCAAGCAATTTTCGGGACTGAATCAAGTTGTAGCATTAAATTTAAGAAGGATGAGAAAAGAGCTTGGAATCTCCCAAGAAGATTTAGCCGAGAAATGCGGTTTACACAGAACCTATATTGGCGCAATTGAAAGAAGCGAGCGTAATATTACATTGCAGACATTGGAAAAGCTTGCGAAAAGTCTAGATATTGCGCCCCATGACTTGTTACAAAATTGCTCTGATGTTTAACGAGTTTAGAGACATACAATACTCTATATACAATCAAGCAAGAAACTATTTTATTGAAAATTATTTACAGCTTATTAAACTTGAATATTTTTTATCTCTCAAAATCCATACAATCATCAGCGATCGTCTTCCAGAAATAACCGATGACTTCAATGAAGCAAGTAACCTCTACCCTTTTTGGCAAAATTATCCACCCGATGCAAGAGGAAGATTGCCTATAGGAGACCAATATCCTTGGATAGAAGTCGGAGAACACGTCATTGGAGATAAGTTACCCAGACTTTTAGAGCGGCATTTTTTCGTTCGCGACGTGGGTTTACCTACTGGTTCTGATGTCAGATTGATTCTTACACATTCAGAAATCAAGAGGATTACTGAGGGGTTTGTAGAAGCCTGCTGGTTGTTTTTGGATATTAAGTCAGTCGGTCCTAGAGACGACCAAGACCATGCGGTCATGTCACCCAATCAGATTTCTGGCAATGGTAGGTGGGATTCTTCTGAAGGTGGTGTTGTGAATGAAGTAATAGTAGCTAGAGGTCGAAAAGCAAGTCACTTATTTCATTGTAGTATTCCTCCAATTTATGTTCTCAGCGATCGTACAGTTACTCCTGTTATCGTCATAGTTGTGAAACCTGTTTATAAAATGCTATCTCTTGAAAAAGACTCAAAAGATGGCGGTCAACCCCTTAAAAAAATAAGCCTAGCGACTATTCCAAATGGGTTACTTTTGCACGAGCAACCCAACTATCTCGCTCAAAATCCTACATTATTTTTTCCAGGAAAAGACCAAAAAACTAAAAATCCACTAAAGATGCGTTGTCGGGTCAGCTTTGCAGTATTAAAAAGTATAGCAGACTGGAGATTTCAAGAAATGCTTTTAGGTTAATTAAGCCAAATCTAACTCCATTTGAATAGACGTTAGTTTTCTTAACCGATTTTTGGAGAGGTCTACATAACAAGCATCTTTCTCAATGCCTATATATTTCCGATTTGTTTTGATCGCAGCAATAGCAGTGGTTCCGCTGCCTATAAATGGATCTAATATTAAATCGTCTTCGACACTAAATAAGCGAATTATTCGTGTGGCAAGTTCTTCTGGGAATTTAGCTTCATGATCGTCATTTGCCCTAACACTATTAATATACCAAACGCCTCTCAATCCCCATTCTTTCCACTCTTGTTCTGAAAGCTTACTCTTGTCAATCAGAAATTCTCCTGGCTTCCAGAAAATGTATAAATCTTCATATTCGCTAACTGCTTTCATTGTGTTACTTATCCACTGACTATTAATCCACGAAGGATCTTTAACCCAAACACGCTTATCATATAAATAAATCCCTGCATCGTAAGCATAGTTTTCGATATAATGACCGACTAGCTTAACTCTAGTTTGACTCTGATATTTTCCACCACGAATATTATTTCCGTTCAATCTTCTATCGATTGTTTGTTCGCTACAACCCAATAACTCGGCAAGTTGATATCGGTTATAATTTGGATGTTTTTTGCGAGCTTTCAAAATCATTTCTTTTGTTACTTTGCATCTTTGTTTAGAAATATTAAGTGCTTGTATTTTAGGTATTTTATCGTCTTTAAAGCACAAAATATCTGCAATATTAACAACCATAAACCCACCCGGCTTTAAAACTAGAGCATGATTTCTAATAACTTGTTTAAGCATTGTTTGCCAGGACTCAAAAGTCTCTCCTTTTTCGTACTGTTTTCCTACAAAATATGGAGGCGACCATACACTTAGAGCCACACTATTCGGCTCAATTTCAAGTATTTTGTCCTCTGATTTACCGTGATAAATCGTGTTAGCGTCAAGATACTGCATCAAAGTAAGGACATGACATGAAAACTCCATTTTGAATGCTATATAAAGTCAGCATTTTTGTCAAGGATGAATTGGTATTCGTCGTTGCAGGACAGTTCTCGCCCCAAAGTATCGCCTTTTCCAACCCTTGCTTCGTCGGAAATCTCCTCCAACTCACTCAAGAAACCTCGACACGACGCGATCGCCTCGCAGAAAGCGCGTTAACTGGAGGCGATCGCTGTCTTTGGCACCAACTTAATTCTCAGTTTTGGTGCAGACTAACGTTTAGAATTCAAACCCCAAAATCCAAAATGTTAAAGAGTCAAAATCGAACCCTACTTAACAGCAGACCGCTTGCGTCGAGTTGCTAAGAAACCTGCCGTCCCCAATAATCCTAAGAAGGTAGTGGGTTCGGGAACAGATTGATTAGGCTCGCCATCGGTTGGAGGTAAGCTAGGTTCGTTAGTTGTCTGTGGGGTTGTTGTCACTGAAAAGCTGCCACTCGCCGAGACGGGTTCTGCTCCCACGAGGAACGAAAGCGGCGCTTCTGCGAGTAAACCAAAGTCAAAGTTTCCGGCTGTGGTACACGAACCTGTCAAACAGGAATCAATGAAATTGTTTTGAGGATCGAAGTTGGCGAAGGTTGCGATAATTTCCTGTTGGGTACTATCGTAGCTTAAGCTGAAACCAAGACTTTCTGTTCCGTTGCTCAAAGTCCCACTGCCGGAGACTGCAACGTTGAATAAACTGTCGAGTAAGGTAATCGTCCCTGTGTCTAAATTGAGGCCGAGAGCGCTGTAAAAAAGGTCGATGCCTAAACTGATATCTCCATCCAAATATTGCTGCGGGTCGTCATCAATGGTGAAGGCAGAATTGAGGCTTTCGTTGAAGGAGAAATCTCCACCGGGTATTACGGAAGAGCCAAGGAGACCGTTTGCGTAGCTTGCAAAGTCTTCATTAACGGAAACATTACCAGACACTTGAGCTGAGGTATCAAAGGTTATCGTTCCTGCTTGGACTGGCGCTGCGCCTACTGCGACTGTACCTAAAGTGAGGACTGCGGCTCCGAGTGTGGCGATGGATGTTTGGCTTCTCAAGATTCTCTCCGATGTTCTAATAGTTTGGGTTTTTAGATTGAGTCACTTAAATGGCTTTCACCCTGAATACTCAGAATTACTACGTAGCTTATAGGCTGTCATTTTGCGATCGCGCGAAACACTATGGTTTCCTCTGAGTTCTCTACCACTATAGGCGTAGTTCAGAGGAAATAGGTGAAGTTACAGTGAAGTTTTCTGTAAAGTTATCAATAAGCTTTAGGAAGTGGCGTGCAGCGCAGCTTCCAGTAGGAGGAATCTTGAATCATTTAAAATTTAACAGCCGATGCGCGATCGCGATCTGGGAATTGCGATCGCGCATCGCGTACTTTCCCGATCGCGTTAACCCAATCTTAACGATGCGACTTTCTAGCTTTGCGTCCAGCGACGACAAAACCGGTCAAACCCAACAGTCCCAGCATCGCCGAAGGTTCCGGCACGTCAGTGATAACATCTCCCATTGAAACCTCATAATTCCCCGTATGAGACCTGCCGTCGGCACCCACACCTGCCGCATTAACTAGACCAGATTGCGTAGCGTTAAAGCTGTACAGTAACTCTTCTACGCCCCCATAGTTCACTTTAACCACTTCGCTAACTTGGAATCCGTCGTTGATGAGCACCGCCAACGGTCCGAGGATCGATGAGTAGAAATCTTTGACATCGTAATGGCCGGCTAAACCAATTAGGAGGTCGTTACCGCTTGTGGTGATATAGGAAACGTTGGGGTCGCTAGAACGTTGGAATCCTTTCACTTGGTCGCTGAGATAAGCATTGTAGACAGCTTGACGCACCGCAGCACTCGGCGCAAGCAACCAAGAAGATTGACCGGTCTGCGCAGCCAATACCCCTTTGATCAACGTTTCGTTAGCGGCGAGACCCGAGTTCTGATAGAACTCATTAAACCATTTAGTGGCAAAGGTGTCAGCCGTGTAGGAGGTATCCAGGCCCGATCCAAACCAATCGGTTGCCGTCAGGCTGCTGACTACGATACTTTTACCAGCAACCGTGCCTTCGATACTCGTGCGAGCGTTAGAAGTTAAGAAACTGGCTAAATCGTCATTTTCGCTACTGGCGAATAACTCGACGTTTCCACCAGGTGCGCTGCTATCGCCTGCGAGAACGCTATCGATATCTGCATTGGGATTCACGCAAGTAAAGTTGGGCGGGCAAACATCAAAGAGGAGGTAGTCGTTGTTCCCCGTAATGGTAAAAGCTGAGGCTGAAGTGCTGGCGATCGCGATCGCGCTTGCAGTCATTGACGCACCCATCACCCATTGTTGAATTTTTCCTTTCATTCGTAATCTCTCTACTAAGTTTGCAACTCTAAGTCTATAATGACTAGCTTAAATCTCTTTCTCTCATTTTAGGTAAAGTTTGTGTAAATTTTTTGACGATTTTCTGTTAAGATAAGTCAGTGTAATCGCTGATATAAATCGAGTTCAGTCTCTAATTTCTCTCATTTTTATTCACAAGAAATTCACAGGATTGGGCGAACATAGACATAGATAGCAGTTTCCACACCTCTGAAGGACCAGCGATCCCCCACCGCTCCTCCTTTGATTCTCTGCCCTACTAAATCTGGCTGAGTGAGGTCGTATATCGACGACGAGGGACTATTTGCGTTTCAGGGCAAAAATATTGTGGAATAACCTGTCGTTCTTTGTCAAAAACGAGTATGACCTACTTCGCAACTACAAAATTAACCAATTTACCCGGCACGACGATCGCTTTTTTAATCTCCTTTCCTTCAAGATATTTTTGAGCGGCTTCCGAGTTACGGGCAAACTCCTCCAATTCCTCCTTAGTCGCTCGGGCGGGAACTTGCAAGCTTCCTCGTACTTTCCCATTCACCTGAACCACAAGAGTAATTTCATCGACGACTAAAGCATCGGGGTCAAATTCGGGCCATTTTGCAGTCCGCACGGATGCTTTATTTCCCAACTCTTGCCACAATTCCTCGGCAATATGAGGGGCAAAGGGAGCCATTAAAACGGTTAAGACCTCCAACCCTTCTCGATAAACTAAGGAAGTTTTACAAGGCGCATCGCTTAAGGCATTGCTAAGCTTCATCAACTCGGAAATTGCCGTATTAAATTGGTACTCTCCGGTTAAATCTTCGGAAACTTCCTTAATTGCTGTATGAATGGCGCGACGCAAATCTTTCTCCTCTTTCGTCAAAGAAGATGAGTGTTTTTTCTGATGTTGGCTGCCATTATCTGCCCATTCTGCCATCAAGCGCCAAACGCGGTTCAAAAAGCGAAATTGCCCTTCAACGTCCGCATCTTCCCACTCTAAATCTTTCTCCGGCGGCGCTTTGAACAAAATAAACATTCGCGCGGTATCTACGCCATACTTAGAAATTACCTCTTCGGGGGTAACACCATTGCCCTTGGATTTGGACATGGTTGCATAGCACTCTTGCAAGACCTCGTCCGTTTCAGGATCGCGGGGATTGGCAGGATTCACTAAATGAGAGGGAATCCATTTATTTTTCCCCTCCTTATTGGGATTAAAATAGGTTTTTCCCTGTACCATGCCCTGGGTTAACAGGCGTTGGAAGGGTTCGTCGAAATTGAGTAATCCGCGATCGCGCAACACCTTCGTAAAGAAACGGGAATACAACAAATGTAAAATTGCGTGTTCGATTCCCCCAACATACTGATCCACCGGCATCCAATCGTTAACTTTCGCCGGATCGAATATTTGTTCCTCATTATTAGCGTCGGTGTAGCGCAAAAAATACCACGACGAATCGATAAACGTATCCATCGTATCGGTTTCTCGCTTCGCCGGTTCGCCACAACTGGGACAGGGAACGTTAACCCAATCCCCCATTTGCGCCAAGGGAGAGGGACCGCGACCGGAAAATTCGACATTTTCGGGCAAGCACACGGGCAAATCTGCATCGGGGACGGGAACTGCGCCGCAACTGGGACAATGAATAATGGGGATTGGCGCGCCCCAGTACCGCTGACGAGAAATTAACCAATCGCGGAGGCGATATTGCACTCTCGCTTTACCGTAGCCTTGTTTTTCGGCGTAGGCGATAACTTTTTCTTTGCCTTCGATTGAGGGGGTTCCGTCAAATTCCCCCGAATTTACCATAATTCCGGGATCGACGTAAGCTGCTTTCAACGGTTCACCCCCCTCTGTCCCCCCTTGGATTTGGGGGGATGAAGCGGGAACGATAACGGTTTTAATGGCAAGATCGTTCTGTTTGGCAAATTGAAAATCGCGGGTATCGTGGGCGGGAACCCCCATCACTGCACCCGTTCCGTATTCGTAGAGAACGTAGTCGGCAATCCAAATGGGAATCTCTTCGCCAGTGAAGGGATTGATTGCCATCCCGCCGGTGGGAATGCCGCGTTTGGGTTTATCTTCGGCGGTGCGTTCCAGTTCGCTTTCGGCGGATATTTCCTCGATAAAGCCATCGACTGCCGATTTTTGACTTTTTGGGGTCACTTTGGGCGTTAAGGGGTGTTCTGGGGCGAGGACAACGTAGGTCACGCCATAAACCGTGTCGGGACGGGTGGTGAAAACGGCAATTTTTTCGTCCCTGCCGACGATGGGGAATTCAACGGTTGCGCCAACGGATTTGCCGATCCAGTTGGCTTGCATGGTTTTGACGCGATCGGGCCAACCGTCTAATTTATCTAAATCGTTGAGGAGTTGTTCGGCGTAGTCGGTGATTTTGAAGAACCACTGGCGCAACAGTTTGCGTTCGACGATCGCGCCCGATCGCCAGGAACGTCCTTCGCTATCGACTTGTTCGTTGGCTAATACGGTTTGGTCGATGGGGTCCCAGTTGACGGCGGCTTCTTTTTGATAAGCGAGTTCGGCTGCGTAAAATTGCAAGAAAATCCATTGAGTCCATTTATAATAATCGGGGGAACAGGTGGCAAGTTCTCGTTCCCAGTCGAGGGAGAAGCCGAGTTGTTGGAGTTGCCGTTTCATTTGGGCGATATTTTCGTTCGTCCACTGCGCTGGGGGAACGCCGCGATCGATCGCCGCATTTTCGGCTGGCAACCCAAACGCATCCCATCCCATTGGATGTAGTACCCGATACCCTTGCATCCGTTTGAAGCGCGCGATCGCGTCGGTGATGGTATAGTTGCGAACGTGACCCATGTGCAGATTCCCCGAGGGGTAGGGAAACATGGATAAGGCGTAAAATTTAGGCGCGTTGGAGTTGATGGGGGTTTTATCTAAACCCATTTCGGCCCATATTTGCTGCCACTTCTGTTCGATCGCTGCTGCATCGTATCGGGATTCCACAATTGTCTCTCCTGGGTGGGGTGGAAATTGTACTATTTTATTGTATTACAGGCGATCGCAACTGTGCGCGATCGCTTCGTCCGCACACCCCTCCCCCATCAGATCCCCGCTACGGCCAACCCTACACCGACCCCTACGCCGAGGAAAATCCCCCCACCGCAGGGTACTACGACGCGGAAAATCGCCAACCTATCGACTTACCGAGACTAAATATAGCAATCCTAAATAGGTTGCTATATTTCTTGTTTCCAGAAGCCTTGCCACACAGGGGTTTCAGAAACCCACCGTCCTACGATCAATCTAGGATTGCTATAGTTGGGACGCGATCGCCACAACTCCTTCAATTTCTGAAGAAGGAAGCCCAGATTGGGAAGATGAGGCTCGTTGCCAGCGATAGGAGCGATCGCGAGCTAAAATCAAAGAGCTAAGACCGTATATATTCGCAAACCGTTCCATGATTTTAGACCCGGTCAAGTTTTTTAACGCCTGTAACCCCAGTAAAACCCTGAATATCGATCGCGCTGAAGACTATTCCTACTATATCGACTTTTCTCCAGTGCGCGGCCCGAACGCCATTCAACGGTTACGACGAACCATCGTCCATCAACCGGACGAAACCACTTGCCAATTGTTCGCGGGGCATATCGGATGCGGTAAATCGACGGAACTGTTTCGGCTGAAAAGCGAACTGGAACAACAGGGGTTCCACGTTGTCTATTTTGAGTCGAGTGCGGATTTAGACATGGCAGATGTCGATGTTAGCGATATTTTACTCGCGATCGCGCGTCAGGTGACCGGCAGTTTGGAAGCTGCTAACATTCATCTCAAACCTGGATACCTCCTCAATCTGTTTAGCGAAGTTGCGGATTTCCTGCAAACGCCCATCGAGTTTTCAGCAGAAGCGTCCGTTTCTTTTCCGTTAAAATTGGGTAAAATTACAGCAAAAACTAAGGATAGTCCCAAACTTCGCAGTCAATTGCGACAATACCTAGAACCGCGCACGGCAGGAATTCTAGAAGCCATTAATCAAGAAATTCTCGGACGCGCAACCGAGTTGCTCAAACAGCGGGGACAGAAGGGATTGGTGACAATTGTGGACAATCTCGATCGCGTCGATTTGTCTCGAAAAGCCTCCGGTCGCTCTCAACCGGAATATCTCTTCGTCGATCGCGGGGAACAGTTGAAACGGTTGAATTGCCACGTTGTCTATACTATTCCGCTGGTGCTGATTTTCTCTAACGAATTGAGTCCCCTCATCAACCGCTTTGGCATTAAACCCATTGTTTTACCAATGGTTGCTGCAACAGAGCGCGATGGAAGCGATTGTCAAGAAGGAATGAAATTGTTGCGACAGATGGTTCTCGCTCGAGCTTTTCCCCATTTGCAACCCGAAAAACGCCTAGACGCGATCGCGCAAGTCTTTGACGCACCCGAAACGTTAGACCGATTGTGTCGCATTAGCGGCGGTCACGCGCGCAATCTCTTGATTTTGCTCTACAGTTGTTTGCAGGAGGAGGATCCTCCCATCCAAAAAGATTGTTTGGAACGGGCGATCCGAGAGCATCGAGACGACTTGATTGCAGCCATTAGCGATAGTGAGTGGGCGCTGTTGCATCAAATTGTAGAGCAGGGGGATAACGTACAGGGAGAGGAGGAGTACCAAATTTTGCTGCGCAGTCTTTTTTTATTGGAGTATCGCGATAAAGAGGGGCGCTGGTTTGGGGTGAATCCCGCGATCGCAGAGTCGAAGAAGTTTCAACAAGGATGAGCAACTGTGAACGACACCGACCGACTTTCACAATTAGCTGCTGATAACGACCGCTCCCTCAAAAAGCTGTTGCGCGCGATCGCGAATTCCCAAGGCAACTTTGCGCTGATTCTCGTTCGCTGCAACTACACTCTCCTCGCCGAACAAGTCCTAAAGCGTCTCGAGGCGATATGTCCGCTGTCCTTGGGCAAACTGTACCTCCCTGGGTCAGTGGAAACTCTCTACACCACCCTTCAAACAGAATTAGGTGGGGAATGCCCCCCAGCGCTACTCGTTTTTGGATTGGAGTCAGCGAGCGCCATCGACCGGATGTTGACCTCTACCAATCAGGTGCGAGAAGAATTCCGCAAGCATTTCCCATTTCCGGTTGTTCTTTGGGTCAACGACGACCTTTTGCAAAAATTAACGCGGTTTGCTCCCGATTTTAAAAGTTGGGCGGCAATTCCTATTAAGTTCGAGATGCCGGTACAAGTATTGCTCGATGGCCTCCAACGGACAATGGATAGCGCGTTTGCAGCGCTGTTGGAAGTCGGTGCGGGGAAATTTATCGATAGTGCCTCTATTGCTCTCCCTGCGGGGTCTTTGCGCCTCGCGGAGTTGGAAACTGCCTTGGGCGATTTAGAGCGCTGTGGAGAACGGCTCGAGCCGGAACTGGAGGCGAATTTGCGTTTTTTAATCGGTCGCAAGGCAGAACTTGAGGGCGATAGGCAAAAGGCGAGGAGGTATTACGAATGCAGTTGGCAGTGCTGGCAAAACAGGGTAAACCTTGAGGAAGCAAGCGGTTCTGCCTTCGAGCGATATGGGTGTTTGTTGTTTCACTTGGGATTGTGGTGGCGGCAAGAGGCAATCCGCAATCGTACTGAGTACGAGGCAGCTTGTCAGAAGGCGAGGGAGTATTATCGTCACTGTGTCGGGGCATTGCGAAGAAGCGATCGCCCGGAGTTGGAGCAACGGTTTATCAATGCTTTGGGCGAGGTGTTGACTCGGTTGGAGGCGTGGGAGGAACTGAAGGCGACGGCTGAACGAGCGGTGAGTTTGCATCGGACGCAGCAAGATTCGGTTCGACTTGCTTATGGCTATGGTTTGTTGGCGGAAGTGGCGCTGCACGAGGGGAAGGGAGAGGAAGCCAAGGGTTATGCAGAGTTGGCGCTGCGGTCCAACGAAGAGCCATCGACTTCGACGGGGGACTGGAGTTGGAACAGACAGCATTACTGTAATTATTATCGGTTGTTGCTGGCGCGATCGCAACGGCAGCTCGGACGGGAGGAGGAGGCGATCGCGCATTTGGAGGTGGCGAGGGCGGAGAGTTTTCCCGAAAGCGATCCGTTGTTGTATATTGGCATTTTGGAGAATCTGCGATCGCTCCAATTTGAACGGGGCGAGTATTTAGAGGCGTTTAAAACCAAGCAAGAACAGCAGTCTATCGAGCAACAGTACGGTTTGCGAGCGTTTGTGGGGGCAGGACGGTTGCAGGCGAGGCGACAGGTGGTTCATCCCGCGATCGCGTCTCCCTCGGGCGCGCATCCAGAAATTGCCGCTTCTGGGCGCTTAAATGACGTAAAACGCCTCGTCGAGCGGATTTGCCGTACCGATCGCAAGCTGACGATTATTCACGGACAGTCGGGGGTGGGCAAAAGCTCCCTCGTCCAAGCTGGGTTGATGCCTGCGTTAAGGCAAATGGCCATTGAAGCGCGGGATGTTTTGCCGGTTTTGTTACAGGTTTACAGCGATTGGGCGCAGAATTTGGGGGCTTCTTATGCCCAGTCTTACCGGGAAGTGCGGGGCTTAAGTTTGCCCGTTCTTTTGGACTCGATGGCAGCTTTTTTGGAGGAAATTCGGAGGACGAGCGATCGCAATTTACTCACGGTTTTGATTTTCGATCAGTTTGAGGAGTTCTTTTTTGCTTATACCGATCCGAGTCAGAGGAGACCGTTTTTTGAATTCTTGCGAGACTGTCTCGATACGCCCTATGTAAAAGTGATTCTTTCGTTGCGGGAGGACTATTTGCACTACCTGCTCGAATGCAATCGCCTCGTACAGTTGAATATTATTAATAATAACATTTTAGATAAAGGTATTCTGTATTATTTGGGGAATTTCTCGCCTAAAGATGCGAAAACGGTGATTGAGACGTTGACGAGGAATGCCCAGTTTTATTTAGATTCAGATTTGCTGGAAGCCTTGGTACGAGATTTAGCAGGCGAGCTGGAAGAGGTTCGTCCCATTGAGTTACAGGTGGTGGGCGCGCAACTGCAAGGGGAAAAGATTACAACTTTGGTTCAATATCGCGATCGCGGACCGAAAGAAGCGTTAGTCGAGCGCTTTTTAGACGAAATTGTCAAAGATTGCGGTCCGAACAACAAAAACTTTGTCAAAATTATTTTGTACTTACTGACGGATGAAAATAATACCCGTCCCCTCAAAACCCGCGCCGAACTAGAAGCCGAACTTTCTATCGAGTCCGAACGCTTGGATTCGATCCTCGATATTTTGGTGCGATCGGGTTTAGTCTTTCAAGTTCCCGGTTTTCCCGACGGGCGCTATCAACTGGTACACGACTATCTCGTCCCCTTTATTCGACAGCGACAGGCGGCGACTTTAGTGGCAGAGTTGGAGAAAGAAAGAGAGCAAAGAAAGCTGACGGAAGCCAAACTCAATCAAGCCTTGAAACGGCAGCTCAAAACATCGCGCAGGGCAGGCGTGACGTTGGCTACGTTATTAGTTGCTATTACCGGATTTGCTGCCGTTGCGACGGTTGCGGGAATTAATTTGTATATTTCAAATCTTGTTTCGGAGTCTTCAAAAAATACGGGAATTGACCGACTCATTTCAGCAATTCGGGCGGGAAAAAGACTTGCTCAATTTCCCGTTGGCATACCGGGTTTACAGTTGCAAACAACCGCAGAACTGAATAACGCAATTTCTAATTTAGACGAACTCAATCGCTTAGAAGGACACGAAGCTGGCGTAACTAAAGTCACTTTCAGCCCTAATGGAAAATCAATTGCTTCTGCTGATGAAAATAATACTGTAAAAATTTGGAACTTAGAAGGGGAAATTTTAGCAACTTTGACTGGACACACAGATAAAATAGTTGGCATCAATTTTAGTTCTGATGCTCGACTGATTGCTTCTGCCAGCGAAGATAAGACAATTGGAGTTTGGACGGTTCAAGGGCAAAAAATAAAGACACTAGAGCTTCCTAACGCTATCTCCAGTGTAGGTTTCAGTGCCGACAATCAAAAACTTGCGACTCCTTCAGGTAAAACCATTATTCTTTGGGATATCTCTAGTGGAAAGTCTATCAAGACGATCTCTGGTCACGAAGCAGTTATAACCAGCACTGCCTTTAGTCCAGATGGACAAATAATTGCCGCTGCCGATCGCAATGATACGGTAAAGCTCTGGAGTCTCGACGGGCGAGAACTTCAAAGTATTGAGAATTACGGGACGATTGATATTCGCTTCAGTGCCGGTGGGAAAATGCTGATTTTGGTAAGTCAAGACCGAAGCATTAAGTATTATTTGTTGGATGGCACTTTGGTTAAAAATGCTGAGTTCAGAGGAAATAATGGAGAAATTGAAGTGTCTAGTCTGAGGCCGGATGGAGAGCTGCAAGCTTATGTTGGGCGATATAATACAGAACAAATCGGTCTTATTTATGAGGAAGGATTTTCCATAGGGACATCTTTCAAACATAGCGACCTCATTAGCGATCTAAGTTTCAGTCCAGATGGAAAAATTTTAGCTTCAGCCAGTCAAGATAAAACAATTCGACTTTGGAACCTTAGTCTGACGAGTGGTGGGTTCAATTGGGATAACTCAGTCGATCGAGTTCAATTTAATCGGGACGGCAGCACCATTGCCGCTGCTCGATCTGATAACACAATTCAGCTTTTGGATAAACAGGGCAAACTTCGGAAAACGCTAGCGGCTAACGGTTCTATCCTCCAATTCGATCCAAGCGGTAAAGTATTAGTGACAGGCAGTGCTGAAGATGTTATCAAACTTCGCCACCTCAATGGTCAGTCGATTGTATTGCGAGGGCATCCCAATGGTATAGTTGGCGCAAGCATCAGTCCGGATGGCAAGAGAATTGTTTCCGTAGGTTACGACGGGGTTTTGAATTTCTGGGACAGCGACGGTCAATTAATTAAAACTCAAGACGGTCAATCCCTCGATACTCGATGGACGGTGTGGTACGAAAAGAAAAATAGCCTTCAGTTTAGCCCCGATAGTCAGCGCATTGCCGTCATTACTGAAAATAATCGCGTCCAACTGTGGACTCGCGACGGAAATCTCCTTGGTATTTTAAAAGGACACACGAGCGAAATCTATCGCGTCCGATTTAGTCCCGATAGCCAACAAATTGCCACAATCGGTGATGATAATTTTGTTCATCTTTACACCAGAAATGGAAAAAAAATTGGGGTTTTAAAGGGACATAAAAATCAAGTCTCTGACGTGAAGTTCAGTCCTAATAGTGCCATTATCGCTTCGACGAGTCAAAGCACGATTAAGCTATGGCAGCGGGATGGCAGCTTCATCAGAAACTTGAATGGTCGCGGTATCCAAACAATCAACTTCAGTCCCGATAGCACGATAATTGCTGCCTCGACTTACTACGATACGGTGCAACTGTGGAGCATTGATGGTCGGGAGATCGCAACACTACTCCATAATGGCGAAGTTACCGACGTGAGTTTCAGTCCAGACGGAGAAATATTGGCTTCTGCGAGTGCTGATAATCTTGTTCGGTTGTGGCGCAAGGATGGCACTCCCATCAAGAAACTACGAGGACATCTTGATACGGTCAATCAGGTTATTTTTAGTCCCAACGGTCAAACCCTTGCTTCTCTAAGCGACGATGGCACGGTGCGGCTTTGGACGCGAGAGGGGACGAGTCTTAAAACGCTTCAACCTGCTAGCGAAGAGGATGATTCGCGCAATACTGATAGAGAAGACCGCATTGAATTTAGCAAGGATGGTCGGGTTATCGCTTTGATGAGCAAGGTTAACAGCCAAGGTGAATCAAATTCCACTATTCGTCTCTGGGATAGTCAAGATCAAAAACTCAAAACGTTTCAAACTCAAGAAGACTTGGATTTAGATGACATTGCTTTTAGTGCGGAGAGCAAGACGCTCATGGCGGTCGAACACGACCCAACGCTGAAAATGTGGGGAGTCGATGGTTCATCACTAGCAACATTTCAAGGACATCGAGACCGGGTCACGAGCGCCAGTTTTAGTTCCGATGGTACAATTTTGGCTACTGCCAGCGACGACAAAACTGTTAAACTATGGAATCGAAACGGCCAACTTCTGAAAACCCTCGACCACGAGGATAAAGTTAATAGCGTTAGTTTTAGTCCCGATAGCCAAATTTGGGCTTCTGCCAGCGATGATAAGACGGTTAAATTGTGGAATCGAAACGGCCAACTTCTGAAAACTCTCGACCACGAAGATACAGTTAACCGTGTCAATTTTAGTCCTAATGGCAAAATTCTTGCTTCTGCTAGCGATGATAAAACGGTTAAATTGTGGAATCAGGACGGTCGATTTCTTAAGAAACTAGAACATCCTAACGAAGTGAAAGACATTCGCTTCAGACCAGATAGTAAAGCGATTGCTTCAGTTACAGAGGATAATACTATAAAACTCTGGCGAATTCGCGATCGCAAAGAGCTAATTAAGCCCATCGAAAAGGGAAATAATGTTCTAACTATACCGGGTTTTAGTCCAGACGGTAAACTTTTGACTACCGCTAGCTCGAATAGCTTACAATTTTCGATTCTCAGTGGAGTTTGGTTTAAGGATGCCGAACTGTCAAGTACAAGATTAGCCAATCTAAATTTCAGCGTTGGGAGAGCCACTCTCGCTGTTAAGGAGAATAAAGGCGTTTCAATCGTCGATTTAGAACTCGATCCCCTCCTCGCGCGCGCCTGCGACCTCGCGCGCAACTACCTGACCCATAGCACGGAATTGAAAGAACGCGATCGCCGCCTCTGCGACGGAATTCCCCCGCACAAGTAAACTGAAACCACCTTCTTAACACATCACTCATCAATTCAACCCTCAAATTGCTGCGCATAAAACTTAGCGTAGCGACTATTTTTTGCTAATAATTCGCGATGCGTTCCCGACTCAACAACTTGACCCTTTTCAATGACCAATAAGCGATCGTGCATAATCTGCAATTTTTCACTTTTCTCCTTCTCGTGCGTCGTTTTCTCTTTGAATTTCTGCCACTTTTTGAAGCGCGGTTGCTACATCTGTCTCTTGATACAGAGCGATCGCAACACGCTACGATAAAACAGCGAGAAACTTCCTCGGAGCCATCTATCTCGCCGCTACGGTCATTTGGCTCAATTAATTGATGACACGCCCTAACGACTGACTCCCCTCATGTCCTTCCAAAGGGTCTCGTACTGTTGCTGGCTTTTGGAAGGAAGAGGTACAATAAACTCGCTGCGATCGATAATGTCCGCATCGGGAAGCGCGAGGGGATGATGGGAAATGATAGAAGAAAGACTCTCGCGCTCTAAACTCAAAAGAATCGGCGATGTAGCGGCGGTAAACCGGGAAATTTGTCGTGCGGCTTGTTCTTGCCAGCAAAACTCGATCCAGCGTTGGATGAGCGATCGCGTCCCAGAATTACTCCGGCTAACTGCGGGTTGAACCCAAAGATCCGCCCACAGTGCCGTTCCCGATCGCGGTACAATGGTTTCGATATCGGGGTACCGTTTTGCCACTGAAACGAGATCCGTAGACCAACCCACAGCCACCCAAACATCTTCGATAATTAAAGGCTCGAGGTAAGCCTGGGAGCTATAAAGCCGAATGTGTTGGTGCACCTCGTCCAAGGCTGTTTTTAACTGAGGCATTGAAGCCGGTTCGGGTTCGTTGTAGGAATGACCGAGAGTTTTGAGGACTAATCCGATAACTTCCCGAGGTTCATCGATCATTGAGATGCGATCGCGCAACTGGGGTTTCCACAAATCGTCCCAATCGGTTGGAGTCCACCCTAACGCTTCAAAGCGCTTCCGATTATAGGCGATCGCGGTGGTTCCCCAGCGATACGGCGCGCCCCAAAATCTCCCCTCGCGCTGCACCAATTCCTTCATCGATTCGGGCAAGTTTTTCCATCCCGCCAGTCCCTCGACTTCTAGAGGCGCAATCAGTTGTTTTTCAATCGCCTCGGACAGCCAATAATGGCCCAGGGAAATCAAATCAGCAGTTGCGGGTGTTTTTTTTCCCGAAAAAGGTAACCGCAATCTGCTAAACCAACGGGATGCTGACTCGGGAGACGGACTTTCCTCTTCCCAAACTTGAAGAAGCTTAAACAAATCTTGCAACTGAGACTCGGCTGTCAACTGAAGTGTCGCCTCCTTGCCCAAATTCGAGCGAAAACTCCTTAACAACTGCGGGGGAAGTGAATTCGCCAACAAGACAACGCGAAGAATCTCTCCCGCGTTGCCGCAACTCGAAAGCAACGGCACTAAGGCCGCGATCGCAGCGGAACGCAATACAGAACGACGAGTCAGCATAAGTTTATTGAATCTTAAAAATCTTTAATCCTTATTAAGTTTTCAAACGTTAAATGAATCAGGAATCGCAACCCTCTCAGACTTAAGGCGAATAGCATAATAGACGAACGCTACTCACAGAACGGTCAAGGTCATGGACGAACTATACCGAGAAATTGCCGCACTCGATCGCAAAGTCGATCGGCTTTACGCAATTGTCAAACAACTTAGCCAACAACTTTCCGAACTCCTCTCGCAAAACCCACCTCGCGCTGTTGGGGACGCACAGTCGTTTGAAACCGTTCCCCTTACCTCTCGTAAAAACGTCGATTCGATCATGCAGCACAAAGATATTTTGGCAGAGGAAACTCCCTGGGACTCTCCCCCCGATTACGAACAGTCTCGAGAGGTTTCTCCAGAGTTACAAATTCGGCGACTGACCGCTCAGGTGACTGCGGCTTACAATCGTATTGCCATTCTCGAAGAACAACTGTTAGCTCAGCGCATTCACTCTTGACACTCTCCGCACCCCCAGAACGGAGATTCTTGCTTCATTGGGACTCCAAACGCCCATCGCAGCCGAAAAGTGAAGTCCGCAAGCCCACAGCACTGCAACCCAACCGTTTCTATAAAAACCTCGTGCCTTTAACCAGCACGAGGTGCAATTGCTCGGTGTTCGGGAGACAGTTTAGCGAATCGCTTTGGTATCCTCAATGACCTTATCGATCAGTCCGTATTCCAGCGATTCCTCAGCAGACATATAGTAATCTCGATCCGTATCCTTACGTATTCTTTCTATGGATTGACCGGTCTTATTAGCAAGAATCTCGTCCATTTGCTGACGAGTCCGAATGATTTGCTTGGCAGCAATACTAATATCGGTGGCTTGACCGTACAAACCCTGAGACAACGCGGGTTGGTGGATCATAATGCGCGAGTGAGGGAGAGCGACGCGCTTGCCGGGGGTTCCCGCCGCTAGGAGAAATGCTCCCATTGATGCAGCCAAGCCGACACAGATTGTCACGACGTTGGAGCGAATGTGCTGCATCGTATCGTAAATCGCCATACCTGCGGTGACAGAACCGCCGGGAGAATTGATATACAGATAGATATCCTTGGTGTTATCCTCAGAGTCGAGATAGAGCATATAGGCAACGAGACGATTAGCAGTCTCGTCGTCAATTTCCCAGCCCAAAAACAAAATGCGTTCTAAAAAAAGACGATTATAGATCGAAATCCAGTCTTCGTAGGGCTGTCCGGGCAAGCGATACGGAACTTTTGGGACATCAAGTGGCATGAGTTGACTCCATGAAAAGATTGAGAAAGCAAACTAAGGCAGAGATTTAAATTCCACTCTTTGGCGCGACTGGAGTGGGGCTTTGGGCATTGGAAATCACAACCTTAAAACCTTGAAATGGGGCGCAGACTAACGGACGCGCGGAGCGAACTCCATAGTCCGAAGTCGCTAAATTACGCCTGCCGGTGCGGGTACGGGCAAGTCGGCTTCGCTTTCGAGAACGCGATCGATCAAACCATACTCTTTCGCTTCGACCGGATCCATATAAAAGGGGCGATCGATATCCTTACGGATTTTTTCGGGCGTTTGGCCCGTTTGTTTAGCCAGCAAATCGATGGTAATTTGCCGAATGGTCAGCACTTCTTTGGCGCGGATTTGAATATCCGAGGCTTGCGATCGCCCGCTGGTGGAACCGCTGGTATCGTTGAGCACAATCCGCGCGTGAGGAAGGCTAAGCCGATATCCCTTGGTTCCACACGACAGGATCGTCGCAGCCATCCCCAAGGCAGCACCAATACAAATGGTGTGGATGGGCGGCTTGATGTAGTTCATCGTGTCGCAAATGGCAAAGGCAGAGGTTTCGAGGCCTGGATATTCCCCTGGAGAGTTAATGTAAATTTTGATCGGCTTTTCTGGGTCGTCGTACTGAAGATACAGCAGTTCTGCCATAATCAATTCCGCGACTTGAGGCGCTAAGGGCATTCCTAAATAAACGATTCGCTCCTTAAGCATGAGCGAGGAGAGATCGGGGGGCGGTTTGCGGTAGTAAGCGTCGCCGTAGTAAGGAGACTGAACAGCCTTAATTGGTAGGTTCATAAAGTTTTGGGCAGCGATGAAAACGCGATGTCGGTTACAAGAAATTTTGAGAGATGAATCGATTTTGACATACTCCCCACGCATAGAATGCAGGGGATTCTTAACTACAGTTAATTCTTGATTCAACGAGACAACTTATTGAGTCAGATTTCTCTATCATCAACAGGGGTTGAACTCTCCTCAAGCGTTCCCGATTTCTCGGAGGTTTCTGAATGCCCTTCAGTACCTTTGTTCTACTCAGCATCTAGAATCTTCATCCCTTTCTTTAAAATATTCAATGCCGCATTGGTATCGCGGCAAATTTCTATTTTGCATTTTGGGCATTGATGGGTTCGGGTGCTGAGAGATTTCTTCACCCTGAAACCACAGCTAGAACAATCTCGAGACGTATAGTTAGGGGCAACAGCAATGACTGTCTTATCCCAAACTTTCCCAAAGTAGTCTAACCACTGGGTGAATTGATACCACGAAGCGTCAGAAATAGACTTAGCCAAATGATGATTCTTGACCATGTTTTGTATCTTAAGGTCTTCATAGACAACCACGTCGTTAGCGCGGACTACGCACTGGGCGAGCTTGACCGCCCAGTCTTTACGCTGTCTCGTCACCTTTAAATGGGCTTTTCCTAATCTAATTCTCGCTTTGTGGTAGTTATTTGATTGGGGTTTAATCCCCTTCACAAATTTCTTAGATAGCCGTCTTTGTAGTTTCTTAATTCGTTTCTCGGATATCCTTAGATACTTGGGATAAATAACTGCATTGTCATTCTGGTCTTTATAGAAATATTTCAGACCTAAGTCAATGCCTACTACATTTCCTGTATAATTCCCTGCCTCTTGGCGATGAGCATCCAAGCAGAATTGAGCATAATACCCGTCGGCGCGTCTAACGACTCTGACCCGATTGATCTTGAGTCCGAACAAGTTTTCTCTGGTTTCCTGGTTGCAGAATAGAGAAAATTTACCCGCTTTAAACCCATCGGTGAAGTTAATCGTTAAACAATCCTCTGAGAGCTTCCAGCCTGTCGTTTTATACTCAACTGAGCGAGAGTGCTTTTTGAACTGGGGATAACCCTTGTTTTTAGCCTCTTCTCGACAGCGACGATAGAAGTTAGAGATAGAATTCCAAGCCCTCTCAGAGGCAGCTTGACGCGCCATCGAGTTTAACTTGTTGGCAAAGGGAAATTCGCGCGCTAGTTCTTTACAAAACAGAGATAGACGCGTCTTGTTGACATTGGGCTCGTCCCGCCATAATCTAACTGCCTTATTTCTAATAAATTGAGCAGCTCTAATGGCTTTATCTAAGGCTTGATATTGAGCCGATATTCCGTTTAACAGCTTGGCTTCTCTTACTATCATGACTTAATTTTACCACAAATTAAGCAAGGGTAAGTATACACCCGAATTCTTTTTTTGTGGGCGCGGTTTTTATCCCCATGCATTGAAGTCAGGGGCTTTCAACCGCGCATTATGGGTAATTTATTGGGTGTGGGTGCTTAAAAATCAAAAATTAAGAAGCCACTAACCAACTAAGCTGTTCAGCGATCGCGATCGCTCTGGGGCCCGCTCCAAACGTGATGCAACACTCTTCCGCCGACGACGGGTCGGTCTTCAGGCGCTACAATGGTTTTTCCGTCAAGATTGACGCACCAAAGCGGCCACTGTTCGTCTCCCAAGCAACCGGCCTGAAATAAAACGCAGTTGGGTTGGATTTCGCTCCAACCGAGCAAAATCGCGTTGGTATAATCGATGCCGTCAGGGACGAGTGTGGTCGTTTTCCCGGTACGCCGATTCCAGACGACAGCATAATCGGAGGCTTCGGAGGTGTTGAAGAGACCTTCAAATTGTCGGGCGAGGAGGCGATCGCCACTTTCGGACCAGGAGATGGGCATGAGGATCGAAATTGTCCCGGGCAGTTCGGATTCCTCGCTGCCACCAAAGGGATTGCTTGCCAAGGGAGAACTGGGCGCGATCGATCGCAAGTCCCCGGTTTGTAGGTTCTCCAGAAACATAATGCTGGTGGCGCGATGGGTGTAAAATTCGGGTTCTGCTTGCATTTGCAGGCGGCTGTAGGCGGCGTACTGACCGTCGGGAGAAATTAAAGACAAACTGCGGTAATAACGCGCCGATAAGTTTTGACCCATTTCGAGTTCGGCGGCGTTGGCGAGAACCCAATTCCAAGGGATGGGATGAGGACTGTTGAGCGGGTCGAGGGGAACTTCGGTCATGGGTTATGAATTGTGAGTTATGAGTTATGAATTGTGAATTGTGAGTTATGGGTTATGAATTGTGAGTTATGAGTTATGAGTGATACCAAGTCTCACGCATTCTGAGGACACCTCAATTCTTACCCCCCATCACCCCCTCTCCCCATCACCCCCTCTCCCCGTCTCTGAAAGCTGCGAGGGAAAATTTTTCCTAATTGGCTTGTTCCGGGGGCGTATCGGGCGCATAGGCACTGCTGTTGCCGCGATCGCGTTCTAATACCGCCCGAATCGCTTTCGCCCGCCGCCGTTGATCGCCTGCGACGCACATCTCATCGGTTACGGGACGTTTTTCTCGACGGCAAATGCCAATGAGTCCTGTGGCTTCTTTCCCCCCTTCGCCAAAGGATTGCACTCGCGCTTCGGTAATGGCATCGAGTCCAGTCAGTCCTTTTTTCCGGGCTTCTGCCAAGGCGTGGGGAAATCGGGGGAAGGTACGAGGATGGGCCTGATTTGCGAGGTCGAGGGTATTGATGAACGCTTCTTGGTCGTCGAGGTTGATTCCCGCGCTTGCTAATTCTTTAATGGCTTTGTTTTTAAATTGACCGATGTAGCGATCGCAACTTTCATCTGCCCCTTTTGCATCGGCGGTTCGATTTTGATTGGAGCAATAGCCGAAGTTGCGTACCCCATTGCCGGGATCCATATGACCGTAGTACAGGGAGGTTCTTTCCCCCGAAACCGTTAAATTTCCTTCGGCATGACCGATGGCGCGCCGAACCAACGGTTGCGATACTTTCCCCAGAAAAACTGTTTCTTTCAATTTTTGAGCTGCAAGATTGGCTAAATCCACCGTTGGGGGATAGAGGGAAAACAGCCCCATAACACCAATAGACCCCCATGTCAAGCAACGCCAGTCAAACTCATCTCCTCTGCCGTATCTGCGCCGCAGCAATCCTAAACCGCCCACTGCGGCAATGCCATAGACAAATCCACTGGTCGAGCCCGAGGCGATCGCGCCGGGAGCTTTCCAAGCGACGCACCCTAACCCCAAAAACGGATTTTTAGGACAATCCACTGCGCCGAGTTGAACCATTGCTCCAATTCCAGCGCCTACTAAGCCTCCAAGTAGTATCCGATTCATACAGCAATCAGTAATCAGTAAACAGTAAACAGTTAGGTCAGTAGGATGTGTTAGCGCAGCGTAACACACCTTTGCCGTAAAACAGTCATTAGCTTTTGGCTCTCAAGAGTTTTGCCTTTGAATTAAATAGATAAACATTGGCTTAATTTCTACATTAAATAGAAATCAGTAAAATGACCAGCGACGCACAACTATTCCTTTGTCTTCTCTGTGGGAGTTGCTAGCTTAAGTCTCATTTTATCCGAGCGAGGAAACGCCGAAAAATCAATCGCTTCGAGAGGGTCGAGCCACTGTGCGTTTGAACCATTGTCGCCTTGGGAAGAGCCAGACGAGCGTAACTCAAAGTGCAAATGCGGGCCGTTACTATTTCCCGTATTCCCCATTAACCCAATAGTTTGCCCCTGCTTAACCGCTTGTCCGACGCGAACGAGTAGGGCGCTATTATGGCCGTAAACGCTATAAATTCCCCCATCGTGTTCGAGTTGAATCGCTCGACCCAAGCCAAACTCGTCTTCCCCGGCAAAAACCACCTTTCCATCTGCCGCTGCTGCAATAGGAGTCCCTTCAGCATTGGCAATATCCACGCCGCAGTGAACCGAACAGAGGGCGTTGGGCTTTTTATCTAATCCCTGGGTAATGGTTCCGCGCGTTGGCACGATGAATTGAGACCCACTCCCTTTCTCATCAGCAACTTCTTTTGCCGCGCCCCAGAAGGACAAATTCAATCCCGGCGGCTCGGGTTTGGGATTTTTCCCCGTCAGCGTCCATTCAACTAATTCTGTGGGCGGGACAACGGAGCGGGGTTTGAGGCGAATATCGAGGTGAGCGCCGGTACCGATGCCCGAGTTGCCGCTTTTGGCGATCGCTTCTCCTGCCTTGGCTTTTCCGGGCTTGCAGTCGGAGAGGTGGAGCAGTTGGAGGGTTTTGCCGTTGGCGATCGCGTATTCTCCCACTAAACCGCCGCCGTTAGGATCCTGCCAGCACTTAACGGTTGTATCGGCGACGCTGTGGAGGGGCGTTCCTACCGGCGTTCCCACGTCGATGGCGGGGTGATGGCTGGAGCATTGGGGACAGGGTTTGGCGCGGGGGCCGTAGCCGCTGGTGACGCGATACCCTGCCACCGTTTCGCCCACCTTCGGCGTTTTCTGCCAATCTAAATTTAAGGTTCCATCCGCTCCTTGCCTCATCCCGGCAACTGGCGAAATCTTGGCAAAAAACCGACCCAAGGGACTGTCCCGAATGGTCTGGTTGAGGTTGGGTTCGAGGGTACAAACCACCAGTCCCAAAACAATTATTGCGGTGATGAAGTCGCCTCGTTTGAGGGCGGCTTCGCGCTTTTTGAGTTCCCAATACGGCGTGTCAGCCGCTGTGAATCTAAGTAAGTCTTCGCTTCTTGGGGATCGGTTGACCATTGCTCTGTGGGAGGGGGGACAATCTGTTGGGGGGTTTCTGTCTCTTGGGTGGAGATGACCTGGTTTGCGAGTTGGCTCGTTTCTTCTACAACTTTTTGAGTGCGGCGGGTCAGCGCGATCGCTCCATTTTGGGGAGTCAGTCCGGTTAAAGAGCAGTAAAAGCCAAAAATTGCCATCAGAATTGCAACCACATTGCTCGTTCTCAAGCTAATCATAAAATTTCGACCTTTGTGATGGGAAGCCCTCGAGTCCAGGAGCCAACGTTCCTTTGAAAAATCCGTTCAATTCCCTTGGCTATTTAGCAATGCCCGAAAATCTTCAGATTCAATGCTTGACTCCTGGCGAGGAGATTTCTTATTTCAGAAATTGCTCGATCGCTTCTTGGGCTTGGGGATCTAACCCTTCGGCGGTAACAGCTTCGGGTTGAGCGGTTTGACCCCCGGTTGAATTGGAGACTTCGACTAAGGAGGAGGAGCGAGCGAGAACCGGCTCGGGTGCGGGTTGACTGGGAGCAACGGTTGCTGCGGGTGTCGTTTGAGTGGGGGCAGATTGGTTTTGTTGGCGCAGTTGCACCTCAACGGCGGCAATTCCGGGCTTTGCTCCTTTCCAGGCGGTATTGAGCGCTCGACCAACCCCGTTCCCCGCGCGATACTCTAAGTTAGAATTTTCGGCGATGGGAGCGGGAAATAAAGCGCCGCGAAGGGTATGAAAGGCAAATCCCAGGGTCAAAATGGGAAGTGCGACTAATCCGACGACGTAAATCGAGCCGTGTAACTTGTTGCGCCACCAAGCTTTAACCGCAATTTTTTGGGCGGCGACGATGCCGGAGGGGTCGAGGGAGAGAATTTCTTCGGCTTGCTCGACGGCACTTCGCTTGGCGTATTGATAGGCTTCCCAACTGACCAAGGCATTTTCGTTGTCCTCGCGGTGGGAGGTATCTGTTGGAGGCAGAAAGTTCCGTCTGCTGCTGTATTTATTACCCATGTTGGTGTTCCTTAATAATGCGAGCTAATCGACAAAGCACAAGTGGGATAACTCCCAAACCCTACCCAATCCTCGAAGACTTGGCGCGAGCCTGTTTACTCGCGTAGGGCGTTGTTTAGGGGACATCGCCTAGTCGATCTAGGCTGCGTCGGTATTCAATGAAATCTCGATATTCTTCTAACATTCGATCGTGCATGGTGCTGGCATCTTCCCATTGCTGGGAGTCATTTTTGGCAATTCGCCACATTTGGTAAATTGTATCTTCTTTGCTCAGTCCTTGTTGTTTGAATTGAATAAATTGTTTGATGGTTTGCAGGCGCTGAGAGAGGGGTTTGGAGGTGGTTGTGGCTGGGGAGAGGTTGGATTCGGTTTGGGAGGCTTGGGAGAGGGGTTTGCTGTCTCGAGGCGGGGAAACATCAATGGGGGAATCGACGGGGGAGTCGATGGGAGACCCAGCGCGATCGCTTTTGGCGGGGGCTGTTGCCGGTTCGCTTTGGGGAAGGCGTTCGAGTTCGGGGAAGGTGTCTAATAGAAAGCGCACTTGCATCCAAGGGGGAATTGCGATTTCAATTTCCTCGGACACTCCGTCGCGGTCTTGGGTCAGTCCTCGCAGAAAACCCCGCCCCGAGGGAACGACTCTGCCGGTGGCGCTGCGTTGGGCGAAGAGGCGAACTTGAATAAAGGAACGCTCGATGAGGGTTTCGATTTCGACGGGTGCAGCGGGGAGTTTGTTGCGATCGACGAGGATGGCATATTCTTCTTTTTTGGGCGCTTCGGTGGCAATTGATTTGATAAAGTTATACGGATCGAGGCTTTGGGACGGACAGAGGTCGGGGTATTGGAGGTAGTCTTCCCAAATTGTCGCGATCGCCTGCTGAGGGGTTTGACCGAGGCGATCTTGGTAGGCTTTCAGCCGTTGGTCGATGGCGAGGTAGTTGAAGCGGCTGCCATAAATGGGAAAGCAAGCGGCCCAATGATTGAGATGACCTTGGGGGTCGTTGGCTTCTAGGGCGTGTTCGACGAATAACCGGCGCAGTAGGGCGATGAATTGGGCGAGTTCGGTTTTGCCCGATCGCGGTTCGCCCCAAATCAAAATTGGCGTGGCCTCCAGCAGTTGCAGAACCCAAGCTTGGGGGGATTGGGCGAGTTTGTCAAATAGTTGTTGTCGGCGATCGTTGAAGCTGGGCAGTTGGGTTGACCCGTGGGGGTTGGCAACGGGGCGGGGTGTGGCAAAGTTCGGGCGCGTCTCTTCTGGTGTGACGGTTTCTTTGGCTTCTGTTGAAGGGGGCAAGATGCCTCGGGGGGAGAATTTGGCGGTTTTTTCTTTCTTCGAGGACTTGCTAAATAGAACCCACGTCAGTCCTCCTGTCCCCGCTACCGCCCAAAACACCGACGATAGGGCAAAAAAGCCACTCCACGGGTGACGCTTCTTTTTGGAAGGAATGACGATGGTGGCATCGCCTTTGGAGGTGTTGAAGGCCTCTTGGATCGATTGCATAGCCCCAGAGAGGGTTTCTCTGTCTTGTACCTCGAATTGGGGGATGGCGGCTAGAGCGAAACAACCGGCGAGGATGTAGCTCCCACAGATGCCACCGAGCTTAATTAGGGTTGGTTTGGGAATCATGGGGTTGCTCCTCAATTTCTACGCGATATTCGTAGCGATCGCCTAAACTATTTAGGGCTTTTTCATTAATCCCCTCGCTGGTATAGTAGAGCGCTAAGTCGGACTCAAATTTTTCGGGAATGCGCTTGATGAGCGCGTCGATGGGGGCGGCGGAGGATTCGGGCGAGCCGATGCGGGCTTCGGCTAGGGCGAGGTATTGAACCATCGCCCCGGCTAAAGCGGCATTCCTTTGATTTTCGGGCAGTGTAAAGGCTTTATCGATGTCTCGGGCGACGAATTTGGCAAATCCCCTCAGACAAACTTGTTGGGGTCTCCCGTAGCATTCTATAACTTTGGGGTTGGTCATGAAGGCCGAGGCGTTGCTGCGGTAGCGCAGGGCTTCGTCGCCTTGAATGGTGGCTAGGACGTAGTTTAACCACAATTTCATTTGGACGTAGCAATCAGTAATGGTGCGGCCGCTTTCTGGGGCGCAGTAGTTGAGGTCGGTTAGCCAGTTGGGGTCGCGTTCGACGACTGGGGGACGTTTGAGTGTAACCTCTAGGTTGCGAGCCTGTTCGCCTTGAAAGACGGCCCAGGCAACGGCGATGGAACTGCCGATGGCTGTTCCGCCAATGGCCACGCACAGGGCAATCTTCCACAAAAGGGGATTGAGTTTCACTTTGGGCATGGAGTCTGGCTGGGGGGGCGCAGCTTGAGAATCTTGCAGGTGTAGATGCATTGCTGATTTACCTCCGAAGGCGTTGGCACTAGGGTTGCTCTACTCTGGGCGCTTGTCCGTTGGAACTCCAGCATTCTTCTCGAATTTGCTCGCCTAAGATGACAAGTAATTCTTCTAGCTGGTATAGAGGGAGTTCGGTACAGGCGGCGATGGCGCTATACACTTCGGGGTCGTCCAAATGCAAGTCGCTGTTGGTTTGTTCGATGGCTTCGGCCATGAGGTCTTGGGGCAACGCTGCTGCGAACCAATGGCTCCAGAATATATATAACGATAGTATCGCTCGGAATGTGAGTTTTGAGTATTTGGACATCCGTTCCCAACGCTCGCCGTATTGTTTTTCGAGCGTCTGGGTGAGGGGACACTCGAGGATGTCTCTCAAGGCTTTCCTCCCTGAAGGCGTGTGGGTTTCGCCATCGTACATCGTTGTTGTCGTGGGCGATCGCTCGTTTTCGCTTTGGGGGACTGATGTCCAGTGCGAGATCGGTTGGCAGTTTAGGGTTTTCATGGGAGGTTCAGTCGTGCCGGTTTTTTTGGGTTCCCAAAGGGGGGAAATAACCATTGATTTGTGGGTCGGGCGTTGGTGCGCTGTCGGCGACGCGCGCGAGCTTCTTCTTTTTTAGCGGAGATCGGGCGATTATTGGGTTTTTGGTGTTTGTTTTTAGTGTCTGGAGTCCCTCAACTGACCTGAAGTCTTCAAAAATTATAATCCGCCGCTGTACCCCATTGGTATTATTTTTGAGTTACGCTTCCCTTAAATTTAAGGAATTGCTACCCACTGGAGGAAGGTCTTTCAAAGAACTTTATCCTCTATTCCTCTCAAACGCAACGAATTGACTCGATTTGTGGCGGTTTTGGGTTCGGTTTAATTTGCTCTAGTGGGAGTAAATAGAGCTTGCTGAATATAGTGTTGTGATGAGTAGGGGAAGCAGGGGAAGCAGGGGAAGCAGGGGAAGCAGGGGAAGTAGGGGAGCTAGTATATTTCCAGCGATCGCAGTGCAA
Organism: Cyanobacteriota bacterium; assembly: GCA_034189065.1. Taxonomy (GTDB): domain Bacteria; phylum Cyanobacteriota; class Cyanobacteriia; order Cyanobacteriales; family Spirulinaceae; genus FACHB-1406. Next base: position 59,840 of record JAXHVQ010000002.1, read on the forward strand.
GAACCTCGAGCGATTTTTCCCGCCGTTGTGGAGATTTAAGCAACCCTAATACACCACGATCGCATTGATTAATCTGGTTTGCCGCTTTGTGCAGCAAGCCCTAAATCGATAAAATAACCCGTACCAATTATCCGCAACAAGGTTTGACAATTAGAGTCGCTCTCGAAACTGATTGTCCGTTCCAAGAGCGCCCACCGCCCACTGCCTATTCCCTACTGCCCACTGCCCACTGCCTATTCCCCATTCCCTCCTACCGAGGTTTGTCGGACAATGGCGCGCTTTCAGCCTCACCCGCGCGTCGCGGTTGAGGCTCGTTTGGCCAGGGAATTTCGGGTTGAACGGCAAGTTGGCGAGCCACTGCACTTGCGCCAAAGCGATTGAGATGGCTGGGATCCTCAAAAAGATTGTTCGCTTGCAGTGCCGGATTGCGCGCAAGATCGACAAATCTAAAATTGAGGTCGTTGCTCAAGAATTGCATAAACGCGCGAAATTGTTGCTCGAAACGCGATCGCGCGGGATCGAGATAATCTTGGGTGAGGGGCAAGTTGACAAAAACCAGCGGGATTTGTTGGGCTTGCGTGTAAGCCACAAGACGTTTCAATGCCACCGTTTGCTCGCCCCAAAGGTTAAAGTTTTGATAGTCGCCGTCGTAGCGTCCCGCAACGCGCGGAAACTGCTGATAATAGGTTGTGGGATCGAAGCGGTTGGAGACGGGGAGAAAACCATTAGCATCAATGGCGTTTAAATCTGCCGCGCGTGCTACTTTTGTCTCCCAGAAGTTGAAATCGAAAGGGAGTGAAGTTCCCTCAAGAGCAAGCAAGCTATTCAATTTTGAAGCGGGAGAATGGCTCTCGATTTGGGGATCGTTCGACCAACCTGTTGAATGTTGAATGGAAAAGGCTTGACTTTGCTCGCAATTTTCATCCAACTGAATTTCGCTTTGCGGCAGAGAAGGACGGTTGCCTATTCTCAGTTGTTGATAGCCCGTCGAGGCGACAATGCCATTATAAGTGCGATCGCCGCGCCCGCTATTAAACGCCCTTACGCCGTCTGCCCAAACAATCAGTTGGGGCAGTTGTTCGGGAGTTAGCAGTTCTCGCAGGACGAAATCAACGACTTGCGCTGTTGCGCCGTTGATGCCAAAATTAAAAATTCTCAAATTCGGTCGTCCTTGACGGGCAAGTTCGGCTTGCAATTGTTTGACATCTACGCCCTGAATGGCTCGGGAACTGCCGATAACCAAAACGTCTGGAGGTCCGACAGCAGCGACGTAGGACAAAAAGAGCAATAGTTGTTCGTCGAGGAAAGAACTGTTAAAGCTGTCAAAGGGACGCGGAATTTTAGCCGCGCTGTTTTGTTGCGCTGCCATCAGGTTTTGCTGATACTCCGTCACCTTTTTTTGGGCAAAGACGCGCTGGGGACTGGTAACGGGAACCGACTGCATGGCGGCAATGGCTTGCATCCACTGCAAGACAACAGAATCCCAATCCGGGGGCGTTCTGGCGCTTTGAGCGAGGGTAGCGGCGTTGAGTGCTTTCTCCATCGCCACCGCAAGGGGATTAGCGATCGCGCACGCGGAACCCTCTCCCTCGGACACGAGTGAGGGTTGGGACGCTCTGCGAGAAGGCGCTTCCGACTTTTGAGGATTTCTGGCACCGAGCAGCGAGCAGCTACTTGTTAAAATTGCCAGAAGAGCTGCCATCGCGCCGCGTATTTCCTTGCGTTTCAAAACAAGTCTCGGCATTGAGCTTTTTGAATATTGAAAGCAACGGTTGCTTCCTCAGTTTACCTCTCAATGGGAGTTTGGGATCCTTGGCGGGATCGGCGCTCTCACTTTGGGAAGATTATTCATCAAAGGTGCGTTTTGTCAAGCTCTTTGTAAATTTACGTGAATGGCGATGCGATCGTTACAATAGAACGAGAGATCGGCAGAAGTGGAGCAGCAATTCAAAACTCTTAACTCAACGCTCATGCTGAATGCGAATTTAAGTCAAAATGTTATCTCCATCACCCATAACTCATCGCTCAAAACTCATCACTCATCACTCTGAACCCATAACTCTGAACTCATATGTGGCTAGTTGCTATTTTAGTTTGCGCAGGTTGGATTTTATCTTTGTGCTTTCACGAATTTTGCCATGCCCTCGTCGCCTATTGGGGGGGAGATATCTCAGTTAAGGATAAGGGGTATTTAACCTTCAATCCGCTCAAATATACAGATCCCGGTCTAAGTTTAGTCTTACCTCTTTTCTTTCTACTTTTAGGAGGAATTGCCCTACCCGGAGGTGCTGTTTATATTAACCACAGTTTACTGCGCGATCGCAAGTGGGAAAGTGCAGTTTCCGCAGCGGGGCCTTTAGCCAATGTTCTAATTGTTTTGGCACTCTCTATTCCCTTTCAGTTAGGTTGGAATCGTTTTGATTTGACCGAACTCAACAGCGAAACTTTTGTGACAGGGACGTTGATTTTTGTCAGTCTAGCGTTCCTAATTCTCATTAATATTTACGTTATTTTAATCAATCTTCTTCCCATTCCTTCTCTCGATGGCTACGGCATCATCGATCCCTGGCTGCCCCACTCCGTGCAACGGTATCTCAAACAATTTGGAAAGTACGGAATTTGGATATTAATCGGGCTTTTATGGTTTGTCCGTCCCTTCAATCAATTTTTATGGAACCTCACAGAAACAATTAGTGAATTTCTAAAAATTCCTGTAGAAAGTGCACTCATTGGAGGAGAAATATTCAGACAGTATTCTGTTGTGTTAGTTGTGGGATTGCTCGCTGTTTTATGGCTGTTTGGCAGTAAAGAAAAACAGTGGTATGTTAAAGGTAATAATTGGGTTGGGGTGAAACGGTACTCCAGAGCGCTGACTTGTTACGATCGAGCCTTAAAAATTAAACCCGATTATATAGAAGCTTGGCAGGGAAAAGGTTACGTTTTGATGCAATTGCAACGCTATGAAGAGGCGATCGCGTGTTACGACAAAGCCATTGAATTAAACCCTCAACAGAGTCAATCGTGGTTTGTACGAGGGTTGATTTTAACGAATTTGCAGCGCTACGAAGAAGCGATCGCGTCCTTTGATAAAGCAACATTGCTACAACCCGATGGCGCTGAAATTTGGTTATATCGAGGTCAAACGTTGCTAGAATTGCAGCAGTACGAAACCGCGATCGCATCCTTCGATCGCACGATTTCTCTTCAACCCAAACGCGATACAACATCCTATGCGTGGTACTATCGTAGCTATGCTTTATCTAGGCTAAAACGCGAGGAAGAGGCGATTTCAGCGTGCGATCGCGCCATCGAACTTCAACCCAATTCCGGCGTTTTTTGGATGCTTCGCGGCGATTTATTTGCAGCATCAGGACGCGATGAAGAAAGTTTAGCATCCTACGAACAAGCTTTCCACTTTCAACCCAATTTATCTGAAGCTCGGAATAAGCGCGATCGGCTTTTGAAAAAATTGAATCTATTGAAATAACTTTCTCCTTACCCAGGTGAATTATTCCCTTTACAAATCTGTAAAAAGAGATAAAACAAAATAAACCATAGCGCCAATAATTGCAGCAACGAGAAGTCGATGACCAAGGCTTAAAAGGAACTCGCCTGATTCCTGCAACCATTCTAGCTGCGCGGAAAAATAATCGGGTATTCCAGATAAAAAAGCCATAAAATCCGGGAGTTCAAATTCTATCCCTAATAAAGCAATTAAAGTTGCCACAAAAATAAAGAGCAGAGCTATCGCGCAGATTGTGACAACCATTTTCACCAATAATTCTGTAACCTGCTTTACAAATTCCATCGCTGCATCCCACTCGTTGTGACTAAAGTTTATATTAGATGACTGCCGGGAACAATCTCTACTACTATCTCATACCCATTAAAAAATAAGAAATCTAGATAGCTTAAGGGTTTCAGCGATATTGAGGTGCAGTTCCACCTTGGAGAATAGGTATCATTGGGCGCGATCGCGTTTCAACTGCTGTACCTCTTCTATTGTCAGTCCTGTAGTACGCGCGATCGTTTCTTCGCCCAAACCTTTACAATTACCATCGCGTTGATTGTGAATATCAATTTCTCGATCTCAGATGCGATCGCTTGTATGAATTGAGGCTCGATCTATAAAAGCAACAGTCGGCTTTGAAATTTCTTGACTAAATCTATCCAGAAAATCAACGACGATATTGCTATCGATTTTGCCCGTTCTTATCTCGTAGAATAGTTCGTTTTTCGGTTCATAAATCCGAGAATATTAATTCTTTTACTTTGACTACTTCTAAGAGTGATTCTTTGATTTTGGCTCTTCATTACTTAGTATACCAAACTATCAATTGAAACGGATGAGAAGCGTGATATCCTGCAATTTTTCGCAAATTAGTGTCTCCGCCTCCCCAAGTAATTCTAAAATAATGTCCAAAATGCTTGCTAGGTAAGAATTTTGGACATCGCATGAGGTAGATTAGCATACTAGGTACCGAAGAACCTTCATTTTTTTCTTGCCAACCATAAGGAATTGGAGGTTTTAAAGAAAACCCACTCTCATCAAAATAACGGATATCAATTTCTTCCTCTTCCTTTTTGATTATAAAGCCCCACCATTTTTTGGTCTTCCCACCTTGTAAACCAGTTATGGAGAGTTTTTCGACGAACTCCAAAAATTGCCAGGATATTTGCTAATATATATAAGTTGTTCGGCTGTTAGATTGTGACTCCAAATTTTCTCAAAGGTAACAGGTAATAGGCACTATCATAACAGAGAAATCTCAGTTTAAATGCGTGTTAGCTTATCAACTCAAAAATCTTGATATCCTTGCTGAAATCGTTCCTTACCACTCCATTCTACAATACTGCCGTGGGCTACAATTACTCGATCGAAATCCCAGAGTAAAATATTTTGAACTGACTGTTTTACTTTCTCCTTATCTCGCGTTGCTATTCGTTCTAAGAGTGAGGGGCGCAATTGTTGATATCCTCCCAAAACGCGGGTAATAAGTTTAGTCGTCCAAGGAGAGGTCTCGTCAAAGTGAAAAGCAGCATCGGTTAGCACTAAAGTTCGGCTTTCTGAATGGAAAAATACGCACTCGTTAAGAGCGTGCGAACCCGTGAAATCGAGCGTTTCAAATCCCTCAAAAAATAGAGATTCAATTCCTGGTAAAAACGAACTTTTATCTACTTTTAGTTCTCGGTCGATGGAGAGTTCGGGCTGCTTTTCGGCTAAACCCGGTGCTGCCCATACAGTCGCTTGGGGATAGGCTGCTTTAAAACTGGATAAAAATAAATAGTGATATAAATTGGGGGCGACAATGTGAGTCACTTCTCCAAGTTCGTTAAGCTGGCGAACGAGGTCTGGATTGGCTTGAATTGGGGAAACGATCGCTAATTCGCGATCGCGGAATCGAATAACGGTCATTCGCGTTCCCACATTCAGTCCAAAATACTTAAAAGGGTGTTCGGAAACCCAAAGATTGCGATCGATTTCTCGAAGCATAAAGGTTATTTTAATTTAAAATCGGGAATTTTTAATTAATCGGTTCCAAAGTTGGAGCAACCGTATTAAACACTGTATCAACTTTTTTCGTCGCCTCTTCTGTTGCAGCGGCAACGAGCAAGATGAGAATTTTTCCGGGAACCTGACGGGATAAAATTAAACCGCTTAACGATTGGGGATCTCCACCTTGGGTTAAACTCCCCGTCCACGGAATTTTTACACCGCCAAAAGCCGGTTCAAACATTTCGGCGACGACAAAGCCTTCGCCTCGGGCAAAGGCTTCAATGGCGACTTGGGCTAAAGAAGCTTCGTTTAAAGGATTATCCACCGCTCTCGGTCGTGCGGTTACGGTGTAGGCTAAGTTACCGTCGGGCGAAGCTATACTGGTGACACCCGCAAGGGAAATGGCTTCGTATCCTTCGATAATGCCAACTTGATAGCCGATGGCGGTATCGGTGTAGGGAGTTTCGGCTAGAGGAAGGGCGGCAGGAAGCGACTCGGTTGCTTCGGCAGAGGGAACCCCTTCGGACGTGGGAGTTGGAGTTGGAGTTGGAGTTTCTGCGGGTGTGGGTGTGGGAGTTGGAGTTGGAGTCGCTGGGGGAGAGGGAGATGGCGACTCGGTTGCTTCGGGAGAGGGAGTTGGAGTCGCTGTGGGAGAAGGAGATGGCGACTCGGTTGCTTCGGGAGAGGGAGATGGAGTCGCTGGGGGAGAGGGAGATGGCGACTCGGTTGCTTCGGGAGAGGGGGATGGCGAAACTGCGGGTGTTGGAGAGGGCGATGGTGGCGAATCTTGAATGTCTGTGGGCACTTCGGGTAAAGCGGGGGAAGAAGGGAGTTGTTGGGCTTGTACGGCGGTGGGGCATTGGGCGATTCCGCGCGAGAAGGGGAAGGCGATCGCGATCGCGGTTATCAGTACAATAGTTATAAACCCAATCCAATTTCGTTTCATCGTTTTTGTATAAGTATTTCCCTAGTAATTATGAGTTTAATTTTCCAAAATGGGTTGTAAGTCTAAAATAAAACCGGGTAAAACTTCTTCGCCTGAAAGGGTTTGAGGCGACGACAAAATCTCAACAGTTTGGTTGGGGCGATAGATTTCTACAGTCTGCGTTCTCGGATTAATGAGCCAGCCTAAAAGCAGACCGTTGTCAAGATATTCTTGCATTTTTTGGCGAGTTTGTTCGATGTTGTCCGATTCTGAGACCAGTTCTACGGCAAAATTAGGACATAAGGGGAGAAATCGCTTGCGCTGTTGTGAAGTTAAAGCATTCCAGCGTTCTATGGGTACCCAGGCCAGGTCTGGAGACCGGGTTGCACCATTGGGCAAGCGAAACCCTGTGGAGGAATCAAAAGCTTTACCGAGGCGGTTTTGACGATTCCAAAGCCACAGTTGTCCATCTAATTCAAAATTGCGATCGCCTGTTTCTCCTCCCGTTGGTGGCATCACGACTAATTCTCCTTTTGCGGTTAATTCTAAGCGCGCGTCGCCGTTAATTGCGGCAATTTGTTCAAACTGTTGGTCTGTGAGTTTGATAACGGGAGATAAATCTAAGGTTACGATGGTCATTAGTCATTGGGAATTGGGAATTGATGATGGGGAATTGGGAATTGGTCATTAGTCATTAGTTGCACAACTCCCGAGCGTCAATAACTATTTACTGATTACTGATTACTGATTACTGATTGCTGATTGCTGATTGCTGATTGCTGATTACTGATTACTGCCCCAAAACGGCTGTTTGACCAAAATCAAACAATCCGGCAACGCACCCGGTCATCAATGTCGCCAACGTTGCGCCCCACAACGCTTTGAACCCCAACGAAGAAACTTCGCCCCGTCGGTCGGGAACGAGGGAGGCTAAACCGCCGATAAAGATGCCGTAGGAGGCGAGGTGGGCGAAACCGCAGAGAACGTAGCTGACAATGAGCATTGCGCGATCGCTAATTTCTCCCGCCGCCTTCATTTGCGCTAGGGCGAGATAGGGGGGAATACTGGTTTCAAATAATCGGCTGCCAATGAGAACCGAAGCATCCCAAAGTTCGTTCCAGTTTAGGGCAACTCCTGTTAAAAATGTCAAGGGTAAAAACAGCATTCCCATAACATTTCTTAGGGCATTGCTAAAAAACTGGACGAGGAACGAATCTTGTTGAGCCTCTCCGCCAAAAAGAGATATAATCCCCGATGAAAGCGTCCCCAAAAGGATATTAAACAGTTCGACAACGCCTAAAATCGCAATGAGAACGGCAGCGATTCCCACCGCCATTTTAACCCCATCGAGCGCGCCCACAATTAAACTATCCATTGGGCTGGGTTGTTCTTCTACCTCCTCTTCCACCTCTTCTGGAATCTTGCCCATTGTTTCCGGTTCTTCAACTTCGGGAACTAACAGTTTTGAGATGACAAAACAGGCGGGAATGGTCATTAAGGAAGCCGAAACGAGGTGGCCGGTAATGGAGGGAAATGTGGGTCGGAGAATGCCCGCATACAACCCTAAAACCGAAGAGGCGATGGAACCGAAACAACTGGTGAGAATTGCACAGAGTTCGCTGCGAGTCATGGCAGGGAGGAACGGTTTAACCGCGATCGCCGATTCAATGCCCACAAAAATATTCGCCGCGCCCGAAAGCGATTCTGCGCCGCTGATTTGCATCGTTCGCTGAAAAATTTTGGCAAATATCCGAACCACCGGTTGAATTAAATGCAAGCGATACATCAAACTCACCAAAGCCGAAAAGAAAATCACCTGGGGGAGGGCGCGAAAGGCGAGAATATAACCGGCGTTGAAATTATCCCCCCCAATGCGATCGCCGGGAATGGCAACATAAGGATCGCCCAGAGTGCGGGAAATCCAGCGGACAGCCGGCCCCGGACCGACGATTTGCCCCGGTTGAGGCACAACCCAATTGCCAAACAGAAACCGCGAACCGGCTTCTGAGGCATCGAGAACGGCGTTGAGAAGCGAGTTAATGCCCTCAACGACTTGAGAACCCACCACAAAGACGACAGCCCCTAAAACCAGTTGCAAGCCAATTCCCCAGGCGATGGTTTTCCAGGGGATGATGTCGCGCTCCTCCGAACCCAGCCACGCGATCGCGCAGAGACCGAAAATACCTAGAAAAGAGATAATATTTAGCGTAGGATTCACGAGCAGTTCTTCCATTGATGCCCAATCTACACCAAGACAATAGCATGAGTTTGTCATTTGTCATTTGTCATTTGTCATTTGTGATTCGTCATTCGTCCGTGGTGACGGGTACTCAGATATCTTGTCTCGATTTTTCTCGATCCTCGCTTCCGACTCCGGCAATTGCCGATATAAGAGGATAATGTTATTGGAACAACGCGAATGATTCCTCCCTGGCGATTCAATGGCGATCGCGCGCTCTTGCTACAAACCCGAGTACAATAGTGCAATGGAAGCTTTTAACCCAACTCCTCCCAAATGGACGCACGATGCGATCCACTCCCTCCAATTTTGTTGTCCCACTTGCGGCGCGCAAGCCGATGTCGCGCAACGAGTGTGGATCAACCGCCGCGCCCCCGTGATGAGCGAAGATTATCAACGAAAGTGGCAGGAGTTTTACCACTGCGAGTGCGAAACGGTTTGGTGGGCTTGGAGTAGCGATCGCCCCCCTTCGGAGTTTAAGCGTACAGAAGAAGAAGAAGAAGACTCGAATCCATTTTAGATTTTAAAGAGTGTAAATTGACCCTTGGGGGCGCGAAATAGAAGCCCAAATCAAGCCTCTCTATTCCCAAGAGTGAAGATAGCCCACTATTCTAGTATTAAGATTGACTTCCCGAAGGTCTACACCCGATGCAGTTTTCCAAAGTTTTGATCGCCAATCGAGGGGAAATCGCACTGCGAATTCTACGCACTTGCGAAGAAATGGATATTGCGACCGTTGCCGTTCACTCAACCATCGATCGCCACGCCCTCCACGTCCAGTTAGCCGATGAAAGTGTCTGCATCGGACAGCCGCCGAGTAATAAAAGCTATCTCAATATTCCTAATATTATTTCAGCCGCCCTCACCACCAACGCGACGGCCATTCATCCCGGCTATGGGTTTCTGGCGGAAAATGCCCGATTTGCCGAAATTTGCGCCGATCACAAAATTACGTTTATCGGCCCGACTGCCGAGGCGATTTTGGCAATGGGTGATAAATCCACGGCGAAGAAAAATATGCAAAAAGCGGGCGTTCCCATTCTTCCGGGGAGTAACGGTTTGCTGGCGAACGACAAACAAGCCGAGGCTATTGCGCGCAAAATTGGCTATCCGGTGATTCTCAAGGCAACGGCTGGCGGCGGCGGACGAGGGATGCGCTTGGTACGCGAGGAAGGGGAGTTAGCAAAAATGTTTCTCGCGGCGCAAGGGGAAGCAGAGGCGGCTTTTGGCAATGGGGGGGTGTATTTGGAGAAGTTTATTGAACGTCCCCGTCATATCGAGTTTCAAATCCTCGCCGATAGTCACGGCAATGCCATTCATTTGGGCGAGAGGGACTGTTCGATTCAGCGCCGCCACCAAAAATTACTCGAAGAAGCCCCCAGTCCGGTTCTGACACCCGAATTGCGATCGCGCATGGGCGAGGCGGCAGTGCGCGCAGCCCTGGCTATTGGGTATACGGGGGCGGGAACAGTAGAATTTCTCCTCGATGGCTCGGGGGAGTTTTATTTTATGGAGATGAATACGCGCATTCAGGTGGAACATCCGGTGACGGAAATGATTACGGGGTTGGATTTAGTCGCCGAACAAATTCGCGTCGCTTGTGGGGAAAAATTGCGCCTGACTCAAGACGAGGTGAAGTTAACCGGACACGCCATTGAATGTCGCATTAATGCCGAGGATCCCGACCATAATTTTCGCCCCCATCCTGGAAGAATTAGCGGTTATTTGCCTCCGGGGGGATTGGGGGTGCGCATCGATTCTCATGTTTATACCGATTACGAAATTCCGCCCTACTACGATTCTCTCATTGGGAAGTTGATCGTGTGGGGACGCGATCGCGATACGGCCATTAAGCGGATGAAACGGGCTTTGCGCGAGTTTGCCATTACGGGCGTTCCCACAACCATTGGTTTTCACCAACGCATCTTGGAAACCTCGGCGTTTGTTGAAGGAGAGGTTTATACCAACTTTATTGCGGAACATATGACCAGTAAACAGTGACCAGTAAACAGTAAACAGCTTTCATATCAAGTCTGGTTAGACATCATTCGTAAAAGCGGCTGCATTTCTTATTTGGTATAAAAGCACGTTAAGCACCTATTCGCAATTAATTACTCATCTTGATATGCTAAATACCTTGATATACCGTGTTTTCGATAGTAAGAGGCGCGTAAAAGATTTTGTTGAGGTGCTTAATATTCAATTGGGCACATTTTAGAGCGTCTTGGGCATTTGTATCAAAAAAGTCAACATTTGCTCGATCTATATTGCAACTAACCAAGGACAAATGACAAAGGACGAATGACGAAGAACCAAGTAAACCGTGCCGCCCCTTATATAACTTGCGCGCTCTTTATCCGTTGGCGCGCATCAACCTAAAATCCGTTGACGTATCTGTTGGCGGCGCACGACAAACGACATCCGTTGATAAATGACAAATTACTGGAAACTTGCCTCTTATATCCGCCCTCAGAGTCGCACAATCGCGCTAGCTTTAATGTGTACCCTCGTATTTACGGCGTGTTGGCCGATTTTGGCGTGGATGTCTAAGTGGGCGGCGCAATATATTGGCGAGGGAAATGTGGCCGCGATCGCGCAACTTTCTGCTGTTATCGCTTTAATTTTTCTCATCCAAAAAATCGCCCAATACGGTCAAGATCGTTTAATGGCAAAAGCGGCTTTAAATATTGCTTTTGACCTGCGTTCTAGCCTTTATTCCCACCTCCAACGTCTCGATATCGACTACTTTGAGTCCAATAAAACGGGAGATTTATCCTATCGCCTCACCGAAGATATCGATCGCGTCGGCGAAGTGGTACAAAAAATATTTTATCAGTTTATTCCCTGCGTCTTGCAATTAATTGTCGTCTTAGGTTATGTCATCTATCTCAACTGGCAACTCACCCTCGCAACTTTTGTTATTGCACCCTTAATGGCGTTACTAATTGGTTGGTTTGGAGAACAATTGCGCAAATATTCTCATCGCAGCCAAAGTCGTATTTCCGACCTTTCGGCACTATTAGTTGAAGGATTTGGCGGAATGCGCTTAGTTAAGGCCTTTGCAGCGGAAGATTTCGCGATCGCGCGCTTCAATCGAGAGGCAGAAAGTCATCGTCGCATTAAATATGCCACCGAAAAACTCAAAGCCATTCAATTTCCCATTATCGGTTTTTTGCAAGCCCTCTGCGTCTTATTATTATTCCTTTTGGGAGGATGGCAAATTAGTCAAGGGAATTTAACGGCAAGTTCCTTTGTAAGTTATTGCGTTGGCGTAGCGATGTTAATCGACCCCATTTCTATTACAACTAATAACTACAACGAAGTTAAACAAGGAGAAGCTTCGGTCGATCGAATTTTTGCTTTATTTGCCGTCCAACCCACCTTAACTGAGAAAGAAAATGCAATCGATTTACCGGCGGTAACGGGGAAAGTTGAATATCAGAACGTAAGTTTTTCCTATTTCACTCGACCCGAACCGGGTAAAATAACGCCCTCTTTGTCTAAAGTTCTCGTTCTCCAACAAGTTAATTTTCTCGTTAAACCAGGGGAAACGATCGCGCTAGTTGGGTCTTCGGGTGCGGGAAAAAGTACCTTGTTAAATTTACTGCCGCGTTTCTACGATCCCGACGAAGGAAAAGTGTTAATTGACGGCGTAGATATTCGCGATTGCACGTTAAAAAGCCTGCGTCGGCAAATTGGCATCGTTCCCCAAGAAACCATTTTATTTTCCGGTACCATCGCCGAAAATATTGCCTTCGGTCAAGAGAACTTTGACTTAAAAGCCGTGGAAGAGGCGGCGAAAATTGCCAACGCCCACCAATTCATCGCCCAATTTTCCCAAGGATACTCGACTTATGTGGGAGAGCGGGGAACTAATTTATCGGGGGGACAGCGCCAACGTATTGCGATCGCGCGCGCCGTTTTCCTCGATCCGCAAATTCTCATCCTCGACGAAGCGACTTCTGCTTTAGACTCGGAATCGGAGGCATTAGTGCAAGAAGCGCTAGAAAGAATTATGCGCGATCGCACGGTTTTTGTAATCGCCCATCGTCTCGCTACCGTTCGTCGCAGCGATCGCTTATTTGTCATTGAAAAGGGTCAAATTGTCGAGTCAGGAACCCATCACGAATTATTAGCGAAAAATGGTCGTTACGCTAAGTTTTATGCGCAGCAATTTGAGGGTTAAATTAACGAGAAATGTGTTAAGATAAAGCGTGGCGCGATCGAGAAATGAGGGAAAGAGTCACAATGGACTCTCACTACACTATCATTATTCAGCGATCGGAGGAAGACCGCCGTTTTGTAGTTAGTCTTCCTGAATGGGGAGAATTTTGTCATACTTACGGCGATCGTTCCATACTCGTTGTCGGCATCGTCGGCTAGATGCTGAAATACCCGTTCCCACACCCCCATTTTTGATCGCCGGCTAAAACGGGTGTGAACTACACGGAAATCTCCAAATCGCTCCGGCAAATCCCGCTGCTGGGATGTCGGCTCGGTAGCGGTACAACATCGCTTCGACGAACAAACGATTGTTTTTAGCTGTAACTCCGACATAACCTACTCGCCTCGCCCTGGGAGTAGGTCTTTAATGCGCTCCCACCGATCGTCGCGCAGGGCATAGCGGCGGCTCATGATAGCAGTCCTCACCGGTTCGCTCAATTAGCTCAAACCACCATTCTATGCCCAACGAACACCTATTTGATGACAGACCCTAGTTGTCGAGCAATAATAAGCTAATCGGTTATGGATTTATTCGTCGCGATCGGGACTTTTTTCCTCAATTTCGCCGAGTAAGGTTTCCAGACGGTCTTTGGACCAACTTTCGGTGGGGTAGGCAACGGCTTCAATGGAAGATAGTCGAATCAGCCAGGTGGTTCGTCTATAGGGGGTAGAGGTATGTTCCAAGTCCTCGTCTTCGGGAATTGAGAGAGCGAGAAGTTCGACGAACTCTTGGTCTAAATGGATGGGAACGCCTGAAAAACTGTCGCTATTGGTTTCCAGCCAGACATTACTGCCGTGCTGTAAGGCTTCTTCGAGACGGCTGTGGAGAAGATCCGTCTGTCGAACCTTAGCATTCTTTACCAATTTGTGAAAAAGCTTAGGCCATTCGCTCATTGTGTCGTCATCCTTTAGGAAGATAGTCGGGTTGTCGCCTCGCTTCGGTCGTCCGAAACGCGCTGCGCGATCGCACTCAATCTATACTTATCAATAATATCCTAAAGTCAGAAATCCTCGTTATTTCCAGAGCGGGGTTTGGAAACCTGACTCGACGATGGCGATATTGCCACCGATATTGCGGCGGATGGCGGACGCTTGTGCTTCAAGTTCCTCAAATTACCGGTGTCTCGGACAGTTTAATGCCCGATGCTCCCATTGCTGCGGCTCAAGTACGTCGCTTTCCTTGGCGATTTTTAGTCGGCCTCAGAGTTGTTAGTTACTTGATACTGTATTCCTCATTTTTTTGATTTTTTAAGGCGAAAACTGGACACCCGGCAATTTGCCGTATACAATTAGAGGGGAATGATTGATTAAAAAGTATAAATTACATTTAATAATGTGAATTAGGGTCGGAGCGGGACTTGTTCGGTGCGTCAGGCAACGGGTTCGCGAGTTTCAATCGTGGGTTCGGCTTCTATTTCATATTAAGTGTAAATTAGAAAATTGAGTCTCGTCTTAGATATGGCCACCAAAACACATCCAAAACAGATGGCGCGCTTGGAAGCTCGCGTTACTCCTGAATTAAAAGCACTTCTGCACAAGGCCGCCGACATAGAAGGGCGCACTTTAACGGATTTTATTATTGCCAGTGTCCGCGCAGAAGCTAACCGAGTCATCGAGCAACATCAAACACTCAAACTCAGCCTTGAGGATAGTCAAGCTTTCATTGATGCACTCCTTAGTCCCCCTCAGCCCAATGAGGCTCTCTCGGCAGCAGCGTCGAAATATAAAAAAACCGTCTCGAAGTAATGGAACTCAAAGTCGAAGCTTTCGATAAGACGAAGCACGATCGCTCGTGCTTCTGCTGCGAAAAGGATAGTTTAGATAACTATATCCAAAAACAAGCTTCTCAGGATATCAAAAAACGAGTTTCGACCGTATGGGTTTTAATTAGCGCCCCCGATCCGAATATTTTGGCATACTACACTCTTTCTTCCTATACTGTTGAGACTCAAGTTTTAGACGAAGAGTTTGCAAAAAAATTGCCTCGTTACCCACGACTGCCAGCAACGTTGTTAGGTCGCCTTGCTGTCGATCGTCGGCATCAACGTAAAGGACTTGGTGAATTTTTGCTGGTCGATGCCCTCAAAAGATCGCTAGATGCAACTACCCAAGTCGCATCTCTAGCTGTGGTTGCAGAAGTATTAGACGAGGAAGTACTGAGGTTTTATACGAAGTACGGCTTTCAATTATTTAATCGAGAACTGACAAAACTTTACTTACCCATGAAATCTGTGGCAGCCCTGTTTTGAAAGGCTGTAAATTTAATCCGCTTAAAGCGATGCAGGATGCAAACTGCTGTTGCGATCGCGATCGCGTCGCACCCCTTGGCGGTTTTTCAAGTTCCTCAAATTGCCGGTGTCTCGGACAGTTTAATGCCCAATGCTCTCATTGCTAATGAGCAAACCAATTTTTTGTCAATAGTCCAAATTCAGTATTATGTAGGGTGGAAATTGCCGCTCAAAAGCTAGATTCAACAAATTCTCTCACCCTTGGCAATGCCCACCATTAACTTGTTAAGGGTGGTGGGCAAGAGATTTTTCCGATTTCTCCTTCAAGCTGGATTAATAACCTTGCCCACCCTACAATTTCTGCTATGAGGTACAGTAACAACAATGAGCAAACCAATTTCTTGTCAATGGTCCAAATTTAGTATTGTGTAGGGTGGGAATTGCCAAAAAAAAAGCTGAATTCAACAAATTCTCTCACCCTTGGCAATGCCCACCACACGCCTTGCTAAAGGCAAACATCATCGCTCCTTTGCAATAGAATAGAGTGCTGTTGTCGCCTCCAAGTGCATGGGGTGGGCAATTTGAAGACTTCTCAGGAGAACATTCGTATCAATTAAATAGCGCGTCAACCTCATTCTCCGTAAATGCTTTCTCGACTTATTGCTTCATCGGAAAGCACGGGAAGATTCATAGCTTGATGGCTTGTTACCCATTCCTGAAAAGCCTGACTGCGTTGGGTTGGGACGATTTCCTGGTTCTCCGAACCCAGCAGGTGTTGAAGCATTGTCTTAAGGTGAGGTTCGATTTGCTCGATAGGACGACAGGTTAATTGGGTCAATATAGCAAGAATCGCTTCTAGTTCTTCTTTATGGACGTTTTTAAAATCGTTATATGGCATTATCCGGGAATTTGTATGCTCCTTTGGAAAATTGAAACTCATAAAGCGACAACGGTTGGAACTGTTGAGGAAAGCTTACTGTATGTGCTAAGTTTCAAAAAATTGATACTTCCGCGATCGCACGAGCGCAGATTCATTTAGACTCGCTATTATAAGTAAAATCTGTTAACAATAGCGATCTTTAAGTAATGAATAAAGAGATCCTCCTATCAAAAAAAAATACGGAACTCCTATCTCCAGCCAATAAAGGTACATACGAGTTTCAGTAGACATAGATGGCTTTCCCCTAATATATTCTAGCAAGAAATACCAAAATATACAGAATATACCAATAAGGAAATGAATCATTCTCATCAGCGCTCGCAAAGCGAAAAATCGCGATCGTCTTCTTATTATTTTGCCCGAAAAACACAGCAACCGTCAAGACTCGATTCCGCTCGGAACTCAGAACTTAAAGGGATGCAGGATGCAAACTGCTGTTACGATCGCGATCGCGAACCGCCGCCCCATTGCCTTCTGTAACGCGCGATCGCGTCGAACCGGTTGGCGGTTCTTCGTGTTCGACGCGAAAGACTGTTGCGTAAAGATTGGCAAGAATTTGCTTGCCAGACTGGGTTAAATTTAAATATCTCAATGCTGTTGGCAAATACGGGAAAACCGCATTCCAATAAAAACTTGGATACTTAGCACGCAAATCTCCCGGCGTTTTGTACCCTAAAATTTTATTGGTTCCCATTTCTTCAAATTCATAAAAAAGGGCTGGAATTTTTTGCAAATATCGAGGATCGCTCAGTTGGCCGATTAAATCTGCTGCTCTCACTAAACCGGGATAATTTTTAGTATCTTTATGATCTTTGTCGGCGGGAACCGGAAAGCGCGTTAACTCGATATTTTCTTTCAGAACTTCCGCATCGATCAATTTGTGACCGCCGAAGCGTTCTTTAACAAATAATTTCCCGCGATCGACGTGATAAGGAGCCATACAAGCATCACTTCCTCCCTGTTGCGGCGAAACCATTTGTTCCCCAATGCCACTCGCATAAAGGTTTTCATCCGGGCGATCGCTGCGGCATACGCCTTGAACGTAGCCGATGTCGTGGCACAATAGAGAAATTTGAAAATGCAGCCAGTCTTCGCAACTTACGCCCCCCTCCTTAATATGCCGTCCGCGCAGAATTTCTTGACCGACGAGGGTTACAAAAATGGTATGCTCGACGTTGTGATAAAGGGCATCGCTATTGGCAATATTTTCTAGCGCCATGCCCGCCGCCCAAGCAACAATTTCTGCATACTCGGACTTCAAACCTCCGTAGGTTCGATGATACCCTTCTGTGAGTTGTTGAATTAAGTTATCGATCAGGAGATTGGTAGAAAGAAACATGACAGCTTATCGCGGGGGAGGGAGGTTACAGGGGAGTCTGAAGGAACGCGATGGGCTTAGGGCCTTTTGAATCAGGTTGGTTTTCATCCAAGTTTACTACGATTGCTCGTCTTCAAATTGAGTTAAAATAATCCCCTTGGACGATTGAGGAAGAAGGCGGGTTTCTGTGCAAGCCTAGTTTTGTGTTGTTGTATTGTAGCGCGATCGCCCCTTTGAAGGCGACTAAGCTAGGGTAGAAAATCCTGTATCGGGCGGTACATCTTGCCAGCGCCCCGGACCAATGGCGCGAACGGCTTCTTCGAGGGAGACATCCCCCGTATAAAGGGCGCGACCGACAATAACGCCGGTTACACCCAAAGGTTCGAGAGCGAGCAAACTTAGCAAGTCGCTCAGCGAACCGATGCCGCCCGAGGCGATAATGGGAATTTCGACGGCGCTTGCCAATTGACGCAATGCCTTGACATTTGGCCCCCGAAGGGTTCCGTCTCGGTGAATATCGGTGTAGATAATGGCTGCTGCGCCCAATTGTGCCATTTGTTGGGCGAGGTCCGAAGCGGCAACTTCAGAGGTTTCCAGCCAGCCTTGGGTCGCAACTTGTCCGTTGCGCGCGTCAATGCCGATAACAATACGATCGCGATAGGTTTGACACAGTTGTTGTACGAGGGAGGGGTTTTCCACTGCTAGGGTGCCGAGAATAGCGCGCTCGACCCCCAAATCTAATAGGGCCGCGATCGCGTCCCCATCGCGCAGTCCGCCGCCCACTTGGACGGGAATGGAAACCGCCCGCACAACGGCAGCGATCGCGCTACTATTAGCGGGTTTGCCTTGTTTTGCCCCGTCGAGATCCACTAAATGTAATCGCGTTGCCCCTTCACTTTCCCAACGGCGGGCAATTTCGGTGGGATTTTCGCTAAAAATTTCTGATTGTTGGTAGTCGCCTTGATACAGTCGCACGCAGCGACCTTCAAGCAAATCAATTGCGGGAATAACTTCCATAATTAGTCATTGGTCGTTAGTCATTGGTCATTAGTCATTAGTCATTGGCATTAGTCATTGGTTCTAAAACCCAATAGGTCAATTGCACAATGGGTCGGACGCGACGAGTGGAACTTTTTCCGATATTGGGTGCCGTCCGATAGGAAACCTCGGAGTGCCAAGGACCTCAAAATCTAGCTTATTCATCGGTCATTGATTATACCGACGGCGAACAACAAAGGACAAATGACAAATGACAGAAGTCCTTGTTCTAGCCTAACCTGAATTGCAACGGTTTTAAATGCTTAAACTTCAGGGGAGCGATGACGATTCAATTCGGGCGGGAAATTTGTGGCAACTTAGCGATCGCGCGATCGCGAGAATGGCTGGTGACGAACGGAATTGGCGGTTATGGGTCGGGAACCATAGCAGGAGTCCAAACGCGATGCTATCATGGCTTGCTCTTTGCTGCCCTCAAACCGCCATTGGGACGCACCTTATTGCTGGCGAGTTTGGACGAAATGGTGCGCTATGAACAGAAGGATTATCCTCTCTATAGCCATGCCCGGACAGACGGTACAATTGCGCCCCACGGCTACCAAGAAATCGAAAGTTTCCGCCTAGAAGGAACCACTCCCGTTTGGAGATTTGCTTGTGGCGATGCTGCCGTTGAAAAATGCGTGTGGATGCAGCAAGGAGAAAATACCACCTACGTTCGCTACACCGTCTGTCGCGCCAGCAATCCCCTTCTTTTGACTTTAAAAACCTTCGTTAACTATCGCGACTACCACAGTCAAACCCACAGCGGCGACTGGGAAATGCAAATCGACCCAATTCCCCAAGGGTTGAAAGTGACAGCCTTTGAGGAAGCCACTCCATTTTACCTGTTTGCCGATGTCGAGAGGGTACATCCGACCGTTCCCCAGCCTAAATTAGGGCTGCACGTTCCTCAGTGGATAATAACGAATAAATGGTCTGTGGGATTCGACTTAGCCAAAGAACGCGATCGCGGATTGGGCGATGGCGACGACCGTCTCTACGCAGCCGATCTCGAAGTTATGCTAGAAGTTGGAGATTCCCTCACTGTTATCGCGACGACCGAAGCCAATCCCCTCCTCAACGGCGAAACCGCCCTCCAACAGCGCCAAGCTTACGAATTCGATCTCGTACAACGCTGGCGCGCGACGGGGGGTTTGCCTCAATCCCACACTCCCGACTGGGTACAACAGTTAGTTCTCGCCGCCGACCAATTTATTGTCAACCGTCCTTTGCCCGAAATTCCCTCGGGGAAAACGATTATTGCAGGCTATCATTGGTTTGGCGATTGGGGACGAGATACAGCCATTAGCTTGCCCGGTTTGACGTTGGCGACGGGCCGCGCGGACATTGCCCGTACCATTTTACTCACCTTTGCCCGCTATCTCGATGGCGGAATGTTGCCCAATCTATTTCCCGAAGCGGGAGAAACACCTGCTTATAATACTGTCGATGCGGCGCTGTGGTATGTTGAAGCCGTTGGCGCTTACTGGGCGGCGACGGGAGACGAAGAGGCGATCGCGCAACTTTTTCCCGCTTTAGTTGAAATTATCCATTATTATCGCACCGGAACGCGCTATCAAATCCATCTCGATCCCGACGATGGGTTGATTTACGCCGGGGAAGCGGGGATGCAGTTGACGTGGATGGATGTCAAAATTGACGACTGGGTGGTTACGCCGCGCATAGGCAAACCCGTTGAAGTGAATGCTTTGTGGTATAATGCGCTGCGAATTGTGGGACAATTGGCAAGGCAGTTGAACCGCAGCGATCGCGAATATGAAGAACTCGCCCAACGCGCGCGCCAAGGATTCCATCGCTTTTGGAATGCTAGCAAGGGTTACTGTTACGACGTACTCGATAGGCCCGAAGGTAGCAACGATGCGTCGTTGCGTCCCAATCAAATTTTTGCCGTTTCTCTCCCCGCCAAGGGAACGCAGTTGTTGAGTTTGGAACGGCAACAGTCCGTCGTGCAAGCCGTCGCGCGATCGCTATTAACTTCCCACGGATTGCGATCGCTTTCAATGGACGATCCCGACTACCAGGGGGTTTACGGCGGCGATCGGGTGCAGCGCGATCGGGCGTACCATCAGGGAACGGTTTGGGGGTGGTTATTGGGACCTTTCGTACAAGCACATTTAAACGTCTATGGCGATCCTTGTCGCGCGCGCCAGTTCCTCGAACCGATTGTACATCACCTCCAGGACGCTTGTGTGGGCAGTTTGAGCGAGATTTTTGATGGAAATGCACCCATGATGCCTCGGGGCGCGATCGCACAAGCGTGGACGGTGGCTGAGATTTTGCGGATTTGGCACCTAATGAATAATGAATAATGAATAATGAATAATGAATGATTGATGAAATTGCACTAACTCTAGGAAAAAATCGCATCTGTCGAACGAATTCGGTGCATTCCCGCCGCCGCAAATCGCTCGAATGCAGCGTCTGCTTGTTCGGTGAAATCTATCACTCCCGGAACGACGACGGGCGAGGTACAATCTTCAAGTAAATAGACTTTTTCAGTTAAGGTCGAATCTCGCGCCTGAATTTCGACTAATAAGTCTTCAATAGTCCAAGCAACGCAATGACTTTTTGCTTGTCCTGCAATTAGAATTCTATCAAACTCTAACAAGTGTTCGATTAAGGCGGTATTTGCTCGAGCCAGAGGATCGCCGCTGACTCCTTCTATGACTTCGGGACGCAAAACCGAATAGTTTTCTGTTAGTGGGTTATCTCCTTTGAGTTCAAAGCGCGTTTGGCTGCAACGAGCAATATTGTGGAAAAAGAGCGCTTCTTCTACGGCAGAAACGAGGGCGTGACCAATTCCACCTAACATGGAATGATAAGGCCAAATGGTGAGGGGATATTTACCGTTATCGCTGAGTTTTTTGGCATAATGGAGGGCGTGTTGTTGAAGCATTGTGCTATCGCCTCCGGTTAAACTTTGCGCGATCGCGGGATTCACTTTCCATCTTCCCTGCTTCACCTCCTCGAGAGTAATCAGACTCGCCGGTGCGGGATGTTCTCCTGCTTCGTTTATCCAAAAAATAGGATGGAAAATTTGCATTGCTGTATGGGTATCCAGCGTTGGAATGATTTCAGTAATGACACCCAAATTTTTGTAAATAAATTCGCACAACCGTAAATTATCTTCCACTGCACCCCTGCCCGAGCGCCCCCCAACAAAGAGCTCGAATTCGGGAAGACAAAAGGTATTTTGCGCGTCAATAATCAGCAGGCACAGACGAGATCGATCCCGTTCTGCCGGTTCGATGTTGTGCTGTTTCGCCCAAGTTTCAGCCTGCGCCGCTCGCTCTTGGTACGGAACACGCCAGACGCTCGCGATCGCCTCTGGGTCAAAAAAATCGGGAATAGGAAGGGAAGACACCATCTTATATATAGGGTTTGCTGAATAAGTATTGTGATGAGCAGGGGGAGCGGGGGAAGCAGGGGGAGCAGGGGGAGCAGGGGAAGCAGGGGAGCAGGGGAAGCAGGGGGAGCAGGGGAAGCAGGGGGGAATTGTATTTAATTTTTACGCCTAATGTGAAATAGATACCGAAACCACGGGTTTTCCGTTAAAACCCAATCTCCTCTGCCTTCTGCCTTAGATCGTAACGGTTCAACTTAATTCACATTTCTACGTAATTTTATATCTCGAAAGACAGATTTTACGGCAATGTGTTCCCCGTCACTAGCGCTTTATATTCAAAAATGTCAAAATGGATACAGAAATAAAAAAATATTTCCCTGCAGAAGATCGGAGCATCGCACTGTCGGTCTTCTAGAGGTAAGCAATTGGAGGCAAAACAATGAGATTAACCTATCGTGGCGCGAGTTACGCTCGCGAACCGCTGTCGCTGGAAGTTACAGAAAAAGAAATTGGCGGTCTGTATCGGGGACAACCTTGGAAGCATCGCTATCCCAGACATATCCCCCATTTGAGACATCAACCCAAAATCCTGCAATATCGCGGAGTCGTCTACCAAACCCAAACAACAATTTTGCCAGGACCGCGCATTGCCTGTCACCTTGAAACTTTACATCGACCTGGAGTGGGAGAGATTCAACTCGAACCCGTCTCCCCAGAACTGCTCGCGCGATCGCAACAAGTCCATCTCGAAAATCTCCGTCGTAACCTAGCACATCGCCTGCAAGTTGCGCAAGCTAAGGGCAATGAAATCTTGGTTCGGCAGTTAGAAGAAGAGTCGAGACAGTTGGCGTTGAACGGTAAGGATTAAGTCCCCTTGACAAAAATATGAGAAACCATCGCCTTAATTTTGTCCAACTGCTGGGCGGCATACCCTTCCATTAAAAGGGTTTCCGCCTTGGCCAATCCCTCGGTCAACTCCGGGCAAACCCCGCAGCGCCAGAGGTAAAACCCGCCACTCCAAATCGCCGCCTGCGTCAAGGGGGAACGATGACCTCCCAAAACAGCGCGCAACTGCTCGAAAAAGACCGATTTCGACTCTAAAGGCACTTCCGTTGCCGCAAATCCGTACTCCCGAGGGTGAAGTTTAAGCCATTTAGGTTCGCGATCGCCGTCGTTTTCAACCGAAATAATCGCCGTGCGATCGCAGGGCAAATCGCAACTCCCTTCGAGTCCTTTCACCAAGGTAAAATGCTTGATTCCGCGTTTGTCAAAAACCTCTCGGAATCGCTCTTCTGTGGGCGGGTGAACGTATCCGGCGACTAAATGAACGTCCCCTGCGTAGGGCGACCAAATCAGTTCTGCCGTTGCAAAGGGCGGACGCTTGCCAATTTGGTCGCGGTAGGGGACTAATCCCTGGGCGTGGGGGAAATGTTGGGGCAGATAAATCAATCCTAAACCCGTCTGTTGAAATACTTGTTGGGTCTGTTCCAGATTCAACGGCGCAAAATCAACGCCTAACCCCTGCCAAATTTCGATCGCAGGAATGCCGTATTTTGTGGGCATCCGAGCGCCGCCGTGTAGTACGACCGGAACGCCCGCAGCCCGTAAAATCAGGCTCACAACGGGCATAACGGGGGCAGTCCGCGATCGCCCGTCGTAGGGGTTGCCAAATACCGTCGTCTGGTAGAGGAAGGTATTTTTCAAGGGCGAAAGTTTGGGTCCCAGGAGATCGTAGGCATCCAACATTCCTAACAACTCTTCTGGAGTCGGTCGTTTGATGCGGTGCGCGATCGCGAAGGCCCCAATTTGGGCGGGGGTAGCTTCGCCCTCCAACATCATTCGAGTGGCTGCGGCGGCTTCGTCGCGGCTTAAATCTTTTCCTGTATGGACTCCGCTACCAACTTTTTTCAATAATTCCCTGAAAGCGTCACTCATAACGATTCAAAATTACGTCAAAATGCGAATTATATCGGAGCGTTACGACCGAAGGGACCAAGGCATTCAGTTCAGCACTCAGCGAATGCCAAAAACTCCCGACGGCTGATAGCTGATAGCTGATGGCTGATGGCTGACGGCTGATGGCTGATAGCATTGGCAGAAGATGTTTAGATTTTAACGGAAAATCGTAGTTATCAATTAATAATTAATAATTATTAATTGATAATTGATAGATTGGGTCTAAGACCTCTTCGTAAAGGAAGAAAAGGACACGGGCCGGAGAGGTCTCACTGGGCTTACAAAGTGCAGAACCTGCGTCTGCACACAGCCCCTCCTAATTGCCATGAGTTGTCCGCATCACTCGTAGATTTTCCTCGATCTAAATCCTCTTCTTTTAAGGAGAGGTAATTATTCATTATTCATTATTCATTATTCATTATTCATTGTGAACGCCTTTTACACTCCGACAACGGACAGTCGATCGGGTTGAAAGGACTGACACACCAGTTGACAGAAGCGATCGATTGGCGGAATTTGCAGTCGGTCTTGGGTCGTCACCAAAACGACTTGACGAGTCAACCCCGAATCCGAAGCCGTCGTATTGGCCAAATTTTTGCCTTGAGAGAGGGACTCGGGCAAGGGCGAGATCGACCGAACGGCGAGGGTTGCGTCTTTGCTGGCATCAACCAAAGCTGATTGGGGTAACAAGGCGAGAAGTTCCCCCTGGCGCACCACGCCGCGAAAGGCATCGAGGGTATTTAACTCCATTACCGCTCTTAATTTTGCCCCTAACAACGCAAAGCGTTCCTGAACCAAGCGCTGCATCCCGTAGCCATCCTTAAACACCACTTGGGGGTAGCGAACCAGCTCCGACCAAGGAACGGTGGAGTATCGCGTTAGGGGATGATCCGCTGCCATGAGAATTTCAACGGGTTCTTCGTATAGGAAATGGACGACCATTTCGGGCGATGCGGTTAAAAAGCGATTGTTCATGACGATGGCAATATCCACCAAACCGTCGCGTAGAACTTTCAAAGCGCGATCGCTTCCCAACGCGGTGACTCGCAATTGGACTTCTGGATAGCTGTGGCAAAATTTTTGTAGCGTTGGCGGCAAGTAGTGGGAACACACTGAATGAATGGCTGCGACGCAAAGTTCGGGTTGTTTGCCTTCGCGCAACTCCGTTAAAGCACGGGTGGCGTTTTCCCATTCCTGACAAATTTTACGGGCGTGGGGAAAAAAGTGCTCTCCCCCCAGGGTCAGTTTGCTTTGAGCGGTTCGGTGAAATAAGGGTAAGCCGACATCGGCTTCGAGGGATTGAATTTGGCGGCTAATGGTCGATTGTGTTACCCCACACTTCCGTGCGGCTTGTCCAAAGTTTCCCATTTCCGCCACCGCTAAAAATGCCTGTAGCTGCTCGATCCGCATAGTCCGATGTCATTTAAATAACATTTTCTCATAATAAGTTGACCATAGCGGAGTTACGGGCAAGTTTTGGTAGAAATGGATACAGCTTGGGAGTTCAGGGTTATGAGTTCTGAGTTCAGGGTTATGAGTTCTGAGTTCAGGGTTATGAGTTCTGAGTTCTGGATTATGAGTTCTGAGTTGAGAGTTCTGGATTATGAGTTCTGAGTTGAGAGTTAGGAGTGATACCAATTCTCACGCATTCTGACGACACATCAATTGTTACCCCCCGTCTCCCCGTCTCCCCGTCTCCCAGTCAGACCCCGTATGCCGAACAGCTTACTGCTGGGGCGAGAAAAATAATACGGGAAACCACGATCGACGTAGGACTTCGTTGGCCGAACTCGGAGCAGTCCAGTTAAGCAGCGCGCTACGGGCGGCGTGGGCGATGGCGATCGCGCTGATGTCGAATTGTTCTGCGACTTTGACCAGTTCTATGAAAAAGTTCCCTAAGCGTACTTCGGTTTCCACTTCTAATCCTAAAGCTTCTAACTCTGCTTTGGCCGACTCGAGTTCTTGGGTTGCCTGTTCGAGGCGGTATTCCCTCGGTACCTTTTTGCGTCCGTCGTCCACGACCCACAACAGCATACACTTGGCTAAAGAATTATCTGGACGAGAGCGCGCGCTTTCTTTAATGCGATCGAGCAAATACTTTGCCGATTCTCCGCCGTTGTAGGGGATCAGCAGGTAGCGCCACAAGTGCTGGCAGCGCAAGGCTAATTCTTCGCAGGTGTAAGTCGCAATTAATTGGGGACGAAGGATTGCGATCGGCGTTAGGGTTCGTTTTGCTAATTCTAAAGTGGTACTGCCCACTACTTTTTCTTGAAGTAAACTGCGGATGGGCGTTCCGGTAAAAATAACTTCGCTGCGGTATCGGGCGACTAACTCGGGAATTGTATCGATTGGACGACCGGAAGGGACTTCTAGCTTGACTTCAACCCCTTCGGGAACCTCGTCGAGCGCCTCACTCAGCCGCGCTTTTCCCGCTTCGATCCGCTGCTCGTCAACGCGCGGAATTTGACCTTCTTCCCATAAGGGAACGCTGTGTACGAAAACGAGCTGATGCAAACCTCCAGCCGCTAAGTGGGGAACGAAGCGAACGAGGCGATCGAGACTGTCGGATAAATCGGTACAAATTAAACTGCGTTTGAACATCAGGGCTAACACATTGAAGATTATTGCCTTTTTTTGTTCTCTTGCGACGACCCAAGCTCAAATATATCGCACAGAGAAACGGGCAACAAAACTCGCCCATAGAGCGAATTGTTTACCGATCCTAGTTTACTAAACATAGGTTCGTCGCGCGATCGCTTTGGCCGAGTATCGAGCCTTGCCCGGTTTGAGGCGAACGGATTTTATTTCGCGAACATATTGGGTTGTGGAGAATATCTGTCGTCTCAAAACCGCTTAAATTCAATGATTCAGTGAGGTGCGGGAGGCGGTATCGAGGGTGGGTTTTCGCTCGTCAAGTGCTAAATTCTCAAACAATTGCGTGCGTTGTGAAGAGGATACGAGTGTGGCACCCCGGAATCCCCGGCTTTTTCCCTTTTCGGAACGAAAGCGAGAGAAGGAGGCAACCGTCGGAGGCGCAGAGCGATCGCGCTCTTTGAGTTGGTCTACATCGAGTCTAAGCCCCATTCGTGCTTGATGAAGCTTTTGTACATATTTTCCCGCGCAAGCATCTGTTCGTAGAGCTTGACGAGGAAATCTTGGGCTTGCTCTCGGCTCATTTTCTGGACTTGGTTTTCAAAGGAACGAACGCTGAATTGCTGTTCCAATGAGAGTTGTTGGGATTGAGACATAATTGACAACCTCTAAACAAAACAAACGACAAGGGAGAGACGAAGGGAAAATAGACCGATCTTCAGGTGAGCGCGCATTGGCGCTGTCTTGCTAGGTCAGGAGCGGAGCTTCCCTTTCCCTTTGCTGTAAAGAAATATAACAAATATTTGACAAAGTTGCTATACTTCCCCAGGTAGACTTCGCGTCGAATGAAAATCAATGGGAAGTCTCGAGTGTATTTGTACCAACTGCGCCTGTGGGAAAATGCTCGGAGCGAACAATCGCCTATAGGCAAATCTCTATCCCAAGTTAGAGGGAATCCAACAGCTCGAGCGCGTGTCAAAATGGCAAGAGCGTGATAAGTTTGTAGTTAGTGCAAGCACTCTGTAATCTTTAGAGACGGGGAAAAACGGCGAGATTGGTGCAGCGAAAAAAATCTCTAGGAAAAAAAATTAGGACGCTCGCGTCTGCTCGGTGTAGTATGCAGGCTAAACTCTTTTTTGAGGTAGAGATTGATAACCCGCGATCGCGTCGCTCGACACAAGCAATCTTCAAGGCAAAACATCCAACGGGATCTCTTAGACCCGGGCAATTTACATTGAGTAAGGTATTGAGTCAAGGATGAAGATCGACCTGTCAAGTTTTCATTTTATTCCAATCTGGAGGTAATCTC
The DNA here is from genome assembly GCA_034189065.1 of Cyanobacteriota bacterium. Lineage (GTDB taxonomy): Bacteria > Cyanobacteriota > Cyanobacteriia > Cyanobacteriales > Spirulinaceae > FACHB-1406. The sequence continues at coordinate 87,470 of JAXHVQ010000002.1, forward strand.
TAAAATGTCGATTCGACTATACGTAGGCAACTTACCCAAAGAAGCCATCGAGCGCCAAGATTTGCAAGCCGTGTTCGCCGATGCGGGAGACGCAGTAACCGCGAAGGTGATCAAGGATCGCAAAACCGGCAAGTGTCGGGGGTTTGCTTTTGTAACCGTTCCCACTGATGAGATGGCTAACGAGTTAATTGAAAAGCATAACGGCCAAGCTTTCATGGATACAACCTTGAAAATTGAAAAGGCGTTGCCGCGCTCGAAAGGAAAATCCGAAACGGCTGCCCCAAGCAGTCCTCCGACGAAATCGGGCGGCGCAAGTAGCTCTCCTGGCAAGCGCGGCGAGTCAAGAGGCAGCAGCAATAAGTCGAGAAAAACCGAGCGAACTGGCGGCAATTCCAATAGCGATACCGTTCAACCCGATCCCCGGTGGGCAGATAAACTCGCCGAACTCAAGGAGATGTTAACCGCTCAAGCCGGAAATTCGTAGCGCGATCGCTCTGACTTAATTTGGTCAAACCTCCAGAGGAACCGAGGAGATTGGGAGAAGAATCAAGCCGTTTCCCGATCGCAAATTCCGAGGGAGGAAACCGTTAAAAATGAGAGAATCGCGCTCGAGGTGGAAGTGAAATAACTGAAAGATAAACTTGCTGTATTGTTGTTGCTGAGAAAGACTTCGGCGCAATTTGCTATTGAGAAAAAAAGACGTTTCAAAAACCAAAAATTAAAGGAGTTTTAATCGTGCCAGGGGAAACGGATGCTGTCAAGCTGATGAAACAGGAGGTTGGCAAGGCTGCTGCCGATCGCGTCAAATCGGGATCGATTGTCGGCTTGGGAACGGGCTCGACCACTGCCTATGCCATTGAATTTTTAGGCAATCGCCTCAAATCGGGAGAACTCAAAGACATTGTCGGCATTCCCACCTCCTTCCAAGCCGAAGTATTGGCCAAAAAATACGGCATTCCGCTGACCTCCCTCGATGCCGTTGAAGGGATCGATATTGCCATCGACGGCGCAGATGAAGTCGATCCTCAAAAAAATTTAATTAAAGGTGGCGGCGCGGCCCACACCCGCGAAAAAGTGGTAGACGCTCTAGCCGAGGAATTTATTGTCGTGGTTGATAGCGGTAAATTAGTAGACCGCTTGGGAACGACGTTCCTGTTGCCGGTGGAAGTGATTCCAATGGCAGTAACCCCGGCGATGGGCGCGATCGCGAAGTTGGGCGGTCAACCGGAATTGCGCATGGGCATCAAAAAAGCCGGCCCCGTCGTTACCGACCAAGGCAACCTCGTTATTGATGTCAAATTCGACTCCATCGACGACCCCGCCCACTTAGAAAAAACCCTCAACAATATCCCCGGCGTACTTGAAAACGGGCTATTTGTCGCTGTTGCCGATGTCATCCTCATCGGCGAACTGCAAGACGGCAAACCGGTCGTGCGCGAAATGTAAGCTGTTCGGCTTTTAAACTGTGTCGTCAAATTCTCCGAAAGGCAGAGGGCAGAGGGCAGAGGGCAGAAGCAAATTCTCAATTTAAATGCGCAACAGCTTAGCCCGATATAATCCTTCTGGCAATCGCGAAAATGGAGAAGAGCGCTTCGAGCAAGCAGTGGAAATGGCTCAACCCAGCTCGCAAGCTGGGTTAAACTGCCAAACCCAGCCTAAAATGCCTGTTCCACCTCAGCAATTTCGGGAATCATTTCTCGCAAGCGGCGTTCGATTCCCATCTTTAGGGTCATGGTCGAGCTGGGACACGAGCCACAAGCGCCTTGGAGCCTGAGCTTAACAATTGGCCCTTCAATATCCACCAGCTCGACGTTACCGCCGTCAGCCATTAAGTAAGGGCGCATTTCATCTAAAACCTGTTCGACGTTATCGGGGGTCAGTGTTAAAGCTTCCATTGTTATAACCTGTCAAACTGTTACGTCACGTTACCTTGTCTATAGTAACGCTCGGCGACAAAGAAACCGTTAAAAATCTACCCTGCGGCTACTCTCAACTCAATCCATCACCGGCAACTGAAAGAGGGGAGCGGTAAACGTGACTGTAGAGCCCAGCTCCTCGCCCATACTAAAAAAGTTAATTGTGCCTCCCATTGCTTCAACTAACTTTTGCGAGATTGCCAACCCCAAACCCGTCCCGCCGTAGGATTTGGTATGAGAGCCATCAACTTGGCTGAAGTTTTGAAACAGTTTGTCAAGCTTCTCAATAGGGACACCGATCCCCGTATCGGCCACGCGGATCAGAACCGTTCCTGGAAACTCCTGACCGTCCAGGGTCATTTTTTTCTTCATCACTTCGGCTGAAATGGTTACGCCACCTTCGTGGGTAAACTTAATGGCATTGCCAACTAGGTTGATCGTCACTTGCAAGAGGCGTTGGTAGTTGCCGTATACCGCGATCGGTTCGCGCGAAGCGGGCAATTGGAATTCAAAGCTGAGGTTCTTTTGTTGAGCCAAAGCGCGAGTCTTACGATCGACATCCTCAAACAGTTCGCTCAGCAGGAAGTCGGTAAAGTCCAACTCCATTTTACCCGCTTCGATTTTGGCAATATCGAGAATATCGTTGATGAGGTTGAGCAGGTGAATCGCCGAGCGATGCGCTTCTTCGAGAAAATCTCGCTGCTCTTGAGGATCGTCTGCCAGACCGTCGAGAATGAGACGCAGGAAGCCGATAATGCCATTGAGCGGCGTTCGCAACTCGTGGGACGTGCTGGCGAGAAACTCGCTTTTTAGGCGCGAGGCTTCTTCGGCGAGTTGCTTGGCGTGTTCGAGTTCTTGATAGAGGGACGCATGGGCAACGGCGGTGCTAACTTGAGCGGCGAGTTCTCGCATTAGTTCGATTTCGTGCGCGTTCCAGTGGCGGTGGCGATCGCACTGTTGCAAGCAAATGAGGGCACTCCGTTGATTTTGATAAAAGGTAGAAACGACGAGAACTGAATGTTGTCCGAAGGTCTGCTGAAATACCTGCTCGACGACGACGGGTTCGACGCTTTTGAGAGCCTGTCGCAGGTAGGGTTCTACCTCTAAGTTGAGTCGTTCCCCCAACATGGATTTGTGAGGGCGCTGGCAATACTCTACCTCGACTTTAAGTTCTTCTTTGCGGGCGTTGTAGGAGATGACCAAGCAGCGAGAGACATCCAAAGCTTTTCCCACGCTGTCCACCGTTTGCTGCCAAATTGTCGCCAGATCCAGCGTCCGACGAATGTTGCGCGTGATGTCCGCAAGCAGACTGCGGTAGGGGTTGTGATGGATTTTGCGCGCGAGTTGCTCGACTAAATCTTGATAGGGGTTGGGCTGCGGTGAGGATTGCGATGTCAGACTTTTTAAAAGTAAGGACTCATCTAGCAAGTTTCCCATGCCTAAGATTCTGTTAACTTGCCCGTCGGGGAGGAGGATGGGGCTGAGAATCAGTTCGAGGGGGAACGACTGCTGGGCGGTTTTAAAGAGCGCGCAGTACCGTTCGGGGACTCGATGTTCTAAAATACTTTCAATTTTTCCTTGATAGGCTTCGCGATCGACAGGTGTAAAATACTTGTCGTGTTGGTCTGCGAGAACCTCTTCGCAACTCAATCCAAAATCTGGTGCTGCACTCCAAGAAAATGAGAGATACTTGCCGGAACGATCTTGAACGAATACAAGGTCAGCGCCCAAGTCCTGCAAACTGGGTGGGTTAATTTGCGCAGGAACAGAGTTCATGACGGTTTGAGGATGATGACAGGATCGGCGATTGAAAGGTAATGAGTTTCTGTCTTTAGTTTTAATCTGAATTGTTCGAGCTGTCCACTTGCCACCGTCAAAATTGAATGGAAACAATTGACTATAAGGTAAGGGTTTTTACCGAACGTTTGTAGAACACCCAGTTACAATTGATGCGTTCCCTTTTCTAGAGGGTTTGAAATCCGCTCAAAAAAATGATGCGCCATCGGCGGCTTAATCGTTCCATTCTCCTCGCGGCGGAACGGGAGGATTGCGTCTAAAGGTGCGCGCGAGATCTTCGTTTTGCTCTCGTTCTCCTCGCAACCATTGACGAATTGCTGTTTCTATAACGCGGCTTGGATCGTTTGTCAAGTGTTGGATTTGTTCGAGGAGGTCTGAATCGATATTGATTGCCAATTCAACTTTATCGGCTGCGCGTTGGGAAGGGATTATACTATCGTTCATTGTTATATTTCGATCGCAATGATTCGGTTGTTTTTTCGGAGTTTTGCGGATCGCAAAGCTTCTTTTGTTATTATAGCTTCTCGTGCAGGCCCGGGCGGGGCAGCTCTAGGGGGGAACGAGCCAAGGGTTGAATTCGACAGCGAAGCGATCGCTGATAATTGCCTCTCGAATCTGTTGGGTGAAGCGGATCAGTTCGGTGACGTTATGAAGCGATAGCAAGATATAAGCGAGCATTTCCCGCGCTTTGACGAGATGGTTGAGGTAGGCGCGCGTGTAATTCTGACAGGCATAGCAGGGGCAAGTTTCGTCAAGGGGGCGGAAATCTTCTCGAAATCGAGCGTTTTTTAAATTCCAACGTTCTCCTCGAACCAAGGCGGTGCCGTGTCTCCCCAGGCGCGTGGGAATCACGCAGTCGAAAAGGTCGATGCCCGAGGCGATCGCGATCGCCATTTCTCGATAGGTTCCGATGCCCATTAAATAGCGCGGCTTTTCGGGCGGGAGTAAGGGCGCGGTCGTTCGGACGATGGCGTGCATGAGTTCGGGGGGTTCGCCAACGCTCACGCCGCCAATGGCGTAGCCGGGAAGGTCCCATTGAACGATTGATTGGGCGGCGGCGACTCGTAGGTCTAGGTATACGCCGCCTTGGACGATGCCGAATAACGCTTGTTGCCCCGGACGTTGGTGTGCGGCGATGCAGCGTTCTAACCAACGTTGGGTGCGTTCGGTTGCGGCGACCACAGCCGCGCGTTCGGCTGGGTAGGGGGGACATTCGTCGAAGGCCATGATAATATCGGCTCCGAGGGCATTTTGAATCGCGATCGCGCGTTCGGGAGTCAAATTCACCAACCGACCATCCCGAGGCGAACGAAATGTCACCCCTTCTTCGCTAATTTGCCGCAGTTGACTCAAACTAAAGACTTGAAATCCGCCCGAATCGGTAAGAATTGGCTGTTTCCAGCCCATAAATTTATGTAGCCCTCCCGCCGCTTCGACAATCACCTCCCCCGGTTGTAGGTGCAGGTGATAAGTGTTGGCTAAAATGACTTGGGCTCCGGCGCGCTCCAACTGTTCGGGGGTTAGACCTTTGACCGTTCCCAGGGTTCCCACCGGCATAAAGCGCGGTGTTTCCACAGTGCCGTGGGGCGTGTGGAAAATTCCCGCGCGGGCTTGCGTGCGGCTACAGGTACCTTGAAGTTGGAAAGAAAAACCCACCCTTTGCAATGCGCCCTTAACGAGAAGTTGGAGGTTTAAATATTACCCTTAAAACGGACAATCGTCATCGTCGATTTGCACGTCCCACTTCGCTGAGAGAACTTGTGTTACCATCGCTTCGAGAGCGTCTACATCAAAATCGCGATCGGTGGCGCGTTCTTGTAAGGGATTAGACAACGGAACCAGTCGTAGCTGTCGATTGTCCTGAATCAACTCGAAACGGGTTGCCCCTTCGGGAGAACAATCAATCTGTAAATAGTCGAAACTATGTACATTTAAATACAGCGCGCGATTGGCGATTAAAGTAGATTGATGGGGTTCGGCGAAGACTTCTAGGACGCAGCCCTCGCCTTGGCTTTGAACTTGATTGTCTAGGAGATGGATATAGTAAACGCGACCCAAAGAACTCAGGACACGCCGCATATCTTCTTTATTGACAACAATCCCAACATCAATGATGCAGGGAGCGGGAAGGGAGGGCGGTAGTTGGTCGTGACTCATGAGAAAAAGCCGTTGATGCGATCGAAATGCCTATTTTGCCATGTCATGATGTCTAAAGAATGGGAGGGTCGGAACCCTTCGCGCTCTTGAGACTACAGGCTATGTCACAATCTTAGCCCAATCTTTTGACGCTGGCGAGGGGATTTTGGGAAAACTAGGATTTTTGTTATGGGCCGTTTGCGCGCTTGGTTGGGCAATGGGTTTCAATCTTTTTTAGGAGCGATAACCTTTTATAGTTGTATTCCTGTGCCGCAGTATTGGGGCTTGAAGTTTGAGCGCATTGCGCGTTGGGCTCCGATTATTGGCGTGCTTTTGGGGGCGATTGTTGGGACGGTTGATGGGGGGTTAAAAGGAGTGGGAATGCCGGTGGGAACGCGCAGCGCTGTTGTTGTGGCGTTGGGGGTTGCTCTCACGGGAGGGTTGCACCTCGATGGGGCTATTGATACGGCTGATGGGCTGGCGGTGATGGATCGGCAACGGCGTTTGGCGGCGATGCAAGATAGTGTGGTGGGGGCCTTTGGCGCGATCGCGGCCGCAACGCTTTTGGTGTTGAAAACGACGGCGTTGAGCGACATTGAGGTGCATCGCACGTGGGCGTTGATGGCGGCGGCGGGGTGGGGACGTTGGGGTCAAGTTGTCGCGATCGCGCTGTATCCTTATCTTAAGCCCACGGGAAAAGGGGCATTTCATAAGGAGAATATACGCCTTCCTCAAGATGTTTTGTTGGGGGTGTTGGTGTTGTTGGGTTTGAGTGGCAGTTTTTTAGTTGTTTTTCCGGTCGAGCAGTCTTGGTTTTGGGCGACAATTGGGGGAGGGGGCGCGATCGCATTTTTGACGGGATATGGGTTCCATCGTCAACTTGGCGGTCATACAGGCGATACTTATGGTGCCGTTGTTGAATGGACTGAAGCTTTTTTGTTGTGTTTTTTGACTCTTTTTTGAGTAGCGTTTGGGCATCTGTTCTAGGATGCAGCGGTTTGCGCGATTTTATCTCGAGTTTTGGCAATTCAAGCTATGGCGAGCCTTGACTGCCAGAATTAAGTCGAACTGAAAGACTATACTGTAAAGATACAAAAATGGATTTAGGTAAAAATCAAACAGTATGCCTGCCCTGAGTTATCCACACATCGAAAAAAATGAGAATCATCCTGCAAGATTGCAACGCTTGCCGCGCATTAGAGTCGCACAAATCGTGATGGACTATCTCGCCTATGGTTGGTCAATCGAAGAAATATGTCGCCAGCACCTTTACTTAAAACCCGCCGAAGCTCATACAGCAATGGCATATTATTTTGACCATCAAGAAGAAATCGAGCTAGAAATTAGACAGGAGTGGCAGCAAGTACAAGAAGATGCAGCTCAAGCAACTAATTCTCCTTTTTATGTTCGCATGAAAGCAAGGGGACTTCTGTAAGTGGCTATTAGTTTGTACATAGATGTTCATGTTCCCCAAGATATTCGCTTTAGGGTTTTAGCTGAAACCTGGCAGCGAGAAGGAAGAAGTTTTTCTGGATTAATCTTTGGACATCAACTGGGAGGCACGATTGGTCAGTTTGTTACAGATTTAGAATTGATTGCTAAAGCTTCCGAAGTTGATGAATGGATTAATGCAGTTGAATATATTCCCTTTAAGTAGGGAAATAGATAAGTTAGAGTTTAGAGAAATAGCTTGACTCAATCAGGTTGGATTGCGCTTTTGTATCCCAAAAACTTATTAAGTACAAACGTATTTTTTATGGTAACTTGTAAAGTATTTTACTCCTGGCAGTCAGATTTACCAAACTCTACTAACCGTGGCTTTATTGAAAAAGCTCTCGAAAATGCTGTAAAATTAATTCACAATGATGAATCTATAGAAGTGGAGCCAGTGATAGACCGCGACACTGTTGGTGTTCCTGGCTCTCCTGATATTGCTAATACCATTTTTTAAAATTGAGCAATCCCACGTCTTTGTGTGCATTGAACTCAATCGCTCCGGAAAATATCATTTTCCGACTGGACTGCCTGGAAAATAATAGCATATTATTTACAAATAACTCCAAAATATCTTATTAAAGCTTACCGGCGTAAAGATGCGGAGAAACTACTGAGACCATTGAACGTGAGCGATATTCAAATGCTTCAAGATAAAGTAGCTGAAGTCACTCATATTGTAAGACAGGGATTTTCTCTTTTGCCTCGCCGCCACGAGCACCTTTTAGGTAATTTTGATCCTAAACTTATCGGGAGCAGAGAATGAGTTTTATATCTATAGCGTTTCTATTTGGGTTGTGAAACTCTCCGAAACGTACAGAATTCAGAATTCTGAATTCAGAATTTGAGAGAGGAGCGAGGAATTATTAAAAGTAGACGAGTTCTCATCCCCGTTTACTTCTCATTTAGAAACGCTATATAGCGTTTTTATTTGAGTTGTAAAATCTTGACGGAAGGATTAAGAATGGAAGAATAGAAGAATTTAAGAGGCTTTGAGGAGTTATTGAAAGTATGTAATATTTTTTTACTGTTTATATTTCATTTGTAAACGCTATATACAGCAAGTTGTTCTCCGAAAGATAGGAGCGATGGCGGTGCGATCGCGCTCTTCTTCTCCCAGTTACGCGATCGCGCGCCTCCCAAACCCAACTTCCTAAATCGGCCTCAACCGCGTCAACTTCAACTCAAAATTGCCGCCGCCCGTTTCCCCAAAGGCGCGAACGCGAACGATATAATCCCCCGCCTCTGTAATGCGGGCAAACAACAGAGAATTCGTCGAACCATCGGGTCCGTCATCATTTTGTGCCACCGTCGAACCATCAGCCGCAATCAATGTCACAATAGTATCAAACTCATCGGAGAGCAAATCGATCGCCACTTGATCCCCATCTTCCAGCCTCACCTGATAATCGCGCGCAAACCCACCTTCCCCAGTCGGAATATCTTGGTCTGTGAGCGTATCGGTCACTTCATTTCCACCAGGAAGGGGGATCGGATTGTATAATTGCGATCTTACCGGCGCAGCTTGCATCCCGAGCAGAAGCGTCGAACCAAACAACCCAGCAGAAAACCAACGACGAAGAAAAGAAAGGCCCATAGAAAAAAAATTGACGGAACGAGAGTGGAACCCGTTTATTATGTCTCAAATTCGGCCATTCGCATACTGCACCTCCCGATCGAACAAATCCCATCATTGGGGACGTAAGAGTGTCACGGGAAGTTACTCAGTACGTTTGGGAACCCTGTCTATGACCGAACAGGGGGGAAAAACAAACGGCGGATTTATCCGCCTTGAGATACAATATTCACAAGTGAATATTTTGTATTCGTGAAACAAGTACTGACAGTAGTTTGCAAGTTTCAACTAACGCTTGAACAAGCCTCTAATCTTGAGGCTACGCTTCAGGCATTTGCTGATGCCTGTAACTACGCCAATCAGGAAGTTGACCCTAAAACCACAAACAAAACCGCGATTCAATCTCAGACCTATCATGAGATTCGGTCGCGCTTTGGGTTGTCGGCTAATCTGGCGGTTAGGGCTTGCGCCAGGGTTGGAGCTAATCGCAAAACGGCAAAAGCCAAGAAGCGAAAAGTTGAGGAGTTCAAGCCAACCAGCATCGACTATGATGCCCGGATTTTCTCGTTTCGCGAGAAAGATTGGACAGTCAGCTTGACACTGGTTAATGGTCGCGAACGATTCCGGCTGGAATTGGGTAACTACCAAATCGGCAAGCTCAAAGGGCAGAACCCTACAAGCGCTCAACTTTGCAAGCACAAAGATGGGTGTTACTACATCCACATCCAGGTCAAAAGTGAGCCGCCAAAACAGCGGCAAACTGCTGGCTTTTTGGGGGTTGACTTGGGGCGAACCGACATCGCGGTTACATCCGATGGCCAGAAGTGGAGTGGCACACAGGTCAAGAATACTCGTGACAAATTTGCTCGTGTTAGAGCGTCGATTCAGAGGAAAGGCACAAGAGGCGCTCGTCGCCTGTTGAAACGGCTGTCCGGTAAAGAGCGGCGCTTTCAGCAGTGGGCGAACCATACAATCAGCAAACGCATAGTGCAGACAGCGGCAACGCTGAACGCAACCATCGTCATTGAAGACTTGACTGGCATCAGAGAACGCACCAACCAGCAGCCGCGAAGTAAGACCGAACGACGGCGTTCTAATAGCTGGGCATTTTACCAGCAGCGGCAATTCCTGACCTACAAGGCTATGGCGACTGGCGTTCCATTGATAGTTGTCAATCCTGCCTACACCTCTCAAACCTGCAACTGCTGTTTGCATATCGGAGAGCGCAAAGGCAAGCGGTTTAAGTGCGGTAACTGTGGCTGGATTGGCGATGCCGATCGTAATGGCTCAATCATGATTGCTATCTCTGGGGGCGCTGTCAGCCGCCCTGAACGCTTGAATTGCAAGCTACCTAGCGTAGCGGAAGTTTAAGGCGAAAGCCCCGTCTCTTTAGAGCGGGGTGAGCTTACAATAGAAAAGTCAGATTTTTCCTTGCCCGTCCCTTAATCTAAAACTCAAAGTGTGCGCGAACGCTTCGTCTAGCCCCTCACCTCTCAACCTCGAAACGTTGTTTCCCTTTCAACTTGACGAGTTTCAGCTCCAAGCCATTGCCGCCCTCGATGCCGGAAAATCAGTCGTCGTCTGCGCTCCAACGGGTTCGGGAAAAACCTTAATTGGCGAATATGCCATTCACCGCGCTCTAGCAAGCGGTCGGCGAGTCTTCTACACCACTCCCCTCAAAGCCCTCTCCAACCAGAAATTGCGGGATTTTCAAAACCAGTTTGGCGAATCCCTCGTCGGCTTAATTACCGGCGATATTCTCGTCAATGCAGGCGCGCCGGTGGTTGTGATGACAACCGAAATCTTCCGCAATATGCTCTACGAAACCCCCATCGGTCAAGTGGGAACTTCCGTGCGGGACGTGGGGGCAGTGGTTCTCGATGAATGTCATTATCTCAGCGATCGCGGCCGGGGGACCGTTTGGGAAGAATCCATCATCTACTGTCCCCCCCACATCCAACTTGTCGCCCTCTCTGCAACCATTGGCAATCCCCAAGAATTTACCGCCTGGATCGATAACGTGCGCGCCATCGCCCGGAAAAAAGAAATTGCCGAAAATGATTGCGTCCTCATCGACTCCGACTATCGCCCAGTTCCCCTACGCTTCTACTACAGCACCCTCAAAGGATTATTCCCCCTCCTCAACCCAAAACGCACCCAAATTAACCCGCGCCTCAAACCCAAACACTCGCGCAAGCGGCGGCGACTGCGGTCCGATGACTGTCCGAAAATTCCCACCGTCTTGAGGCAATTGCAAGCTAAAGACCTGTTACCCGCCATTTACCTCATTTTTAGCCGTCGCGGGTGCGAACAAGCCGTGGATAGCTTAACGGGCTCGAGCCTCGTCAACGAGTCCGAAGCCGCCCAAATTTACCAAAAAGCCCAACGGTGGTGCGAGGAAAATCCCGAAGCGACGCGCGCCGACCAAATCGAACCCCTGACTCGAGGCATCGCCGCCCACCATGCCGGACTGTTACCCGCTTGGAAGGGGTTAGTCGAACAACTATTCGAGGCGGGGTTGGTAAAGGTGGTATTCGCCACCGCAACCCTGGCGGCGGGAATTAATATGCCCGCGCGAACCACCGTCATTTCTTCGCTCAGCAAGCGCAGCGACGACGGACACCGCCTTTTAACCCCGTCGGAGTTTTTGCAAATTGCCGGACGTGCGGGACGGCGAGGGATGGATACCGTGGGCCATGTCGTGACGGTGGAAACGCCCTTTGAAGGGGCGAAAGAGGCGGCTTATTTGGCAACGGCAAACGCAGAACCGTTGCGCAGTTGGTTTACGCCGTCCTACGGTATGGTGTTGAATTTGTTGCAAAAGCACACCATTGAAGAAGTGCAGGATTTGCTCAAACGCAGTTTTGCCGAGTATCAGGCCAAGCTCAAACTCGCCCCCGAACAACAGGCGATCGCGGCCTTGACGACGGAATTGGCTAAATTAGATGTAGAATTGGCCCCCGTTAGCCCCAAGCAACTGGCGAATTACGAAAAACTCAGCCAGCGCCTCAAGGAAGAACGCCGCTTGTTGAAAATTCTGCAAAAGCAGGCAGATGAGACGCGCAAGCGGGAAATGACGCGCGCGATGGCCGAGGTTGACAGCGGTACAATTGTGTATTTGAAAGGCGATCGCGTACCGGTGGCTTCTCCCCTCCCCGCCTTATTATACGAAAAGGCAGCCGGAAGCGGTCAATCGCCCTATTTGATTTGTTTGGGTGCTAATAACCGCTGGTATGTCGCGGGAACGGGCAATGTGGTGGGAATTGACAATGGGACTGTTCCCAAGGATGCGATCGCGCACTTGTTACCCCCCGCCGAACTCGCCATTAAACAGGGACAAACGCGCAAAGGCGATAAGCAGTCGGCAGCAGTCGCCGAACGTTTATCGGCTGCGGCTAACGACCTGGAACCCGCGCCGGAAGTCGCCGAACAGCATAGCCTTGTCGAGCGCTTGGAAGCACAACTCGCCAGCCATCCCCTCCACCAATTGGGCAAACCCGGCCGCCTAGTCGAACGACAGCGCAAACGCCAGCAGTTACAGGAAGAACTCAGCCACACTCAGGTCAAATACCAGCGCCATCAACTCAATCGGTCTTATTATTGGGAAGAGTTTCTCGAATTGATTGCGGTGTTGCGCGAGTTTGGGGCGCTATCGGGTTATAAACCGACGGCCCTCGGAAAAGCGGCCGCCGCCATTCGCAGCGAAAATGAGTTGTGGCTGGCGTTGGTGTTTTTGTCGGGGGAATTGGAAGCATTGACTCCTTCTCAACTAGCGGCGGCGATCGCGGCCCTCATTACCGAAACAGCCCGCCACGATACCGAATGTAATCTCTTTGCCTCTCCCATTGTCACCGAAACTCTCGATCGACTGCGCAAACTTCGACACCGCCTCAATCAAGTTCAACGACAGCATAACGTCGCGCTTCCGGTTTGGCTCGAGCAGGACACCATTGGTTTAGTCGAACAGTGGGCCCTCGGCGAAGAAGAGAGTCTGACTTGGAATCAATTGGGCGAGGAAACGAGTCTTGACGACGGCGATATTGTCAGGATGTTACGGCGGACGGTGGACGTTTTGCTCCAAATTCCTCAAATTCCGGGACTCTCCGACAGTTTAATGCGCAACGCTCGTATTGCGGCCAGTCAAATGCGTCGCTTTCCTTTGTAATTCTCGCTGAATGGAAATGACCAAGAAGCTTTACTTCATAAGGCAGGTGGACAGGTGTCTTCTATTCTCCTATTCTTCCATTCTTCCGAAGCTAGAGTTTTACAACCCCAATAACAACGCTACATAACTTAGAACCAGTCAGTCGTCTATGCCTGAGAACCACTTTCTCCTTTCACCACTGCCGCGCCAATTGAATGGGCCAATCGCAAGGCTTCTGGCACTTTACCACAATCGGTGAGTCTCGGAAGAACTGCCGCGATCGCGTCGGGGGTTTCGCCGCAAACTTGAAAGAAAAAAGGCGGTTCGTTATAAATCGGTCCGGCGCGTCGAATGAGTTCCAGACGTTTTTCGGGATGGGGAAGATTCTGCAACGCCGCTTCCATTTTCGCCAAATTGGGATGGCGACGCATGACGGCAACGCAGGGACGCTGCAAGCGCTTTGTCAACAGGGGCAAGTCCACCAAGTTAAACCCGCCAAACCCCAAACCATCAATGAGAACCAAATGCAACTGAGGCAAAAACTTGCCGGGTAAGTAGGTGGGCAAAAATAAACGCATAACCTCGAAAACCGTATTCCTTGCCAGGTAAGGGTTTTAGCTGGAGATATTGTTCTTTTAATTACGCCCACCTACTTAACAGTAACTCGCAAATGCGATCGCTCGCATCCCAACCATCCTGTTGGACTTCTCCCCACACCATCCCCTCAAAGCGCGTCTTGGCGCAAACAATACCCGCTATCGGCACCTTTCCCCCCGCAGTGCGCACAAACGGCGCATCGTCGAATCCGATCGCGCGAATTGTGCGATTGGAGCGAACTAAACCTTCCAAGTCCATTTCAACAAAAACAAATAGCTTTTACAATGAATAATGAATAATGAATAATGAATAATGAGTAATTACCTCTCCTTAAAAGAAGAGGATTTAGACCCAATTATTAATTATTAATTGACAACGCGTCTGTTTGAATTAAAGACATAAACTTTTAATTTTTAATTCCAATTGCTCACTCCTTTCGCTCCGCCGTTTTTCGTTCTCGTCCCGGCAAACTTTCCATCGTCTCCAAAACGCCCCGTTCCGCTGCCAAAATATCCCGTTCTTCGCCCCCCAAATACATCCGTCCAAAACTCCCGACCGCTGAAATTTGTAAAATATTAATAGAAGCCGACTTTTCAGCTTCGTTAGCAGCCAAAGCCGCATAAGCAGCCGGTTCTACCTCAAAAACATACAGCGTTTGCCCCGCCAAAATCATTTGTCCCCGACGGGAACGATTAATAAGCTGAACGTGGTGCGCGTCCAAGTTGCGAATGACTTGACTGGAAATCACGCGCGGCTTGAGACAATCGCCCGGGCGAACTCCCAAATAATCAACAATCGCCTTCCCCGCCGTTCGAGTTTCACCCTGCCTGCTCGAGTGAATTTCCAGCACCCCGTATAACCGTTCTACCATCAGTACGCCGGGACGGACAGCCGTAGATTTGAGAGCAATATCGGTAATGCGATGAATTTCAATGCCGGGGGAAATTTCAATCCACAGCGAAGAGTCTCCCGGTAGGGGCAAAAAACCCGGGGCGACGGTTCCAATATAGGCGGCGTGTTGAGGTTGGAGGCGGTCGATGTAGACGTAACTGCGCAGTTCGATACCCAAAATTGATTCTCCGTTTAAGAGGTCGGTCGGTGCAATTTGTGTGGATTGCAAGCTATCTCGCAAGTTCTAGGCTAGCGGAAAACCGGCACCACGCGATCGCTCTCCACAATTGCTGCTCGACTCTTAAAGCTACAATAAAAACCACTTCTCCCACCCATTTTTATGGATATCCTGGAAATCCTCACCGCCGACTATCAGCGCTTCCCCGCCAACCAAACTTACGACATCTATGCCGCCGATGTCTACTTCAAAGACCCCCTCAACGAATTTCGGGGACTCCAACAGTACAAAAAAACCATTCATTTTATCAGCACTTGGTTTAAACAGGTTCGCATGGACTTGCACCACATCGATCGCGAGGGGAATATTATTCACACCCAATGGACGCTACATTGGACAACACCCCTTCCTTGGCAACCCCGCATTGCCATCCCAGGTCGCAGCGAACTCACTCTCAACGAAAAAGAACAGATTGTCTCCCACATCGACTATTGGCACTGTTCCCGCTTCGATGTCCTCAAACAACATTTCTTCCAAGGTCAAAGCAACTTATGATATTTTGTAATTAAATTATTGAACCTTTTCCTGACAACTGGAGTGCAGTCGATTCAACCCGATCGCATCCCTTCCATTCTTCCAAAATCAACTTAAATCTATGGTTAGTTCGCCGATGTATTTTCCTCCTTCTCCGTTCGAGCGAGAAGAAGCTCTTAATTGTGCTACGCTTGTGGGAACAGCGTATGATATGTATGCTCAGTGGGTGGAACAACACAAACCTCAACCCGAGCAATTCAACTGGAAACCTAACGACGTTCTGTCTCTAAACTATAGCAAACCGATTTGGGTCGAAGAAAAATTTTTAAAGTTCTTTTATCATTCAGAACCTCTGGGTTTTGTAGCTTGGAGCGATCGAGGTACCGCTTATCTCGTTTTTCGCGGGACTGACTCAGCAGAAGACTGGATTGAAGATGTAGAAGTCGGACAAGAACCCTTTAGTCATATTGTCCCCAACTACGGTAAAGTCCACCGAGGCTTCTACGGAGTTTATCTCGGCATGAAGGGGGGCGCGATCGCTACCCTCGACCAAGCAGTTCCCAAAGCCAAACGCTTGTTTATAACGGGTCATAGTCTGGGATCCGGGCTCTCAACGCTAGCGGTTCCCGATGTCATCGCCCATACCCAATATCAACCCGATAAACTGCCGATTAAACACTATAACTTTGCAAGTCCCAAAGTCGGAAATCTGGACTTTGCGACTGCCTATAACCAAAATAAAGTTCCTACCTATCGATTAGTCAATACTTGCGACCTTGTTCCCGATGCGCCCTTGTCTCTCATGGGTAGGCTGCGCTACCAGCATATTGGGATACCTGTAGATTTTACGGCCCAGTATGGCACCATAGCAGGCAATCATAACTTAAAAAATGCTTATGAGTATGCCTTGAATAACTACACTCAACCGCAGAGTCATGTCAGTTAAGTCCCTCGCCCAAATCAATGATATAGCGTTTTTATTTGAGTTGTAAAATCTTGACGGAAGGATTAAGAATGGAAGAATAGAAGAATAGAAGAATTCAAGAGGCTTTGAGGAGTTGCTCAAAATTCATAAGACTCTTCTACTGTTTATATTTCATTTGGAAACGCTATACATAGCGATTTTTGAGAACTAAGGCACAATGGGAGTTTTGGGCGGGTTTCATACGTAATCTATTTTGTGTAATACCAATTTAAGATGACGTTGCATAGATTGTCTTCCCCTAAATTCGCGATGAGTGTAATGGTGTGTTACGCTCCGCTAACACACCCTACTTGATTCTGTGCAGCTTCATGTCAATCTGGTATAAGTGCTTATCAGTAGGGCGTTTGATGAAATGTCCCTACATCAGTTATTTAGGTTATCCCGCTCCTACGCGACTTCGACTGTCAGTAGCGTAGGTCTTCCTTACTCCACTATGATAAAAAATGTAAACTCTTTCTCAGCAGGATTGAAATCGTCATGCGCGTAATCTTAATGACCGGCAAAGGCGGCGTTGGCAAAACCTCCGTTGCAGCCGCTACGGGACTTCGATGTGCCGAGTTAGGTTACAAAACCCTCGTCCTCAGTACCGATCCCGCCCACTCCCTCGCCGATAGCTTTGATTTGGAAATGGGACACGAACCTCGTTCCATTCGTCCCAACCTTTGGGGTGCGGAACTGGACGCGCTCATGGAACTCGAAGGCAACTGGGGCGCAGTCAAGCGCTATATTACCCAGGTTTTGCAAGCGAGGGGTTTGGAAGGGGTACAAGCTGAGGAACTGGCTATTCTGCCGGGAATGGATGAGATTTTTGGCTTGGTGCGCATGAAACGTCACTACGATGAAGGGATATACGATGTTCTGATTATTGACTCTGCACCGACGGGAACGGCACTGCGCTTGTTGAGCATTCCCGAAGTGGGGGGGTGGTATATGAGAAGATTTTACAAACCGTTACAGGGAATGTCAGTTGCTCTGCGGCCCCTGGTCGAGCCGCTTTTTAGACCGATCGCGGGTTTTTCCCTTCCTGACAAGGAGGTGATGGACGCGCCTTACGAATTTTACGAACAAATTGAAGCATTGGAAAAGGTTTTGACCGACAATGCTCAAACTTCCGTGCGCTTGGTGATGAATCCCGAAAAAATGGTGATCAAGGAATCTTTGCGCGCCCATGCTTATCTCAGTTTGTACAATGTTTCGACAGATTTGGTCGTTGCCAACCGCATCATTCCCGAGGAAGTGAGCGATCCGTTTTTCAAAAAGTGGAAGGAAAATCAACAGATTTACAAACAGGAAATTTACAACAATTTTCATCCTCTGCCGGTGAAAGAAGCGCCTTTATTTACCCAGGAAATGTGTGGAATTGCGTCTTTAGAGCGGTTAAAAGATGTGTTGTACGGCGATGACGATCCGGCGCAAGTTTATTATAAGGAAAATACAATTCGCGTTTTCCAAGAGGGTAAAAACTACAATTTAGAGTTGTATTTGCCAGGAGTGACGAAAGATAAGGTTCAGCTCAATAAAACCGGTGACGAACTCAATGTGAGAATTGGCAACCATCGGCGCAATTTGGTTCTGCCCCAAGCTCTTGCTGCTTTAAATCCATCGGGCGCTAAAATGGAAGATGATTATTTGAAAATTTGCTTTTCGTCGGCAGTATAAGTTTGCCAAGAACTCAAGTTCTTGGCTTAAAGCTAAAACCCGTTAAAACGGGTTAAGATTCAGATGAAATTGGGCTTGGAGTCGGTTTCAACGTAGGGACGTTTAATTGAATGTCCCTACAGGCTCCCACTGGTCTTCACTGGTTTTTACTGGTTCCTACAGGTAAATTGATGTCAGGGCTAATAGGAAGTGCCATTTATCTTAAGTTGACGTAGCTAAATCAAACTGTTGCGAGAGTACCTATTCTCTATTCCCTCGTCCTCCATTCAAGTTGCCGAACTCCTAACAAACTTACAAATTCCGCGCTGGGATTCTTTGACAAATTGACACAATTGCTGTACCAACTCCGACGTAAATTCTTGTTCGATTTGGGCGATCGCGCCGGAAATAGTTGCCTCGGAACGGTACAATTGCTTCAAAGCGCGCTTAAGTTGGAGTCGTTCTTCGTCGGTGTAGCCAGCGCGTCGCAAACCCACCGTATTTAATCCCATTACCGTATTGCTACTCATCGATCGCGTCATGCAAAACGGCGGTACATCTTTTTGAACGGCGGTTCCGCCCGAAAGCATGGCAAGATGACCGATACGGGTAAACTGGTGAACGAGACAGTTGCCGCTAATGAAAGCGCGATCGCCAACTTCGGCATAACCGGCAAGTAACGCGCCATTAGACAAAATAACTTTATTGCCTATTTTGACATTATGTGCTAGGTGAGAAAAAGCCATCAGCAAGCAATCATGGCCCACCTCCGTTACCGTTCCCAACTTCGTCCCGCGATGAATGGTTACCCCTTCGCGCAGGGTGCAATTATCGCCAATGCGAACGTAACTTTCCTCATGGCTAAAGGCTAAATCTTGGGGTAAATCTCCCAAAACCGCACCAGCATGAACCGTACAATTATTCCCAAGGGTGGTATAGCGTAAAATCGTAACGTGGGGGCCGATAATACAGCGATCGCCGATAACAACATCGCCTTGGATATAAGTAAAGGGTCCGATCTCGACATCTTCCCCTAACCGAGCCCCCGACTCAATAACAGCAGTGGGGTGAATTTTCACCTCGCAAGCTTCTCCTGATAAGTTAGTCGATTTGGATAGTAGCAGGTTTAGAACCGATTTGGAATTCGCAATTGTTGACAATGTTATGGGACGCGGCTAAATGCCACTTCCACAAAACGCGAATTCCAGTTGAGTTGAGTGACGCGAGTGTCAAAAAAAACGTTCCTGAAGCCCAGACGCGTCTAATACCAATTCCCCAAACTTCGATTACAGATGCTGGTAAGAGAAGCAGGGGAAGCAGGGGAAGCAGGGGAAGCAGGGGGGACACTCATCAATGTGTAGTCAGAATTTATAGAATTGGTATAACTTACACAAAAAATTGCCTGTTGCCTTATTACGAATTACGTTGAACTGCAATCATCTTCGCCCAACTCCAAAGTTAATTGATAAATCTCGCGGCGAGAAAGGGAGGTACTTTCAGCCAAATGGCGGCTAGCTTGCGATCGCGTCATTCCCTCAGCCAGCAAATTTTTCAACTCGACTTTCATCTCGCTTGCAGAAAGGGCAACTGCGATCGCGGGTTCTTTTCCGGCAATGACTAAGGTAAACTCGCCTTTGGGGGAACGAACTTGGAACTGCGCCATCGCCTCAGCTAACGTCCCTCTCCAAAACTCTTCGTGCAACTTCGTCAACTCTCGAGCGAGAACAACCATTCGATCTTCGCCAAAAACCGTGGCAAAATCGGCTAGGGTACGTTGCAAGCGATGAGGCGCTTCGTAGATAATAAGCGTGCGTGCTTCCTGGGCCAAGAAATGAAGGCGATCGCGTCGTTCCTTCCCCTTCACCGGCAAAAAACCCTCGAAAACAAAGCGATCGCTACTGCATCCCGAAGCAACTAACGCCGTTATCGCTGCATTGGCACCCGGAATAGGTACCACATCAATGTTATGCTCGATACAAGCGCGAACTAACTCCACTCCCGGATCGGAAATCCCCGGCACTCCCGCATCGCTAACGAGAGCAATGGTTTCTCCTTGCTGCAAGCGCTGCAACAGTTGGGCGAGACGGGCGCGAGAATTATGTTCGTGGTAGCTGATTTGGGGCGTAGTAATTTGGAAATGTTGCAGTAGTTTCCCCGTGCGGCGCGTATCTTCTGCCGCGATCGCATCCGCCTCCTGTAAAATACGCACAGCCCGAAAGGTCATATCCTCTAAGTTCCCAATAGGGGTACTGACAACGTACAATATTCCAGGTTTTAGATCGTTGGTCATTAATCATTTGTCCTTAGTCATTGGTCATTGGTCATTTGTCCTTAGTCCTTAGTCACTGGTCATCAATCGTAGGTTTTTTGGCATCCGTTAACTAACTACTACTTGCTGTTTAAGTATTTACTGCTAACTGTTTACTGGTAACTGGTAACTGTTTACTGACATGAAACATTCGGGACTTTTTGTTGGCATGGCGGCGCTAGATTTAATTTATCGCGTTGACCATTTCCCCCAATCCAATGAGAAAATTTTCGCATCCGACTGCGCGATCGCGGCAGGGGGCCCTGCTACCAATGCAGCCGTTACCTTCTCTCTCCTGGGCGATCGCGCGACGTTGTGGAGTGCGATCGGGCGCAGTCCGACGGGTGTCCTCATTCGGGAAGATTTGGCGGCGCAGGGAGTCAAGTTTATTGATTTAGCGGCTGAAACGGACATTTCCGCGCCGATTTCCTCGATTATTGTCACGCAATCGACTGGCGATCGCGCGGTGGTTTCTCTCAAAGGCGCTTCTATTCCTGCCATCGACGAACAACTATATGCCGATATTTTGTCTGCTGTCGAGATTGTATTATTAGACGGCCATCAACTGGAATTAAGCCGCGCGATCGCGCCGTTGGCAAAGGCGCAACAGCTTCCCATTGTTCTCGACGGCGGCAGTTGGAAGCCCGGTTTAGAAGAAATTCTTCCCTTTGTCGATTATGCCATCTGTTCGGCAGATTTTTATCCTCCCTCCTGCCGCGATCGCGCGGAAATTTCGACCTATTTAATCGACCAAAAAATTCCCTACATCGCCATTACCCAAGGCGAGAAACCTATTCAATATTGGACGCGAACCACTTCGGGACAGCTTGAGGTTCGGCAAGTTCAACCCGTCGATACGTTAGGCGCGGGCGATATTTTTCACGGTGCGTTCTGTCACTACATTCTCGAGCGCGACTTCCTCGCCGCCTTGTCGGGTGCGGCAGAAATTGCCACGCTGTCGTGTCAATCTGTGGGAACTCGGTCGTGGCGCGATCGCTTACAGAAAGAGTAAAATTGCTATATTGAATCAATTCGCCACAACTCAACAATCTTTTTTTGACTAACTAATAATAAATTAGCGATCGCGCTTTGTTGTGCCAGTTTTTCAACAGTCTACCGATTGCTAATATCGTGCCAGTTTAAAAACAGTCCACTTCCCCTCAAAAACCGGAAACATTAACGCGGCATCGCTGTCATCTAAGGAAGCAAGAGATAAAGATATTCTTTTCTCTCAATTCAAATAAAGAGAAGAAGATCGATCAAAATCGTATCTATCTTTTGAGCGAAACAGTCTAACTTTCCCAAATTAAAAGACCGTAAGTCGGAACTTTTATCGGGAAAAAAGCAACATCAAACCTGAACCCAAGCACCCCAACACCATTACTTAATAAGGAAGAGAATCATGAACAATCTTCTCAAACCCGCGATCGCATTATCCGCCATTTCCGCTACAATTCTCTCCGCCGGAATTGCCACCGCACAGCCCTATCGCGTCGAAGTTGACAAACCTGGAACCGATGCCAGCTATGTCGGTGCAGGCGTAGCCGCAGGCGTAACCAACGGCGGACAAACCGGCGATGCGGCAACATTTGGCGGCAATATTCAAGGCCGCGTTGCCATTCCCAACGCGCCAGTTTCTGTCAGAGGCGCAGTCCTATTTAGCGACGAAACCAGCGCCATTATGCCTATTATCTCCTACGACCAAGCCATTACCAACAACGCCAACGTTTATGTCGGTGCAGGTTACTCCTTCGTCGAAGCCAACGGCAAACCCACTCCCCTCGGAAACGACGACGCACCGGTCATTGTCGCTGGTGGCGAAGCTGAAGTCTTTAACGGCGTAGTCGTCTACGGCGATGCCAAATGGGGAATCAATGCCTATGAAAATAGCCCTGCCGATGCAGTCAGCATTCAAGGTGGCGTGGGCTATCGCTTTAACTAACCAACTCAGCCGAAGATAACAAGTAATATTGAGTAGAGAAACGAGTAATTCAAACCTCTACTCAATTTTTTTATTCGCGCCACTTCGTCCTCTTATATGGAAATTTCTAAGGAGTTATACAAAATTCAGTACCGACCTCAGCTTCCTTGTATTCATCTTTAAGTTGGTTGTAAATAAATGCCAGTTTTTTCTCCAACGATACGGCAATGTTTCCGGGAAAGCCAGCGAGAAAGTTATCCGAATTAAGCCAATCTCTATAGCGTTTCCAAATGAAATATAAACAGATAAGAATATTCCCTACTTTTAGTAACTCCTCGCTCCTCCCTTGAATTCTTCTATTCTTCTATTCTTCCATTCTGAATCCCGAAGTCAAGATTTTACAAATCAAATAAAAACGCTATATAAAAACTCTGCTTGACAGAGATTCCGAGGGCCACTGCGCAGTCCCCGTGCTGGAGAGCGAGCAATATTAGTTTTCCGAAAGTGATGCAGGTGGGATAAAATAGGAGCGATCGCCTTTTAGAGTCTGTAAGCTTGGTAAATTTTTAGTTTTGAATTGAAATGTCAGATTCGATTGAGAAACGATTAGAACAATATACCCTAAAACATCCCCAAGAAGTCTTAATCGTCGCGGCGGAAATCGAGGGAGAAGAAGATTGCATCACTATTTTCAAAGGATTTTCCAGTTCTCTGATGCGTCCTACCGCTTTCGATCCCGACGTTCCCGTACTGCCAACGGACGCGAAAATCATTAGCATCGATCGCGTCGCCAGCCCTTATAATCCCGACCGGCCCCATTATCTTCAACGAGGTTTGACCTGGGAAGCCATGCAAGGCTTATTATAAGTAGATTTTCGCTTTTAGGGCAATATTTTAAATCTTGAGTATTATTCAGGCTGTTGGAGTATTTCCACCTTGCTATACTAGATTGAATTCCTTGAGGGCTGGTAAAAAGTTGGCGTTTTCGTGACTGGGACGGCTGAGTTTGATGAGGGCAAAGCGTTGCTCTGGCGTTAAAGTTTTCCAGTCTTGGAGATTTAATGTAACATTGAATTGTTTGGCTTTGAGTTGCACCTCTTCGGGAATGACTGTATCGTTTAGCCAAGGAGGATGAGGCGCGATCGCGAGCTCCCCAGCAGGTTGTCCGGTGTAGCGAATGACGAGATTTTGGAGATAGTCGCGATACGCTTGACTTTCAGCTAAAGTTGTGCATGGGTTTTCAACGAGGGTTTCTCGTTCTGCATGGGAAAATCGATGCCAGTGTTGGAGTTTGAGTTTTACGCCGCAGGTATCCAGTTTGAGACGGACTTGCATGGGAATGCAGCGAAGAGATTCAACAAAATCGGCTTCAAATTGGAAGTATTGATTATTTGTCATTTGTCATTTGTCATTTGTTCTTTGTTATGGGTTGTTATATGAGAAATTGGGTTGACCGAGGATACCTTGTAAGTTAACAACATCGCCGATGACTGCGATCGCGGGAGCTTCAAATCCGGTAATTTGGATTTGTTCGAGAATGGTCGCTAAAGTTCCAATTAACTGTTCCTGGTCGGGGCGCGTTCCCCAACGGATGAGGGCGATGGGCGTGTCAGTGCTGCGTCCGGCGGCGGTTAACTGTTGGACGATATTGGTGAGGTTGTGTACGCCCATGTAGATAACGATAGTTTCCGAACCGCGCGCGATCGCCTCCCAATTGACTTGCGGGCGATATTTCCCCGCCGATTCGTGGCCGGTGACAAAGGTGACTGACGAGCTATACTGGCGATGGGTTACAGGGATGCCTGCATAGGCAGGAGCAGCGATACCTGACGTGATTCCCGGAATAACTTCCACCGGAACCCCAGCAGCACATAAATCTTCCATTTCTTCGCCGCCACGACCGAAAACAAAGGGATCGCCTCCCTTGAGACGGACAACGATGGCATGGGTTTGGGCTTTTTCGACTAACAGTTGCGTTGTCTGTTCTTGGGGCAACGAATGACGACCGCGACGTTTCCCCGCGTCGATCTTTTCAGCTTGGGGATTAATGATTTCAAGGATAGGCGGACTGACAAGGGCATCGTAGACGACGACATCAGCGTGTTCGAGGAGAACCTTTGCTTTGAGCGTTAATAAACCCGGATCTCCAGGACCCGCACCCACTAAATAGACTTTACCCAAGCACTTCACCTGATTCATATTGCCTCTATTTGAAAATTGACCGTTCTCCGTCGCGGAGTGACCCGATAACTCGAATGGTACCTCGAACGGGACGGTCTTCGAGCGTTGCGATCGCGCGTTAGTTCGTAGTAGGGGCTTTAGCCCCTGCCGCCGCGCGTTAGTTTGTAGTAGGGGCTTTAGCCCCTGCCGTAGTGGGAACTTTAGCCCCTGCCGCCGCGCGTTACATTTTTTGTGCGATCGCTTGACTTTAGGGTATTCAAGAGGAAAACAGATTTTAGTGCTTTTGGCTACATTCTTTTAAGATAAAAGTTCGTCGGGGTCGCTCCCCTGCTTCCCCTGCTTCCCCTGCTCATCACAACACTTATTCAGCAAACCCTAATGTAGGGACGTTCAATTGAACGTCCCTACAGCCCAAAATTGATTTCACGGCTGATTTCTCGATACCCATGTCCAATGCCCTATTCCCCCTCACAACTTAATCCCCAACACCTGAGTATACGCCCCCCTCGCCTGTGTCACCCCAATGGTTCGTTCCGACGCTTCAATCATCGGACGGCGCAAACTCACCACGATAAATTGAGCTTGTTGCGCTTGTTGTTTAATCATCTTAGAAAGGCGTTCGACATTGGCCCCATCTAAAAACATATCCACTTCGTCGAAGGCATAAAACGGCGAGGGACGATAGCGTTGCAGCGAAAAGATGAAGCTGAGGGCGGTTAAAGATTTTTCCCCCCCGGACATGGAACTGAGGCGCTGTACGGGTTTGCCTTTGGGGTGGGCGACGAGGTTGAGTCCCCCGGCGAAGGGATCCTCGGCGTTGTCGAGATCGAGGTAGCCGTCGCCTTCAGACAAAGTTGCGAAGATTTGTTGAAAGTTTTCGTTAACGGCATCAAAGGCCTCTTTAAACGCCCGCAAGCGCAGTGTGGTGAAGTTTTCAATGCGCAATAGGAGTTCTGTTCGTTCGGCCGCTAATGTGGTGACTTTTTCGGTGAGTTCTTCTAGGCGAAGTTGCGCTTTTTCATACTCCTCGAGGGCTAACATATTAACGGGTTCCATTGCTTCGAGGCGCTTTGTTCCGTTTTGAATTTCCTTTTGCAGTTTTTCGAGTTGTTGGGCGAGGGGAAGTTGGGCATAGGGCGAGTCTTGGCTGTTGGCAAGTTCCCAGCGTCCGGCGGTTTGGAGTTCGTTTTGTTGGGCGGCGAGTTGTTCTCGGACGTTTTGTCTGGCTTGGAGGCGTTCTTGTTGGGTTTGTTGGAGCTTTTCGATTTGCCAGAAGTGTTGCTGTCTCTCGTTTTTGAGGGTTTCGAGGCTGGTTTCGGCGCGATCGCGTTCTCCTTTAATTTCTCCTAATACAGCGGCAAGTTGCGCCAGTTGGGTTTCGGTTTCTTGAATTTGACTGTCGAGTTGAGAGATACTGGCATGGGTTTCCTTTTGCCGATCGCTCGTTTCCACTTCCCCGACGCGCAACTGTTCGAGATGCGATCGCGTTTCCTCTATTTTCTCGCCCAACCGCATTTGTTGATTGTCCAACTCTTGCAACCGCCCTTGCACTTCTCGCAACACCCGTTCTTTTTCTTGCAACTGACGGTCGATCTCCTTAATTTCTCGCTGCATTTCCATCCACTCGCTATGGGTTTGGGACGCTTCTAATAAAGCCAGTTGCCCTTGTTTCTCTGCCAGTTGCCCTTCGCTTTGGGGAATGTCCCGACCTAACCCTTGCAACTGCTGTTGCACCGCCTCCCATTCTTGCTGACTTTGTTGTTTTTGAGCTTCCAGTTGTTCGCGCTGCCCGACGAGGCGATCGCGATCTTTGCGCCCTTGGTCGAGATATAACTGCTGTTCTCGCTGATGTTGGCGCGCTTCACTCAGGGTTTGGGAGATTTCCGCGATCGCCTCCGTTTTCCCAGCGATATTTTCCTCGCATTGCTTGACAATTAACTCTATTTCTGCTAAACGTTCCCTTAAACTTTCAACTTCCCGCGACTCACCGCTCGCCGCCGTGCCAAAATGGAGGGTAGACCGAGAAGATTGACTGCCGCCGGTCATCGCGCCGCTACTTTCAAGAATGTCCCCATCCAATGTCACAATGCGCATTTTGCCCAAATGGGGACGCGCGTCGGCAAGGCTCGTAAACACCACCGTTTTCCCGAACACATAGGCAAAAACGCTGCGGTAGCGGGGGATACAATCGACCAAATTCGCCGCATAATCGATAAATCCCTGGGTATAGTGCAACGCCGTCGCCGGTAAAATTTGCGCCGAACGAATCTTATTGAGAGGCAAAAACGTTGCGCGTCCGGCGCGTCGCTGTTTGAGCAGTTGGATGCCCGCCGCCGCCACGCCGTCGTCTTCCACCACTATATTGCCCAAACGCGCCCCAGCCGAAGTTTCCAGCGCCAGTTGATAGCGCGCGTCAACGTTGCCCAGTTGGGCGACTAAGCCGCAAACGCCGGGAAGGTTGGCTTGGAAAACCGCTTTACTGGCATAGGTTCCCAGACGTTCTTGTTGTGCTTGGGCGGTGGCTTCGAGTTTGTCGAGTTGGCGCTGTTTTTCTCGCTGTTCTTGCAACAGGCGCGTTTGGGTGTCTCGTTCCAGGCTGCGTTGGGCTTCCAGGGCGGCGAGGCGATCGCTAAGGTCTTGGATTTGGCGTTCGGCAGCTTGGGGGTTGTAGTGGGGAGCGTCGCGGTTTTGGGTCGAGAGTTCCGCTTCAAGGGCTTGCAATTGTTGCCCAAAATCGTGTATTTTTTGTACAAGTTGACAGTCACGCTCGGATAACCGTGCCTGTTGAGCGCGTTGCGGGTTGAGGGTTTCTTGAAGGTCGTTGATTTGCTTGGTTAAGGCGGTTTGTTCTTTGACCCAAGCTTGAGAGGCAGAAGCGATGCGATCGCCGCGTTCCTTGGCAGTTTCGAGGTGGGTTTTAACGCGATCGCGTTCCTGCTGACATTGACTCAGGGTTTCGGTTTCCAGTTGCGTTTTTTCTCGCGATCGCTCTTGGAGTTCTCCTTCGTATTGAGCGACATCGGTTGTAGCGCGCGCGATCGCATTGTGCGTCCGTTCCTTAGCAGCAGCGAGTTCCCGTTCCTGTTGTTGCAATTGTGCCCGTTTCGCCTTTTGGGTAGCAAGTTGAGACGTAACGGAAAGATGTTCGTCCTCGCCCAACGCTTTAACTCGAAGGTTCAGGGCTTCCAATTGCGTCGTTTTTGTTTCAATTTCTTCGCTTAGCGCTGTTTTTCGCTGCGTCAGTTGGGTTTCTTCAGCTTCTCCTGCTCGAATTTGAGCGTTGAGAGTGCGTTCTTGGTGAAGAAGCGATCGCCAAATCAAAACCGCCTCCCAGCCTTGTTTCTCGCGCACCGTAGCCTTGAGCTTTTGATACCTCTCCGCCTTCGCGCGATCGGCAGCCAACTTTTCAAGCGATCGCGCCAACTCCCCCTCGATTATATGACAGCGTTCCTCCTTTTCCCTCACCTCCTCCAACGTTACCCGCACGCGCCCAATTTTGCGATCGAACTCAGCCACACCCGCCAACTCATCAATAATCTCCCGTCGTTCCCGCGCATTCATCGTAATAATGCGCGTCACATCCCCTTGCAGCACGATATTATAGCCTTCGGGGTATACGCGCAGGCGGTTGAGACGTTGATGAATTTCTGTTGCCGTGCAAGTCTCCCCATTAAGGTAATAAGTCGAAGAATAATTTCCCCCCTTCGTCACCCGCAGTCGTCGCGTCACCGTCCAGTTTTGGGAAGGTTCCAGTTCTTCGGTTTGTGCCGACGGCATCGAGTCATCGGTTGAAACCCGCCAAAAATCGCTTCCCAACTCATCAGCCAACTCTTCGAGATCGAAGGTAACGCTAACGCTGACTTCCGACGTATTGCGCTGGCTCACCTGCTTGTGATTCACTAAATCGGGAAGACGTTCGGCGCGCATTCCCTTAGAACTCGCCAACCCCAACGCAAACAGTAGCGCGTCGAGGATATTCGACTTCCCCGAACCATTAGGCCCCGAAACAACCGTAAACCCGGGCAGTAAAGGAACCTGGGTCGTACCGCCAAAGGATTTGAAATGCGAGAGTTCCACTCGCTTGATATAAACCATAGGCGCTGTCTGTCTTCGTAGGGACGAGCGTATTCAAAGAGTGTAGCGCACCTGCCGCTGAAATCAGTACGCAGTAACTAATATTGCCCGAGTTTGTTGGTGAATTCTTCTATTGTTCCGAAGAATCGAGTTTTACAGCCCAAATAGGGTTTGCTGAATAAGTGTTGTGATGAG
>JAXHVQ010000020.1:0-54416 GCA_034189065.1 Cyanobacteriota bacterium
GGGGAAGCAGGGGAAGCAGGGGAAGCAGGGGGGAATTGTTTTTAATTTTTAATTTTTAATTTTTAATTTTATTATTCACTTCCATCCACAGCATATCTGCTAAACTCCCATCGGGCATAGTCCAGGATTTGTACATCGTTTCTTTGACGATGAAGCCTAGCTTTTTACAAAGGTTAATTGACTGTTGATTTGACACCAAAATTGCTGCCGCAATGGTCTTAAGATGCAACTCGCGAAAGGCATAAGTTATCATTCGCTGTAGTGCGAGTCTGCCATACCCTTTTTTTTGATACTTTTTATCTAAAATTGCGACTCCGGCTTCAGCAGTCAGCAAGTCTCTATTCAAGCCTTTTAGCACGACGTATCCAATGGGTAAGTCTTCTAGGTTTAAGTAAATTCCAAATAATAAAGGCTGGCTGTTTCGAGAATAAGGCAAGGCAAAATTAGAAATTCCTTCTATAAACTTTTCCGTATCATTAACGGCAAAAGAGGTATTCCAACCCATCAAATCTATTAAACTTGGATCGCGAGCAAGCTCGATTAAGTGCTTAATATGACTGTCTTCCATAGAAGCTAAAAAGCACTTCAGTCCTGTTGCTTGATGTTCCTGTTTTAGGAAAGCCTTTTTTTTCATAATTCTCGCTTTTACTGTTTCCTTCGTTCGGGCGTGCGGCGATCCGAGACAATGGCAACTTTGCGAGGAACCTCAAATTCTGCGCGATCGCCGCTTGCATCGTCGGCCGATCGGAATCGCTGCCCATCATATCACTCAAGGAGAGTCGCAGTCTACTGAGTCAAACTCCGCCGTCGCAAAACCGCCAGCAGTTTATTAAAAGACTCGGGCAACGGCGCGATCGCCTCAATTATCTCACCCGAAACGGGATGTTGCAAGGACAGTTTGTGGGCGTGGAGGGCTTGTCCGGGCAAATTAACGCCCACTCCTCGCCCCGAACCATAAACCGGATCGCCGACGAGAGGGTGTCCCATATGGGTGGCGTGGACGCGAATTTGATGGGTGCGTCCGGTGAGGAGGCGAAACTGCATTAACGTATAGTTGCCCAAGCGTTCCTGCACTTGCCAATGGGTAACAGCCGTGCGTCCGCCCTCTTCGACGGGAATAACTGCCATTTTCTTGCGATCGCCTTTCGATCGACCAATGGGTAGATCGATCGTCCCGCCATCGCGCGCTGGCGAGCCATAGACCGCGCCCAAATACTCCCGTCCTGCTGTTTTTGCCTTCAGTTGTCCTTGTAAGTGCTGGTGGGCGAAATCCGTCTTGGCGATCGCGATCGCGCCGGTGGTATCCTTATCGAGGCGATGAACGATGCCCGGTCTTTGAACGCCGCCAATTCCGGCTAAATTGGGACAATGGGCGAGAACGGCATTGACTAAGGTCCCGTTTTCGTGTCCGGGGGCGGGATGGACGACTAAACCCGCCGGTTTGTTGAGAATCATTAGGGATTCGTCTTCGTAGAGAATATCGAGGGGAATCGCTTCGGGTTTTAAGTCGAGGGGGACAACTTCGGGAAGGGTGACGAGAATGCGATCGCCGCAGCGAACGACAGTTTTTTTCGTCCTTGTCACCTCGCCATTGACGCAGACACAGCCTTGGGAGATTAGCGTTTGTAGGCGCGATCGCGAAAATTGGGGCAATTGAACCGAAAGTTCGCGATCTAAGCGTTCCTTGTCTCGTGCGACTTGTATATAATGTTGGTCATTCGTCATTTGTCGTTGGTCATTTGTCATTGGTCCTTAGTCATTGGTCCTTAGTCATTGGTTCTCGATCTTCGCTCCTAAAACCTAAAACCTAAAACCTAATTATGATCGCAACGGTAACAGTTCCAGCAACGACAGCCAATTTAGGACCGGGGTTTGACTGCATTGGTGCAGCCCTCAGCCTCTACAATCGCTTTAAGTTTACCCTTCCTGAAGAAGGTGCATCGAAGGTTAAGATTGCTGTGACTGGCGAGGAGGCAGATAAGGTTGTCACCGATGAAAATAACCTGGCTTATCGAGCCTTTGTCCAACTGTATCAGCACATCGGACAACAACCTCCCCCCGTTGAAATCGAAATTGAATTGGGCGTTCCTTTGGCGCGGGGGTTGGGCAGTTCGGCAACCGCGATTGTTGGCGGGTTACTGGGGGCCTATTACTTGGCAGGCAAGCCTCTAGATATTAGAGAAGTTAGGGAAATTGCGATCGCGATCGAAGGACATTCCGATAATGTTATCCCCGCATTGGTTGGCGGTTGTCAGGTGTCAGCATTAGGGGAAGATTATCGGGAGGTTTGGCCCGTTTACTGGCATCATAGCTTAACGCCGGTCGTTGGTATTCCCGACTTTGAACTGTCTACCGAAGAAGCGCGCAAGGTTTTGCCCGACGCAATTCCTCGCGCCGATGCAGTCTTTAATATTGCCCGCATGGGAATGTTAATTTGTAGTTTAGACCAACCCCATTCGGGCGGATTGGACATTGCTTTAAACGATCGCATACACCACCCCTATCGTAAGAGTTTAATTCCCGGCTACGATCGCGTTCGAGAGGCTGTTCTCGCGGCTAAGGCTTACGGAATGGTCATTAGCGGCGCTGGACCGACGCTGTTAGCGATCGCCGACAAAGGGCGCGCAGAAGGGGTTGCGGCGGCAATGAAAGAGACGTGGCAAGCTGAAGGTGTGGGAGTTGACGTGCGAATTCTTGCCCTCGATACAGAGGGGGCAATTGTGGAAATGGAGTAGTATTGTTGTGAAATTAAATGGTGCGATCGAATTAAAAAATTCGTTTTCAAAATGCCTCAGTCTCGACCCTATCAACCTCTATTACTGCGAATTTTACATGGATTGAATGCCGCGATCGCGCTCTTAGCCATTCTCACATCATTTTGGGTTTACAATACCTATGACGGGCGCTTGATACGCCTCCCCCTCCCCAAAATTTCCGGCATTATTGGCATTCATGGCACATTTGGCTTGACTTTTTTTCTATTTTTCCCTCTTTTTGCCCTTTATAGCTTTCATTTAGGTTCCCAACGTCTCATTCAGCCCAATTCCCTTGGCAATGCTGCTAAACTCGACCGCAAAATTGGCTGGTACAGTTGGCATCGAATTCTCAACACCTTGATGTTAATCGCTGCAACTTTGTCAATTGTTACGGGCAGAATGATGCAAGAAAAGTGGCTTCCAGCGGAGGAACTCGACCATATTTGGTACAAACTTCACGTCGCGGGGTGGGTTATTTTAGTAATAAGCGTAATTTTGCACGTTGCGATGGGATTAAAAGTTGGCGGTTTTCCTTTAATTCAGTCGATCTTCGCGCGTTCCTATCGACCCGATGACTCGCCTCGTATTTGGTGGCATAAATTTAAAATTATGCTAAACCGTTCGCAATGAATAATGAATAATGAATAATGAATAATTACCTCTCCTTACGGACAACTCACGGCAATTAGAATGGGCTGTGTGCGGGTAGTAGAGATTCTCCCGATCCCGCACCTTGTAAGTCCCGTGAGACCTAAGACCCACGCCCTTTTCTTCCTTTACGAAGAGGTTTTAGACCCAATAATTAATTATTAACTATTAATTATTAATTATTAATTAACAAACATAGTATCAATTCAACCTGAATATTTGGGAAATGAAATCAAAAAATACGCTCCTTACTGCCGTTGAAATTCTGGTATTTAGCGGGATCGCTTTTGCGCTAGTTGCTCCTCTTTTTTTCTCAGGCGAGGAAGAGAGCAAATCTCGGCTAGCGCAGGTTGAGAATTTCGCGATCGCGCCCACAAATCATCGTTCGGAAGATTGAATTAAGATTGTCCCTTTACCCGTAAAATTAAGCTGTTTCTCTTCTCCTGAAAACGTCGCACCTGCCAAACTGCCGACCGAAGAAAGAACTGTTTTAACGTATTCATAATCGTAATAATACGAAGGACTGGGTAAATCCGCCCAACCTAAAATCGCTTCGGGATCGACCCGCGCGGGTGCTTCGAGAAAGTGAACCGGACCGTTGGAAGAAGCCAATAATTGACCCGTTCCTAAAAAAGTCAAATAATTGTAAAATGTCGATTGTTGGCAAACGAGCGTACTTTCAAATCCCAAAACGCGATCGCGCTTTACCGTAAAATGGGCATTTTCGAGAGAATAAGAAGCAATATCTCGACCTCGGTCTCCCAAAATTAGTTTCCCCATGCCAGAAACCAGAACAAAGTCGTCGAGATACAGCGGTGCATTAAAGGATTCTTGAACTAAAACATCCAAAAAATTCCGACCGAGTGCCTCAAACTTCAAAGTCCCATAATAGGCAATCATTTTACCCTTTTGGATAAAAAGTTGCTTCTTCACATCAATACAATAACTAAAGCGATTCAGATTGTCATTTTTCGGCAAAGTATCATAATTATAACTCAAGATTGCGCCTCCCTTTCATAAGCTTGAACGTAAACGGTTCCTTGTCCGGCAAACTTCAGTTGATAGCTTTCTCCCGAAGCTTGACCTATAATATTTTTCCAGCCCACATCTGTAATCAACTGGGAATCTAAACTGCCTTTGTGACCGAGATAAGCATTGGGATCGACAAAAATAGGACTCGTCGGATTGACATCTAAACCAATGGCATTTCCCCGAGACATTAAAGCAACATCGCCGTATCCTTCTAAGGTTGTTGTAAACAAACCTTGACCGCTAACATAGCCTCTGACTAATCCCTGAATGCCACCTTGGTTGCCCTGAAAAGTTGTTCCGGTTTGCAAGCTACTTTCAAAAGCGAGTAAACTACTACTTTCTACATATAATCTTTCTCCTTGTAAAGAAATCGGTGCGATATAAAGGTCATGGTAAGCATAATAAACTCGACCTTTTCCTCGTGCGGACATAAGTTGCAAACCTTCCTCAGTTACTTGGCGCATTGCCAACTCTCGAATTCCACCTCCTGTGAGGAAGGAACGCGCGAAATGAACGGTTCCTTTGTAGGCAATCATCGACCCTTTTTGGGAATACACTTGGTCGCTTGCTAGATTGACTTCTAGCATTTTTTCGTTAACTAAATTAAAGTTTGGCATGGTGAATAATATAGCGCTTATTTTTAACAATCTCCCAAGTAGAGATGTCTTAAAACATTCTTACATCTGATTTTTCTCCTTCTAACTTATCCTAATAAGGGCGGGGAAACCCCGCCCCTACTTATTTCTCCCATTGAGGGCGGGGGAAACTCCTTCTAACTTATCCTAATAAGGGCGGGGAAACCCCGCCCCTACTTATTTTCGCTCTGAAGGCTGAATATAAACAAGACCATCGCCTGTAAACTTAAGTTGATAGGTTTCTCCTGATTCTTCGCCCCTTATGGTTTTCCAATTCACATCAAAGACAAATTCTTGGCGTAAATTGCCCTGATAGCCGATAAAAGCATCGGGATCGACAAATAAAGGATAGGTGGGAGTTACTTCTAATGTCAATAAACTACCATCGGAAACAACAGCAATGTTCCCCCGTCCTTCCACAGTTGTTGTAAACAGTCCTTGACCGGAAGTTGCACCCCGCAGTCCGGCAAAGCTAACATTGGTTTTGAGGGGCTCGTCGAAGGCGAGAAGACTGCGACTTTCAACAAATATTTTTCCTTGATTTACCGAAAGAATTGAAATTTCTCTAGCTTGGGAGGCAAAATAAACAGTTCCGCTTCCCCGGGCGACCATCAGTTCAAATTGTTCTTTCGTTACTTTACGTTTGAGAACGCCAATTAATCCTTCGCCCCCCAAAAGGGCTTTCTCAAATTTAATCGTACCTTCTCGCGCGATCGCGGAACCGGCAACGGCGAGAACCTTTTCGTTTTGCAGTTCCACCGCCAAGAGGCGATCGCACTTTAATTGGAAATTCGTCATTTTAAACGGTGCATTTAAAAAAAGCTATAATAAAGGGTTGGGAGATTGAAGAATGCAGTGTTTCCTCGATCCCATGCCATTAGAGCCTATTTTAACAGCCGCCGACGGTCTGAATATTTTGATTGACTTGATATTAATCTTTTCTTCTTTAAAGATCGCCTTCAGATTTAGCTTTGTTGACAGCTTCCTGAATCAAGGTCATGACCATATTAGATACCGGACGGTTATTCAGCTTTGCTAACCGTTCTAGATCGGCTTTGAGATCTTCAGGAAGATAGACAACAATTCTGGGAAGCTTTGCTGGCAAGGCTGTTGCAAAGAAAACTACCTTTCTATCGTACCTCGCTTTAACCCCCTCAAAATTAATTTTTCTCCTTGGGATTGACTCGGAATGACTACCAAGTTACTTTAGAGTGCACGCAAAAAATAAACCCCCGCCGCTTCAGATGCTGATAGAAAGAATGCTTCCTCGTTCTCTGAGAGAACCGTCTAACTTTGAGTCTCCCAGGCAGCGATATTCTTCAACCGTTAAAGATTGAATTTCGACGAGCATAACGGAATAGTTGAATGCGAACAATTGAACGATTGTTTGATAGCATTCCAAAGCCTGCTTAATACCGAATTTCCAACGTTACCGAAGCGCGCACCACGCGATCGCCGCCCATCACCGGCGTACCGTATGATTCCGCACTCAGCATTGCATTTTGTAGTACCGCAGGCGGCGAGGTATTGGAACCATTAATTTGAATGCTGATAATTTCTTGACGGCTGAGATTTAAGGCTTCTAAAACCACGTCGGCTTGTTCCTGTGCGTCCTGAGAAGCATCGCGCAGAGCATCCTTACTAGCGGCTGCGATCGCGCTATCTTCGGCAATAAACCCCACATTATCGATGCGCGTTGCCCCCACTTCAATGGCTTCGTCAATCAACGAACCGGCGCGCTCGGTTCCAACGCGAAAACTGACGCTATTGATTCCAATATACCCGATTAATCGTTGTTCGTCGTTGCGACGAGTATAATTGGGTCGCAGGGTAATTCCCGTGGTTTGAAGTTGGGCGACATTGCGCGATCGCAACAAATCGACAACGGCTGCCGAGCGCTCGCGTACTTCCTGTTGAACCTCTGCCGCCGTTTCTCCCCGTACTTCCACCCCAAGCTGAACGCGCGTTATCGTCGTCGGGATCGTGGTTTCCCCTTGTCCGGTAACAGTTAAGGTTCGTGACATTCTTTCTTGAGCCTCGACGCTCATGGGTAAACTCAAAATGGCGATTGAGGCGATCGCGATCGCCATTGGTTTTTGGATGCGCGCCAAGGTTGCAGTAGCATCCGCGAAGTAACGTGCGGAACCTTCTCTCCAAAGTGCTTTTACGTTCATTTTTCTCTTCGTTCCTCAATTATCCTTATCCTAAACATCCCCTTTGTCGGTTCTCGCCTTGGTTACGATTTTGGCGACAAACTTCCGATTAATTGTGGGTAAGGCAAATTATAATTGGCAAAGGCTTGTTTGGCGCGCTGGCTGAGATCGGTTTTGTAGGCGGTTTCGGCGCGAGCGTCTAGGGGGTAGGATTTGAGTTTGAAGTGCGTTCCCCAGGGCATTTCCGCGATCGCGACGAGGATGGGCAGTTTGATTTGCGTATATTTGCTGGTGTAGGCGGCTTGATAGAGAATTTTTGAGACGAGTTGCGTATCGACTTCGTGGCTGAGGTAAAAGTCTGTTGTCACTTGCGCTTCCAGTTCGCCATCGTTGGTATTGACAACGGCATCGGACCAAATGCAGTTGTGGGGAATGGTTACCGTGTCGTCGGTGAGGGTTTGCAGTTGGAAGCTGCGCAATCCGTAGCGCGTAATTTCTCCGTAATGTCCGGCAACTCGAACGCGATCGCCGACGCGATAGGTTGCTTCCAATAGTACCACGACTCCCGCGATCGCGGAACTGGCATAGTCTTTGAAGGCAAACCCCAAGGCAACGGCGACGGTTCCGCTGATAGTGATGACGTTGGAGGGGGATAAGTTTAAGAATAAGTTACTCGTGGCCGCGATCGCCGCCAGGATCGTCAAAAACTGCCAAAAGGGAAGCGATAGCTTGATTCTAGGTCGTAATTGAATGGCTACGCGCTCGGAAAGCCAGTCGGTTAGCTTTTCGACGAGGCGAATGGACAGAAATGCCGCCGCGATAATCAGCGTCGCTTGGGTAATTTTCCAGGTTGTGATTTCGGCAATGAGTGCTTTGGCTTTTTCGGCGGTTTCTCCCCCGGTTTGAGCGAGAAGGGCCGCGATCGCAAGGTTTTCGACATCCATAAAATTACAAATTCGTCAAGTCAAACTAAGGTGCTTTTTGGGTGAAAGTACTGTCAAAATAAACTTCCTACCCTACATTAAAAGCCTCCTTTATTTTGCCCGATTATTCTCCTCCAACGAAATGCTACTCGGTACAGTGCAGGGCAGTCGCGAATTCGGACTTATCTTTGGCTCGATAGTGAATTTTTGTAACAAATAATCAAGTGCTTTGCTAGTGCAGCTTAACCTTTAGTTAAGATCGAGTTTAACTTAGATTAACCTTAGCTTAATGCAAATATGAAACTCGCTCTGACCTACTTAGCCGTAGCCATCGGCAATATCGCTTTTTTTACATTAATCTATATTTTTTTCCCCACCCTCAGAGATAATCTGATAGAAGAAGACAAATTCCTAGAAAATTTAACAGCCCTTGTCTTTTTACAAGCCTTTATTGTTAGTGCTATTAACCTGTATCGGTTCAATCATTTATATAAAAAAAAGATTTATTTATTCATCCCCGCAATCTCCTTGCTAGGATTTTTGGATGAATTGAGTTTTGGCGAAAGAATTTTCAAATTTTCGGCACCTGTTGTCTACGGCACCAAAATAGATGCGGCTCACGATCTCTTCAATCTCATCAAAAAGGTTTACACAAAAAAAATTGGCACCCAAATTGCGCTTTCCTTTCAACAGTTTATATTTATTATTGCGACAATTGCCTTGTTCGGCATTATTTCCAAATATCGAAAAGCATTATCGATAAAGCTAAAATCTTTAACCTTAAACTTTCAGGATTTGTCATTCGATCGAGCTTGGAACAACTTGCCCTTGAAGTTCTGTTTAATTGCTTTCATATTCCTTTTAATCTCAACAGGAATAGAACTTCGTTTTTTCGGTAAATTCCCTGGAAAAACATTGGTAGAAGAGTTATCAGAAGCAAATATGGCCATCGGATTTCTATTTGCTGGCATCTCTTTACACAAATGCTTTAGGGAATTAAACCGTTCAACGGAACTCAAAACTCCGCAACCTTTTCTTCCCTCTAAATTTTCACGAGAAGACTGAAACTTCTGATATTCTACTATAGCATTTTTATTGGGGTTGTAAAACTCGGTTGTTCGGAAGAATGGAAGAGAGGAATGAATTTGATATTATTCACAATGAGCAATTACCTCTCCTTACGGACAACTCACGGTCTTGAGGGAACCTCAAGACCCGTGTCCTTAAAAGAAGAGGATTGAAATTCAGGAAAATCTATAATCGCGTCCGCACCTTGCTAGCTCCGTGAGACCTCAAGACCCGTATCATGCTCTTCCTTTACGAAGAGGTTTTAGACCCAATCAATTCATTATTCATTATTCATTATTCATTATTCATTATTCATTGATAAAAGTATACTCTAGGAAATAGTGCAAGCCAAACTTTCGATTTTCCAAGGTCGAACAGAATGCTCTGAAATAGGAGATGTTTGTAAATCGAGTGGGCGTTCTAATAAATCGACAAATCCTTTTAATTTAAGCCCTAACGGACTGCTTATAGAAGGTTTAGCCTCTTCTCCGTGGGCTTCATAATACCGCAAAATATATGTTCCTGTCTCCTCTTCTGCCGATTTGAACGCCATTAAAATTAAGTTTTCAGCCCCAAATCCAATGAAACTATTGACAAACGATAGATTTTGTATTCCATTTTTCTTAAAATTTATATCCTTCAAACGAACGATTTGTAGAGGTTGATTCAACTCATACCCCTTGCGAACCGTTTGCGCCCCTTGCCAAGAATAGGCGTGAGGATACACCGCGTAACTAAACTGATGGTTGCCAAAATCTGCATTACAATCGGGCCAAGTAGACCCTCTTAATAAACTTAAACGCAACTGATTGGGTTGTGCGTCGTAGCCGTACTTGCAATCATTGAGTAAACTGACACCATACTCAGTCAACTGCGAAGAATCCTCTTTATTTTTAACTCCCTCCATCGTTAAATCTGCCCACTGTTGCGCGGGAACTTCCCACTTGGCTTTCTCCGCAGGCGTTTGCGGTTTCGTCGTTCTTTCTATCGCGCCGCCGGGAATTTCATAAGTAGCAAAGTCTGCTTCGAGATTGAGGGGAAAAGCCGCTTTGAGAAGGACGTGGCGTTCTTGCCAATTGGCTGTTGTCGCAATTTTTAAATAATGAGAATCAGCATCGAGAATATAGTCTTGGGTTAACTGAGAAGTGTTGAGTTGGCGGACAATTCGGATGCGTTGGCGAATCTCCCCGCGTTCTATCCAGGCAATGGATTTTAAGGGTAACGGTGGGAGAGGATGTTGTTGATAATTGGGGTCAATATTCCACGCATCCCAATATTGACCTTCATCTTTAAAGGCTTGTAATTGATTTCCCGCGCTACTGAGGACTTCGCGTTGGTTGAGTTTATCAAAAATGCTGCTAATCTCGCCGGTTTGAGGATTGATAATGACGCGGAGAGTTGAATTTTCTAATTGGAACGGAAAAATATATCGATTTTCCACTTCCTCCCTCACATCAGAAATTGCATCGTCTCCTCGAACTTCTTCGGCGCGAACAGAGGAATCCACTTCAGCGTACCAAAATAAACGATACCCGATCGCGGGAACATCCCGAGCGAGAAACAAAATTTCCTCTCCGGCAACTTGAGTGGGAAGTTTGTCGCCGTGGGAGTTATAAATTTCCCAATTCATTCCGTTGCGAGGGAGACTGACAACCTCACAACGCCGCCAGTTGAGGGAGTTGAACGCAAAAATGGGTTTGGCGTTGGGGTGGGGAGGCGAAGGGAGGGAGATTCGGGAGGCGATCGCGTCCAATGCTTCTGCTAAAATGGTCTTGCCAACGTTCAAAGCCTCTTCCCAATCTTGATTGGCGCGCGCAAAGACTTCAGGAATGGAAGTCCCGGGCAGAATATCGTGAAATTGATTGAATAAAACCTTTTTCCACGCCGCTTCAATTTGAGTTAAATGATTGTCTCCATTGATAGATTTTGCGTTGTCAATGTGTCCCTCTTGCTTCCTACCCAAGATTTCCGCCAAGGTTGACCATAATTCCCCTTGATATAGCAGCGTTTCGCAACGACGATTGGCGCGTTTTTGGTCGGCGCGAGTGGTATAGCAACCGCGATGAAACTCTAAGTATAACTCATCTTTCCACGTGGGAATCATCAATGAGTTTTCTCCTTGTTCTTCTTGCTGTTGTAATTGCCCTTCAATTTGCCGCAAATACGATTGCGCCGTCGTAAATTCAAGGCGCGGAAAAAAGGGAGACTGCCGCCAAGATTCCTGTACTTCTAGCATATCGCGACTGGGGCCGCCGCCGCGATCGCCCACTCCCGGAAGCCAAAAAATATCTTGAAGTTTAGTTTGTAACTCCCAGTCTACTGCATAGGAGACAATTTTCATCGGATCGGTATCCATAATACCGGCAATATTCGGCGGAGACATCAGCGTAAAAATCTGCGTCCCATCGGGAGATTCCCAGTAAAATGCACCATAAGGAAACTGAGTTGTATCGTTCCAGTGCAATTTTTGCGTCACAAAATATTCAATTCCCCCTTGTTTGAGAAATTGCGGCAATTGCCAACAAAAACCAAAACTGTCGGTTAACCAGGCGACCGTTGCAATTTTACCAAACTTCGCCCGAGTGTAACGCTGTCCGTAAAGCAGTTGTCTGACAATAGATTCTCCCGACACCAAATTGACATCCGGTTCGACCCACATTCCTCCCAAAACTTCCCAGGATTTGCGGTTAGCTGCGTCTTGAATAGCTGAAAATAGGTCGGGACGATTTTTCTCAACCCACTCATAAAGGGCGGGACTGGTATGGCAAAAGGTCAGGTCGCGGAAGTCTTTTTGGAGAGCGAGGACCGATTCAAAGGTGCGCTGGGCAACGTCCCAAGTTTCTTCAACTTCCCACAACCAAGCGAGGTCGAGATGGGCGTGAGACAGCATTTTAACGCGACGTTGTTTGAGATTTGCGGCGTGGGGAATTAAAGTCAATCGCGCATCTGAAAGCGCGCGCGTGAAAGATTCGAGGTCGAGAAGATTAGAACTGTCGTTGCTAGAACAGAAATAGCGTTCGAGTTTTTTCAATTCTTCAGCTAAAAGCACAACTTTTTCCGGTTCAAAGGCTTGCCAGTATCGATGTAGGACGGCAAGTTCGTCAGCAATGAAACCCGGGTCGGGCAAAGTTGTATCAAGACTTCCTTCTTCTCCACTTATCGTTTTTTCATTACTATTTATAGATAACGATTGACCATAAACCAAAAAAGAACCCATTAATCCGCCAATATCGTGTCCGGGACTGACAAGACGCAACGTCACCGCAAACTCTTCGCCAGGAATTGCGGCTTCGGTTAACAAAATTCTCACCGAAGATTCAAATAAATCTCCTTCCTGAACCAAGCGATTATTAACAAAAATTTTAGCATCGTCAGCCCACCATGTTAAAACGAGGCGCAAGCTGAGTCCGTCGAGTGGATAACCGTTGAGATGGGAAGGAACGACAAACCGTTGCGCCAACCAACAAACCTTGCCGCCAGCTTCCCAAATGATGTAACCTTTTTCGTTAAGTTGGACGGATTGCCAAGTGGTAAAGTCTGCGGGCGGGGAAACAAAATCTTGAGAAGAATAACGCCAGTTTTCCCGCACGTCGGTTTGAACTAAATGGCGCAATTTATTAAGAGTTTGGATTAAAGAATGGGACATAAGTTCTTAAGGGCGCAAGTCTGCAATAATGGAGAATGGGTTATTGCAAGCTCAATCTGTAATATTACGGAGTAGAGCGGAATACATAAAATTGTGCTATAGTAGGAAGCTTCGATTCGGTTTGTATGAGGTTTTATTCAATGACTTTAACCGGAATAACGTTTTTTATGTAATTTGTCAATACTTTATTGCAGAACGGAACCCATTAGCACTCTCTATTATTTCCATCGGACAATGACATCAACCCTTGAAAGATTAACAACTGTCGATAACCAACTATCCAACCGCTTTATCGAACTCGATCCGGCGGGATATTTTATTATTTATCTCGATCGGAAGAAAGGATTGATTTGCGCAGAGCATTACACGAATGAAATCAACGAAAAAGGTTTAGCGATCGATCCAGAAACAGGAGAACCATTCCCTTGCGATCAAAAGCTCGCCCGCAAGCCTACTGCGACTTTTACCGGGAGAACGGCAAAAGAAATTGGTATAAAAATAACCGAAAAAACAAAACCCTGTCCCCTCAGCAAACTCGACCACGCACTATATTTAGGTCGGGAGTTTGTGCGAGCAGAGATAGCTTTACTCGCGGGACAAGATTATATTCAAGATTGAGCGAAAGCAAACTAAATTTTGCTTTATGCTTCGGGAGTTTGCGCGAGCAGAAATAGCCTTAATTGCGGAACAAAACTATATCAAAATCAAGTAATTAGCGGTCATTTGTCTGTATTAATACTTCCAAGAGTAACGAAATGAACAACAGAAAAGGACGAAGAACAAATGACGAACGACAAAATACAAGCTTTTGGCGATTGGGCGCGGGTGGCAATTGACCAACACTCCCACAAAATGTTCAAACACGAACCAGAAGTTTTAAAAGATAAGGATCCCGAAGAACTTCATCAGATGCGAGTGGGAATGCGTCGCTTGCGCAGCGCGATGGCGGGATTTTCAACAGCACTCGATCTTCCAGCTTCCGCCCGAGAAAAAAAGGTGAGTAAAGTGGCTAAAATCCTCGGACAACTGCGCGACTTGGATGTTTTAGGAGAAGCTTTAGAAACGGAATATAAACCCACTTTACCGAAAAAGGAGCAGAAAGAACTCGCTCCTAGTTTCAAAATTTTGAAAAAACGAAGAAGTGAAGAAGTAGCGCGAGTTAAAAAAACTTTAAAAGGAAAAACTTACAATGCCCTCAAACACGGACTGAAAGATTGGTTAGAACATCCCCAATATCAAAAAATAGGCGACGCTTCCATCGAACTTGTTTTACCCGATATTCTCCTTCCTCAAGCTAGTCAACTCTTATTACATCCAGGATGGTTCGCAGAAGTCGAAACGACGGGTGAGGAATTACAAGACGATGCTAAAACTGTCGAAAAACTATTGGAAGAAAATGAGGAAACACTACACGATCTGCGCAAAGAAGCCAAGCGATCGCGCTATCAAATGGAACTGTTCGCGTCCTTCTACGGCGAAGACTACGACAGAGACGTTAAAGCCATTAAAAAAGTCCAATCCATTCTGGGGGAAATTCAAGATAGTTTTGTCCTCGCCGAATTTTTAGATAAAACCCTTGACAAATCCATTGATAAGTGCGTGCCAACCCTAGCCGCACAACTGAGACAAAATCGCTACCAAAAATGGCAAACGTGGCGAACAATACGGGAAGAATTTCGCGATCGCGCCTTTCGAGACAACCTACGACTTACCCTCCAAAAACCCAACTCCGAATCCAGTTCGTAGTAGGGGCTTTAGCCCCTGCAATCTAACTTAATATATTCATTACCTGTCGTTTACCTGAATCCTTTAAACTGCCCGAAAAACCAGAGTAGTTTGATGGTACCGAAGACAACAGGCGCGCGTAGGCTCCTAACCTCACAAAACATTGCGGAAACCGAGGAAAACAAAGACGGACAGCGGTTACACTTTTATCACAAAGGTGAAAACATCCCTCTAATGACGCAGGGTGTATGGCAAGTTTATCGCGGCTTAGTTCAGCTCGGTACAATTCATTCGAGTGGAGAAGAAGTGGTACTCGGTTGGGCGCAACCGGCAACTTTTTTCGGGCAGTGGTTGACGCGCTTAGAGACCTACGAAGCTAAAGCCTTATCGGATGTTTACTTGCGTTGGTTTTTCCTAAGCGAAATTGAAAATTCCCCTCATTTGTGTCACCTGTTGTTTATTAATCTGAGTCGGCGACTGAGACAAACCGAAGCAATGTTAGCGATCGCGGGAGAACGACGAGTCGAAGATCGCCTCAACCAACTTCTGATACTATTGAAAGCGGAAATGGGCCATCCAATAGCTGAAGGGACGCGCATTGAAGTCCGCTTAACCCATCAAAATTTAGCCAACGCCATCGGCACAACGCGCGTTACCATTACCCGCTTGCTGGGAAAACTGCAACGGGAAGAGTATATTTCCTTCGATCGCGATCGCCACTTAATCCTCAACGATTCCAAATTCAACCATCTCGCGACGAAAATTTAAGTGATATAGCGTTTTGATTTGGGTTGTAAATCTGAGTTTTGGCAAGAATTCGCCGAGGGAAGAATCGGGTATAATTGAGTAGCAAGATTGTTGCTAATCGCTTAATACCGACGGTTAAATGGGAGGATGGGAACAACTCAACAACTCGAGCGGCTTTTAGAAGAAGCAAGAAACAGACAGAACGCGATCGCTTCTGGGAACTGGTCGAAATTGACCCCAAATTAGCTAATATTAAAAGATCGAAATAAAGAAGTTCGCGATAGTGTCAGAGAAACTTTAGGATCGCAACAACAACAAGACATTATATAGCGTTTTCAAATGAAATATAAACAGATAAGAATATTCCCTACTTTTAGTAACTCCTCGCTCCTCCCTTGAATTTTTCTATTCTTCTATTCTTCCATTCTGAATCCCGAAGTCAAGATTTTACAAATCAAATAAAAACGCTATATCAACTAAACTTGTATCTTGCTAACGGTTGCCAACCGCTTCCAAACCCCCAAGAGTAACATGACTTATACC
Organism: Cyanobacteriota bacterium; assembly: GCA_034189065.1. Classification (GTDB taxonomy): domain Bacteria; phylum Cyanobacteriota; class Cyanobacteriia; order Cyanobacteriales; family Spirulinaceae; genus FACHB-1406. Next base: position 15,877 of record JAXHVQ010000020.1, read on the forward strand.
TCCCAAAAGCCAGTAGACCAAAGATTTATCCATTCGGGAATAACCTGGTCGCAATTCAAATCGATCCAAGCAGGATTTCTCGATTCGCCTGGAATTCAACTATTTTACTATCGAGGAGAACTAGAAATCTTGTCTACCTCGCCAGACCACGAAATTGTTAAGGGCAATTTAGGATATCTCCTAGAAACATACCTGGTGGAACGAGAGATTGATTTTATGGGAACGGGTTCGTGTTCGTTAGAAAAAGAAAATGAAGCATCGGTTATGGCAAATGAGTCTTATTGCTTTGGCGAGCAAAAGCCAATTCCAGATTTAGCAATTGAAGTGGTTTTGACGAGCGGCGGAACTCCTAAGTTAGAAAGATACAAAGCACTAGGAGTTAAAGAGGTTTGGTTTTGGGAAAATCGTAAAATTTCGGTGTATGCTTTGGAAAACGAACGCTATCAATCGATCGCGCGGAGTCAGTTTGTCCCTAACCTTAACCTTGAATGGCTCGCGCGATGTGCTACTCTGAGTTCGAGAATACAAGCCGTTAGAGAATTTCGCACTCGCAGCACGCTCTAGGGGTTAAAGATCGAACAACTTTTAACAAAGGCGCAACTCCGAGCTACACTAGGGAGCGATCGCGACCCCTTGGGGATTGGCGAACACAAACTTAACATCGAACAAATAACTTGTATGATTACCGTGGCATTGCCCAAGGGCGCTCTTCTCAAAGATAGTATTCACCTCTTCGGGCAAGTCGGTCTGGATTTTACGGCGTTTCTCGACGACCGCAACCGCCAACTCCAAATCTCCGACCCGACAAATACCGCCAAAGCGTTACTCGTCCGCGCCCAGGATGTCCCAGTTTACGTCGAATACGGACAAGCGCAACTGGGAATTGTCGGCTACGACGTGCTTCTCGAAAAATCTCCCCAAGTCGCTCAACTTGCCGATCTCGATTTTGGTCGCTGTCGAATGTCCGTTGCCGTTCCAGCAGCCAGCCCCTATCAGCGATCGCAACATCTTCCCCCCCACGGCAGAGTCGCATCCAAATTCGTTCGTTGCGCCCGCGAACACTTTAACACCCTCGATCTTCCCGTTGAAATTATCCCCCTTTACGGCTCGGTGGAACTCGGACCGATTACGGGAATGTCCGACGCAATTGTCGATTTAGTCTCTACCGGACGCACTCTCCAGGAAAATGGCTTAGTGGAAATCGATATTTTGTTCGAGAGTACCGCTCGCCTCATTGCTCATCCCCTCAGCTATCGCTTGAATGCGGACGAATTGCACGACTGGGTGAGGCAGTTGCGCGAAATCGTACTCGAAAAAAGTCCGCATATCGAAAATTAAGGGCAAAACCTTCACAGTATTTTCACGAGAACTTGCTAGACTAAGCTCCAACGTGCAAATGATTAGGTGTGCAAATCTTCAATCCCCTAACTCGACAACGAGCTGGGGACTTTTTTTTGCGCTCGCCTTTCCTCCCTCCTGAGATTTTCCCCATCCCAAAACTGATTGGTATTTTGAGCGCAAAACTTCACGGTATTTTCACGAATATCTGTTAGACTCAGTTAAAGCGTACAGATGATAGGTGTGCAGACATTCATCCCCCAACTCAACAACGAGCGGGGACTTTTTTTGGCGATCGCCTCTCCTCCCTCCTGAGATTTTCCCCATCCCAAAACTGATTGGTATTTTGAGCGCAAAACTTCACGGTATTTTCACGAATATCTGTTAGACTCAGTTAAAGCGTACAGATGATAGGTGTGCAGACATTCATCCCCCAACTCGACAACGAGCGGGGACTTTTTTTGGCGATCGCCTTCCTCCCTCCTGAGATTTCCCCCATCCCAAAACTGATTGCATTTTCAGCCTAAAACTTCACGGTATTTTCACGAGTATTTGTTAGACTCAGTTAAAGCGTACAGATGATAGGTGTGCAGACATTCATCCCCCAACTCGACAACGAGTGGGGACTTTTTTTGCGATCGCCTCTCCTCCCTCCTGAGATTTTCCCCATCCCAAAACTTCACAGTATTTTCACGATAGTCTGTCATACTTAATAAAGCGTACAGATAATAGGCGTACAGACGTTTGTTCCTCAACTCTAGCTAGAGTTGGGGCTTTTTTTATAACAACTGCACTTATCGTTGCCTAAGACCATCCAGTTTTTAAAGATTAATTTAAGCTTTGAATCTAGATTTTCACTTAAATTCCACAAAAATTTGTCATACTTAAGTACAGCGTGCAGATGATAGGCGTACAGACACTAATCCCCCAACTTGAGTAAAAGTTGGGGGGTTTTTTCGATAAAAACACCTTTCTCAGGGCAGTTGGGCAAAAGCAACCGTCCTATTCGCACGGCGTAAGTTGAGCCAATTGCAGCACAATACTATCAATTGCACCCACCAAAGCATTGCCCGAAACATTCGACTGATTCGCCAAAATGCTAAAGACCAAAGTCCCATAGGTCGGATTTTCGACATAGCCCGACAGCGCTCGAACGCCAGTCAGCGTACCAGTTTTAGCATGAACAATTCCTTGAGCATTGGTAGCGCGCATTCGATTTCTGAGCGTCCCATTCACCCCAGCCACCGGCAGCGACGAATACCAAACATCCCAGGAACTCGTAGTATTCATGCCCTTGAGAATATTAACCAACACGCTGGGCGTTGCCGAATTGCCGCGCGACAAACCCGAACCATCCACCTGACGATAGCCATTGGCACTCACGCCCAACTCGCTCAGCGTTTGCCGAACAGCCTGGGGTCCGCCAATATAGCGCAACAGAACATCAGCGTAGTTATTATTGCTCATTCGATTGGTGGTTGTCACCCACTGCCGCAAAGATTGAGAGCGAATTTGGGTTTGCGGACTCAGGCGCTGCAGCGCTGCGGCAGTGGTTAGCAATTTAACATTAGAGGCTGGAATCAAGGCTGAATTTGGATTGTAGCTATAGAGAACCTGGCCGTCGAGGGACTCTACCAAAATGCCCCACCGTCCGTTGGAAAATGGAGGTGTTTTCACGATAGAGTCAATGGCTGGTTCGAGAAACGCCGGACAAATTCCGTTTCTTCCCTGTTGTGCGGGGGGAACGGAAATGACGATGGGATCGAAGTTTGGGCTTAAATATTCGGCAAATTGAGCGTTGGCTGCTTTAGGAAAAAGGGGAGCCCCGGTTGCGATCGCAGTTGCCGCGAGCAAACCGAGAGAGTTAAGCCAAGATTTTTTTCTGTGCATAGAGGAAAGTCAACAAGTTCGGGGGTGTTTTCAACCAGTCAAAAAGCGTTCTCATCGTTTTGGTTTCGCACCCAAAGTTTCTTATACCATTTTGAGGGTCGAGTTTGAACGACGATGCTCGGAAGAACAAAAGTAAGCGGCATTGAAAGTACGGGACTTTTTCACTTGCCCCTGTGACGTAAATTTTTCCCCCACGTTCCCTTTCAACAGTTACCAGTAATCAGTAAACAGTTACCAGTTACCCCGTCTCCCCATCACCCCGTCTCCCCCACTCCCCCGCTCCCCCACTCCCCCGCTCCCCTCCTCGCGGCGGTTTTATGCTGAACAGCTAATAACACTCGCCTGTGTTATATTAAGTGACACGACTGTGTTACATCCGCAGCTATCGTTCGGGTTCTGTAGGCCCGACGGGTGCGCCAACCTCTGGTTTGAGCGTATATCGCTGGCGGAGGGAAACAATCTACCGTTTGATTAGCTCGTTGGCAGAGCATCCGATGGAATCTATCGGACAGGGTAGGTTCGATTCCTACATCAAACACCGGAAATTTGCTCAATTGGTAGAGCGATCGACTCATAATCGATTGGTTACAGGTTCGATCCCTGTATTTCCTCCAACCCCCTCGCCCGATACGGGCCCTTTGTTTGGGACAAGGCAGCTAATTTAGCTTATTTGGAAAAACGGGAGAAATCCCGAAACGGTTCAAATCCGTTTGTTTACAAGCTTTGTAATGTAGGCGAACTGCGATCGCTAAGTCAGGGGCTAAAGCCCCTACTACGAGCTACTGTCCCTCTCCCCAGCTCGAGTATGTCCCTTCGCGTTGAACTTCCTCCTTCCTCCGGAAGGGCGGAATGTCGCCAACCGAACGGCATATTTGGGGGCTGTTCCCCTTGCCTCAAAAAAAGCGCCCGAGGGTAGCAATTTTGAGCAAGAAGCAGTTCCGTTCAGGCAGTCGCGATCGCCGGAAAAACCCGGTTCCGCACTACCGAACGACATTGACGAAGGCTTCGGGACATCCTGAAAATAAGTGTCAATGGTTCCTTAATCCAGCTTGGGAGAAACAGCTAGCCCACAAGCGAACTGTCATTCGCCTACAGTTGCAGGGTTTGAAATAATTTTGTATTATAAATACTACTCATGGGTTTAACGTCGTTATTTAACTTTTTTCGTCGCCGCCAATGGCCCGAGCTATCCTGGGAGATTTCCATGTGGAAGACTTTTTATATCAAACCGAACGAAATTGGAATGCTGTATCATCGCAGCGATTTTAAGAAAATTCTGCAACCCGGCACTTATACGTATTGGGGTTGGCATTATTCAGTGCGAACCTACGATCTCAATTATCCCCAGGCTGATATTGACAACCTCGAACTTTTATTGCGCGATCGCGGCGGGGAACTTCAAGAACATCTCCTCGTTGTGCGAACCGAATTTAATCGTGCGGCCTTAGTGCGCGTGGGACAACAATGGATGAGTATTCCTCCCGATCGCCTCGTCGCATTTTGGCGCGGTTTTATTGAAGTTGAGGCTTATGTATTTGATTTAACAGAAAGTTTGGAGTTGCCTTCTCAATTTGTTGAGAAAATTCGCCGATTTGCTTTAAATGGCATTAAAAAAGTCCAAATTTCCGAGTTTGAAATTGGCTTATTATTTATTCGCTATGATTTTGTCCGTCCTTTAGAGCCAGGGGAATACGCCTTTTGGTCTTTTGACAAAGAAGTAACCGTACAAACCTTAGATCGGACAATTCCCAATCCCGATTTTCCCCTCGAAGATGTCCTCATCGAGAAACATCCCGATTTTGTAGAAGCGTACTGTACATTGGTAGAATTGTCAAGCGATCGCGTGGCAATTGTGCGCGTTTCCTTTGGGGAGGATAGTGGAACAGGCGGAAAGGCGATCGCGATTTTGCCCCCCAGTAGCCGCAAGCTTTTTTGGCAAGGGGTGGAAGTCGAAGAAATCGACATTAGCCGCGATGCTAAACTGCCACCTCGTTTAGTAGCAGAATTGGTTTCTGGGCAGTTAGAAACTGTTGTCTTAAGCTCCAAAAAGATTCATATTTGCTCAGTTCCCGCACAGCACATCGGTTTACTTTACATCAACCAAGAATTTAGCGCCCAACTCCCTGCTGGCGTTCACGCTTGGTGGGTTTTCGGCAGATCTTTGCATACGGAAGTTTACGATTTGCGCCAACAATCTTTAGAAGTTTCCGGTCAAGAAATACTGTCTAAAGATAAAGTGCCGTTGCGTCTTAACTTAACAGCGAGTTTTTGCATCCGCGATCCTCTCAAAGCGAGAAATACTTTATCGGATGTAACGAATCACTTGTACAAAGAATTGCAATTTGCCTTACGCGCTGCCGTGGGTGAAAAAACCTTAGATTCTTTGTTAGAAGATAAAGGAGAAATCGATCGCAATCTCTCGGAGTTGATTCGTTCTAAAACCGCAGACTATGGCATTGAAGTCAATTCCATCGGCGTGAAAGATATCATTCTTCCTGGCGAAGTTAAAACAATTTTAGGTCGAGTTGTCGAAGCTGAAAAATCAGCTCAAGCTAATGTCATTCGTCGTCGGGAGGAGACAGCAGCGACTCGCAGTATGTTAAATACGGCGAAGGTTATGGAAAATAATCCAGTTGCTTTGCGTTTAAAGGAGTTGGAAGTTTTGGAACGAATTGCTGAGAAAATTGACAAAATTCAGGTTAATGGGAGTTTGGACAGCATTTTGACAGAGTTAATTCAAATTAATCGAGATTGAGTTAATTTGAGTTAAGCGTGTTTGTCTATAGAATTCACCAATGGAACGCAAACAGTAATCGGATACCATCAACTTTGAGTCGTTTCTCGCTTGTTTCTCAACTTGGTAAATTCTTCTATAGCGTTTTTAAATGAAACGTAAACAATAAATAGCCCAGAATTCAAATCCACCGCGAGTATAGCGTTTCCAAATGGAACGTAAACAGCAGTTCGGGAACGGCAACGCCTGAATAACTCCTCACTCGTCCCTCAAAGGAGTGAATTCTTCCCGTATGGGTTAGCTACCCGGCGCGCATGGGAGCCGATGCACCGGTCGAGAGCGCTTCTTAATTCTTCCATTCTTCTATTCTTCTATTCTTCTATTCTTCCAAAGCTAGAATTTTACAACCCAAATAGAAATGCTATAGAGACGTTCAATTGAACGTCCCTACGTTGAAACGGTTTACATCCCGTTCAGAAATGCTATATTCTTCTATTCTTCCCAAGCTAGAGTTTTACAACCCAAATAAAAATGCTATATCTTAGTTATCTGTTTGCGTTTTCCTGAAAACAGTTCGTGTAGCGTAACATAAAAACAAGGAATCACTAACAAAGTCAAGAGCGTCGCCACCGACAAACCCGAAAACACAACAACTCCCAAAGGTTGTAAAAACTCCGACCCTTGTCCCACTCCCAAAGCCAGGGGAAATAAACCCAAAACTGTTGTAATTGTCGTCATTAAAATCGGACGCAGGCGTTGGGAAGCTGCCTTAAGAATTGCCGTTTTACGGTTCAACTTAAATTCCCAGTGGAGCTGGTTAGCAAACTCAACCATAATAATAGCATTATTGACCACAATCCCCACCAATAAAACCGCCCCAACTAAAACCGTTACGCCAATAGCCGTTTGCGTCACAAATAATCCAAAAATACCCCCAGCCAGCGCCAGGGGAACCGTTAAAATAATAGCCAGAGGATCGACTAAAGAGTTATATTGTACTGCCATTGTCACAAAGACTAAAAAGATGGCCAATCCTCCCAAAACTTGAAGAGATTTTTGCAATTCTTTATTAGCCGTTGCAGTTGAACTCGGTTGCAAGACAACGCCATCGGGTAATTGAAGGTTAGAAACCACTGCATCCACTTCAGTAAGGGCATCGCTCAAACTCGCATCTTCAGCCAAATTCCCTGTAATCAGGAAAACTTGCCGTTGATTAATTCGTTGAATTTCTGCGGGAGCTTTTCCTTTATCAATTGTTGCAACTTCCCTTAAATAAACAGGTTGATTGTTATTCGTAAATAAAGGCAATTGCTCCAGTTGAAAAATTTGCTGTCTGGAATCGCTATCCAGACGAACGCGCACATCAACTAAGCGATCGCCTCGTTGCAACTCCGTAGGAACCGACCCCCCAATGGCAGTTTGTATCGTTTCCCCGATATCCGCAACGGTCAGTCCTAATGCTTCTAAACGTTCCCAGTCGGGTAAAACTTGGACTTCATTTTGTTGGGGGTCGGCATCGGGTCGAAAACGGGCAGATTCAACTTGTTCGTCTAATACTTGTAAAACCTGGCGACCGGCAGCTTGTAGAGTTTCTGAGTCTTGACCCTGCAAAATTAGATCGAGATCGCCGCGAGTGGGAGAATTAGTAAGAATAATGCCTCGGACTCGTCCGGGAGAGAGACGCAGGCGAATATCTACTAAATTCAATCGAGCGAATTCTTGGGTCGCTCGTTCCACAAAGGCTTCAATATCGGTTCCAGGTTTCAAAGTAATAGTGCCAGAACTGCGCAGGAGGTTTTGCGATGTAATGCTCGCGAAAAGAAAGCCCCCGACAGTAGTAAAAGTATATTCGGTTTCCGGTTGTTGGAGCAAAATTTCATCGACGGCATCCATCACTTTACGATTTTGCTCCAAAGTCGTTCCGGGGGGGAATTGGGCAAAAAGATTGGCTTGTCCGGTATTGATGCGAGGGACTAGTTCTTGGGGAATTTGCTGAACCATCCAAAAACTGCCGCCGCCGAGAATTCCGAAGGCGAGGAAAAGGACGAGTAGGCGCAGGCGCAAGACTCGATCTAAGAGTTGCATATAGCCTCGGGTCGTCCCTTCAACGCCGTTGCGAAATTGTCGCAAAACCCAAAAGTTTTTAACTTGACTCGATCGCGGGATAATTAGGAGGCGAGAGGCTAACATGGGAACCACAGTTAAGGCGATCGCGAGAGAAGCAGCGACGGCAAAACTGATGGTGAGAATGAGTTCGTTAAACAGCAGGGAAACAAAACCGCCGATGAGGAGGAAGGGAAGGACGGAAACAAGATTGGTTGTCGTTGAAGCGATTAAAGCAGATTCGACTTCTTGTCCCTTTTCTTGGGCTGTGGCGAGGAATTGAGAAGCATTGTCATTGCCTCGATTTTGCAATCCCACTGCCAGATTTTCTAACATGACAATGGAGTTATCGACGACAATTCCAACTCCGAGAGCCAAACCGCCTAAACTAAAGACATTAATCGATAACCCGAATAATTTCATAAAAATAATTGCCGTCAGCGTCGCGAGGGGAATAGCAGCGACGATAATGAAGGTTTGGCGCAAGGAACCGAGAAACATGAAAACGGAAATAGCAGCTAAAACTGTTCCCGTTAACCCGGCGATAATGACATTAGTAATAGAGTTGCGAATAAAACTGGACTCGTCGAGGGTGACAACAAGTTCCATATCTTCAGCTAAAACGTCAGATTCGCGCAAAAATTCTAAACGTTGTTTCACGCGATCGATAACAGCAATTGTATTGGCATCCGGTTGCTTTTGAACGCTAACTTTAACTGCCGGTTCGCCGTTGAGAGAGACAAAGATGCGCTGTTCTTCGGTTCCGTCAATAATGGTTGCTACGTCGCGCAAATAGATGCGTCGCTGTCCCTCAACTGACTCGGTACTGGGAACGAGGAGGGAAAGATCGTTCAATTCCTGCGCATTTTTAAAGCGTCCCACCGTTCGCGTTAGGGGTTCTCCCGCTTCCCCTTGCAAGCGTCCGCCGGAAATATCTTGGTTGCGTTGGGCGAGTGCGTCCAATACATCTTGTAAGCTAACGCCAAGGGCCTGCAAGCGTTTGAGGTCGATTTCCACTCTCACTTCTTCGGCAATGCCTCCCGAAACGCTAACCGAAGCCACTCCTGGAATGATGCTAAGTTCCCGATTGAGATCCTCTTCTGCAAAAATACGCAGTTGAACGGGGGTTAATGCGGCAGATTCCAGGGCAAACTCGTACACCGGCAACTGGGAAGGGTCGAATTTAAAGAGGCGGGGTTCTTCTGTGGCATCGGGGAGGCGATCGCGAACCCGGTTCAAACTTGCCGTCGCATCGTTCAACGCCTGGTCGATATTGCCTCCCGGTTCAAAGAATAAGTCAACGCTAATGCGTCCCTCCCGCGTTTGAGAAAACACCTGTACGACTCCTTCTGTAGCGCTCAGTGCCTCTTCGAGGGGTTTCGTGACCTCCTCCACAGCAACTTCGGGAGAAACCCCAGGAGCGTCTAAGCGCAAGCCAATGCGAGGATAGGCGATCGCGGGCAACAGGTCCACTTGCAACCGAAAGATGAAAAAAACGCCAACAACGATGACAGCAAGAGCGAGCATGAGTACCCCAATATGGCGGCGAATGGCGATCGCGCTAAGACTGAGGGAGGTAGGCTGGGTGGGGGAAGGGTCGAACATTAGGGTTTCGGCTGTGCTGCGAGCAGATTCGTAGGGCTAGACCCTTCTCTAACTCTACAATCTACATCGAGAATAGGGAGGGAATATTAGAGTTTCAAGGGGGGCCACCGCAAAGATTCAAAACCCCTTTAAACTAGGAGTGAGTCCCCCGAACGCCGGAACCGACTGATGACCTTTGCCCAAACCCCACAACAACTCGCCCCGCCGACTTCCCCCCCAGAGCCGGAAAATGTTACCCTGCTCCCTAACGACCTCGAAAGTGACGAACCGCCCTTGGAAAGTGACCTGCACCGAGACCAAATCGACCTGCTACTAGCTTGCCTCAAATGGTGCTGGCGCGATCGCAATGATTTCTACGCCACGGGCAACCTTACTATTTATTACAGTCAAAATAAAATTACCACCCGTGACTTTCGGGGGCCGGATTTTTTCGTAGTATTGGGGGCAGAAAACCATCCGCGCCGCAGTTGGATGTTATGGGCAGAGGAAGGGAAATATCCCAACTTCATCATCGAGTTTCTCTCTAACAGTACCGCCAAGGTCGATCGCACAACCAAGAAAAAGCTGTATCAAGATACGTTCCGCACTCCCGAATACTTTTGGTTTCATCCAGAAACCCTTGAGTTCAAAGGATTTCGCTTGATGGGAGGGGAATACGAAGAACTCAAAGTCGATGGGCGAGGATGGCTGTGGAGCGAACAGTTAGAGCTGTTTGTGGGCATCCACGAATCGCAATTGCGGTTTTTTTCGCCGGGGAGACAGTTGATTTTGGGTCCCGATGAAAGAGCCGCACAAGCCGAACAACAAGCCGAAACCGAGCGCCAAGAACGAGAACGAGCTCAAAAGCAAGCCGAAGCCGAGCGCCAAGAACGAGAACTAGCCCAACAGCAAGCAGAAACCGAGCGCCAAGAACGAGAACTAGCCCAACAACAAGTGGAACAATTGCGATCGCGTCTTCGAGAACTCGGCATCGACCCGTAAACTGCAAATAGTTGCTTATGGAAGTTTCAGTCCCTCATAGGGATTAAGGAGTCTTGCGACTCTTGTCAGCGCGCCCTCATCAAGATCCTCGTAGTTTCAATCCCTCAAAGGGATTAAGGAGTCTTGCGACCTAAGCTTTCTAATAATGTAGGTAATAGTTGTATGTTTCAATCCCTCAAAGGGATTAAGGAGTCTTGCGACTTTTTGAGGATTAACCTCATACTCCTATCGGGAATCGGTTTCAATCCCTCAAAGGGATTAAGGAGTCTTGCGACTTTACAACTAGCGTCGTTTTATCGGGCTTGCAAGTTTCAATCCCTCAAAGGGATTAAGGAGTCTTGCGACAGCCTAAAGCTGCAACTCGGTTATTCAGCTTTACCCGTTTCAATCCCTCAAAGGGATTAAGGAGTCTTGCGACTTGAATACGAATGGGATGGCGAGACCGAGTTTCAATCCCTCAAAGGGATTAAGGAGTCTTGCGACTCTACCCAGTCGCGTCGGGAATCCCGCAATTCGACTAGTTTCAATCCCTCAAAGGGATTAAGGAGTCTTGCGACTTATTGAGCAGAGATGGGTTTTTCAGAAATGCGGGTTTCAATCCCTCAAAGGGATTAAGGAGTCTTGCGACGGGACACCAATGGCCTGGAGAGTCAGGAGAAGCAGTTTCAATCCCTCAAAGGGATTAAGGAGTCTTGCGACCTTTCGGTCTATTCGAGAGGTTCGGGCGCTTCCAAGTTTCAATCCCTCAAAGGGATTAAGGAGTCTTGCGACCTGGTTCTGTCCCAAGGCATTACGCACCTCTTTGGTAGCTAGGGTTGTGTTTCAATCCCTCAAAGGGATTAAGGAGTCTTGCGACTGCCCCCACCTGGAAGCCCGATGATATGGAGTTTTCAAGGTTCATTTGCGCGAACGTCCTCTCATTATACCCCAAAATTCCCAAACGATCGCAGCAAAATCGCTGAAACCCTTGCCCAGAGCGGTGCGCGACCGATTTCAAACAACAAAGTGCCTCAATCGCCCAGCCCCACCGCATTTGCAGTCGCTTTCTCCCAAACCCGTTTTTCAACACCTTACCCCTCGCGCTAGTTCCGCAAAAAATGTGGGAATAGAAGCCCCATTGAGAACTTCTACTCCAGCATTATCCTAAAAATTCGTTCGTCGCGCCGTAACGCTCAAATCCGAGTTCAGCGTCACATCGAGATCGCGACTAGGATCGATAGAAATCAGTTGGGTCGAATCATCGTTGCCGCCGAGAAGCCAGCCTCCCAACGCACCCAACCCCGCGCCGCCAAAAATCTCTCCTAAACCCGCACTGCGATCGCCGGTTATCAGGGAAATTACCGTTGTTGCCGCCGCACCAATGGCCGCACCCTGCAAAATCGACCCCACATCGGTTCCGCTATTGACCTCCTCGCGGCGCGTCACCACCTGGGAACTAGCAATAATCGGCAAGCGCGAACCTTCGGGTAAAATCAACTCCCGCGCCACAAACTGCGAGCCCCCGCCAACGGGTTCCAACTGTCCGACCAACTGACTGCCATAAGGCACTAAAATTTGATTGCGATTATTTCTAATATTAGAAGCCACCGTCACCGTTAGCGGCATGGTTTCCTCTTCCGTTACCAAAATTTTCTCCGCCTCATCGTATTCAACCGGAATTTCCGTTCCCGCCGGAATAATAACCTGCGTCGAATAAGTCGGTCGATTTCTCTGCTGTCTTTGTCCGGGAAAAAGTTGCGCCGAAGCCGTTGCGGGAGTCAAAATTGGAGTGGCGACTCCTGCGAGTAACGAAAGGGTTAAAAAAGTCGAAGTTCCAGATTTCCAAGTCAACATCACTTATCTATCCTTAAATTTAACTATAATTCAGACCTCTCCCCAGACTCGCCAAAGCGTCCGGTTTGAAACTCTGGTACCCTCGACGAAATTCCCCTAATTGGGGTTCCAAAGGTCGCCTTCCCACCCCAATCCAACGACCGGATTCCGCGATCGCGCGCGCTGAGGATCGATAATAGAAAAAAGATGCTTCAACCTTCTGCCATCGCCATGAGTTACTGTCTCAACCCCCACTGTTCCCACCCCAAAAACCCGCCTTCGAGCCAGTTTTGTCAATCTTGTGGCACTTCCTTACGCCTAAAAGACCGCTACCGACCCATTAAAGCGATCGCTCAAGGCGGTTTTGGCAGAACCTTTTTAGCCATCGACGAAGACAAACCCTCCAAACCCTACTGCGTCATCAAACAATTTTTTCCACAAACCGAAAAAATCCAAGCCCTCAAAAAAGCGTCCCAAATGTTTGAACGCGAAGCGGTTCAACTCGACATTTTAGGCCAACATCCCCAAATTCCCGCTTTAATGGCCTACTTTTACCAAGACAACCGACCCTATTTAGTCCAAGAATTCATCGAAGGAAACGACCTCGCGCGAGAACTAGACCTCCACGGCACATTGGACGAAACCCAAATTCGCGCCCTCCTCAACAATATTCTCCCCGTCTTACAATTCGTCCATCAAAATCAAGTAATTCACCGCGATATCAAACCCGAAAATCTCATCCTTCGATCCCGAGACAAACAACTCTTTCTCGTCGATTTTGGGGCAGCTAAAGCGGTGGAAGCGGCGACTCTGGGACTGGCAGGGACGGCCATCGGTTCGGTGGGCTATATCGCGCCAGAACAGGCTGTGGGTCGCGCCAACTATACCAGCGATCTCTACAGTTTAGGCGTAACCTGCATCCATCTATTAACCAACGTTCACCCCTTCTACTTATATAATGCCCATGAAGGAACTTGGATTTGGCGCGATCGCCTTCCTGCACCCATTAGCCTAATTTTGTGTCAAATTCTCGATAAAATGCTCGCCCCAATGCCGGAACAGCGCCACCCTTCCGCCGAAGCCATCCTCCAAGCCTTAGAAGAACCTTACTCCCAACCCGCCGCCCCAAACAACCTCGACCTAGAAATCGAACGCCTCAGAAATCAACTCGCCCCACAAACGCCCGTTGCCCAACCGCCTCAAAATCCGCCCCCTTCCTCCACTACAAAACCCAATCCCCTTGATGCCGAACTCGAAGAAATTCGCGCCGAACTGTTGGGTTCGACCCATCGCCATCAACCGCCCGCTTCTTCTTAAAAAATCCGGTAAAATGTACGAACGTTGTATACAACGTCCCCACTCTCAGCCCAAAACCCCAAACTTATAGCGGTTCTAAGATTGAGTGAAATACAGCCGATCCCCCACTCATCCCCACCCCCCTAACCCCCCTTTTTTAGGGGGGAAACAGATAAGGGGGACTTGAAGAGTAGGAGCGTACCTCATGGCAGCGCAGAGCGCTGTATCAATTAATAATTAATAATGGGTTCCGAAGCGAATCATTATTCATTATTCATTATTCATTATTCATTATTCATTATTCATTATTCATTATTCATTACAAATCCGTGCCTGCCAAAATTGTTGAAATTTTCTCCGCCGAAGAAATTCGTCGCACCCTCACCCGTCTTTCTTCCCAAATCGTCGAAAGATGCGACGATCTCTCCAAACTGGTTCTGTTGGGCATTCGCACTCGCGGCGTACCTCTAGCGAATTTACTCGCCACTCAAATTGAGGTACTTGAAGGCCTCAAAGTCCCCGTCGGCGCAGTCGATATTACCCTCTATCGCGACGATCTCGATCGCGTGGGAATGCGCACTCCCAAAAAGACGAATATTCCCTTCGATTTAACCGATAAAAGGGTTGTTTTGGTCGATGATGTTATTTTTAAAGGGCGCACCGTACGCGCTGCCTTAAACGCTGTTAGCGAATACGGACGGCCCGCTCGGATTTATTTAGCGGTTTTGGTGGACCGAGGACATCGCCAACTGCCTATCCACCCGGATTTTACGGGAAAAACCCTTCCCACCGCAACCGAAGAGCAGGTTCGCGTTTATCTCCAAGAGACTGACGGACGCGATGCGGTGGAATTGTATAGGGCGAATGCTGAAGATTAAAATAAGCGGGGAGTGTTTAACGATTTAAAGGGTTCCGACTGAGCGAGCAAAAACGGTAAGTAGGTGGGCAAAAATAAACGCATAACCTCGAAAACCGTATTCCTTGCCAGGTAAGGGTTTTAGCTGGAGATATTGTTCTTTTAATTACGCCCACCTACTTAACAGCTTCCATCGCGTTAGTTTCAGCTAATAAAATGCACTGCTTGGAAAAGTTTAAATCCAAATCGACTAATCCAGGTAATTCGTTGCGATCGATAGGTTCATAGCCATTTTCGCCCAGACGATACAAAGTCAGAGTACCCTGTAGCGCGCGATCGCGTTTTAGCGTTCAGGAGATGTACTTTTTATAGCCTTACTTTCGACCTTTCCAATACTGGGGTCTACGCTTATGATGTGCTATGGCTAAAATCCGAATTTGGTCGCTTTTAAGGACGCGATACAGAAGAGAGTAGGGAAATTTCGGCAGAATGAGACGACGAATAGAAGCTCGAACTTTTGAACCTGCTTCTGGATAAAGTTTAAGGAGGTTGATTGAGTTTTCTACCTCTTCTAAATACTCTAACCCCAATCCGGGACGTTGCTCCTCATAATAAGTGCTGCCTCAGTTAATTCCTGCCTTGCTAGTGGATGAAATATAATCGTTTTCACTGTATTTCTGCACGAAGCTGCTGAAACACTTCCTCTGCAGAAATACCAATGACTCGATCGGTATCTATTTCGCGATCGCGTTCTTCAGCTTCTTGAATCCAAACTTTTTCAAGTTCTCTGTCAATTTCGCGCTCATCGTTCAAATGTGCGAGAAGTCGCGCTAAAAGTTCGGCAAGGGAGTCTTTGGGGAGAGCAAGGATTTCGGCTTCCAGTTGTTTGAGGCTCATAATGGTCTCGAGTTTAGCATTCGCGAACTCCCCCCATCATATCGCGCTTCGGTTGGGTTGAGGGGTTGGTTGTGGCTGTCATGAGTTGGCGATCGGCTTTCCAATGCTGAATATTGTAGCGCGCGATCGCGGGGTTTGGGAAACGCGATCGCGCATCAGTTCCAATGAGGCTAAATGTAGCATAATTGATTTTCCATTTCATCAGCTGTAAGCCGATCTAAAATGGTTAGAAGTCGCTGCACAATTTCGTGCGGCGGACGGCGAACTGCTAAGATCATTCCGTAGTGCATCTGACCGCTTGAAAAATATTCCCGTGCTAGCGCCTCAAAATCCACCCGATTGTGAGTGAGTAATGTCGTACCTTGACTGACAGCATAGGCAAGTTGTTCTGCGTCACTTTTGCTCAGTTGACCGGCTGCTCGGGCTGTAATTGCATCAAACCCTCTTTTTCTCGGCAACTCTGCCACCAAGACATTCACATCTTCATCCAGATAGAGACTAAATAAATAGGCGAGTCATGAATTCTTAAGCAGTGGATGAATTAACTCCTCTGGGATTTTGTTGCGTTCGATGTAATCGTCGATTTCATCTTGATGGTCGCAATAGTATGAGAGTGCATCAAATACTCGAGCGAGAGTTAGGTGCGGCATTCCTGTTAAAATCTCCTCGGGAGTCGCGCCCATACGCCAAGTTTCAATAATAGCTCTGACAGGGGTGCGAGTCTCTTTAATAATAGGTTCGCCTCCTAAAATCCGGTCATTTCTGACGACATAGCGGTTTTCTGTTGCTTGAACCATATTCAATTTCGCCTTTACGCAAGTCTTTCTCTAGTGTAGCACTACGGTCGAAGCCGATCGCGCCACTTGGGAGATGCGATCGCCTTTCCAATGCTGAAATTGTAGCGCGCGATCGCGGGATTGTTCGCTATTTGAGCGTAAAGACAAGCTAACTTACGGTCGGATTTATTGATTCGTTAGACTGGCGCTTGATGGGCAGTTTTACAACTTTGCGCCCTCTGGCGATTTGCTTCTTTCGCAAGTCTTCAAACATTGCCTTTAGGTCATAGTTGAATGATTTTGCATATTCTTCCCTATATTTGTGAATTTCTTCTAAAATTCGATCCTTGTACATAGCTACTCTTCCAAAAGAAGATGCTTTCGAGAGCAGGAATACCAGTGGTATCGTTCTTTAATACACTATCCGTCAAGTCGCCTACAACAGTTTTAGGAGTATCTCTAAGAATTAATGCGATCGCGCCTCCCCCCATCCTCACAACTTCCTCAAACTCTTTGCCTAACTTAAAAGGTACAGTGCGAACCTGATGGAGAGGACGAAGCTTATGACTCAGGCAATGGAAACGAAACAAAAAACCTTTGCAACCATAGATGGCAACGAAGCGGTGGCGCGCGTCGCCCACGTCCTCAACGAAACGATCGCGATCTACCCCATCACCCCCTCTTCGCCAATGGGAGAATGGGCGGATGCTTGGACGGCGCAACATCAAAAAAACCTCTGGGGAACCGTCCCCTCGGTGGTGGAAATGCAAAGCGAGGGAGGCGCTGCGGGGGCAGTTCACGGCGCGTTACAGGCGGGTTCCCTGACGACGACGTTTACCGCTTCCCAGGGACTCTTGCTCATGCTCCCCAATATGTATAAAATTGCCGGAGAGTTATCGCCGACGGTGTTTCATGTTGCCGCGCGATCGCTTGCCGCCCAAGCCCTCTCTATTTTTGGCGATCATAGCGATGTTATGGCGGCGCGCGCGACGGGGTTTGCCCTATTATGCGCCGCCTCGGTTCAAGAAGCTCACGATTTTACCCTAATTTCTACAGCAGCGAGTTTAGAGTCGCGCATTCCCTTTCTTCATTTCTTCGATGGGTTTCGCACCTCCCACGAAGTTCAAAAAATCGAAACCATTAGCGAAGAAACCATGCGATCGCTGATCGACGATGAGTTCATTTTAGCCCATCGCCAGCGCGCCTTAACCCCCGATCGCCCCGTCATTCGAGGAACGGCGCAAAACCCCGATGTCTACTTCCAAGCGCGGGAAACCGTTAATCCCTTCTATAACGCTTGTCCCGATATTGTCCAAAAAATTATGGACGACTTCGCCCAACTCACCGGGCGACAATACCAACTTTTTGAATACCACGGCGATCCCGCAGCAGAACGAGTTATCATTCTCATGGGTTCCGGTTGCGAAGCGGCGCGGGAAACTGTCGAATCTCTCAATAGTCAAGGCGAAAAAGTTGGCATCATTCTCGTTCGTTTGTATCGTCCCTTTGATAGCAAGCGTTTGGTTGAAACTGTTCCCGATACCGTTAAAAAAATTGCCGTTCTCGATCGCACCAAAGAACCCGGATGTGCGGGGGAACCTCTCTATTTAGATGTGGTGACAGCCTTTCAAGTATACGGTTCTCGATCGACTGCACCTGAAATTGTCGGCGGACGCTATGGATTATCTTCAAAAGAATTTAATCCAGCAATGGTTAAAGGAGTTTTTGATAACCTTAACCTCCCCCTTTCTCGAGGGGGGACTGAGGGGGGATCGCCGAAAAACCACTTCACCATCGGCATTAACGACGATCTCACCCACACCAGCTTAAACTACGATCCCCGTTTCAGCACCGAACCCGAAAACGTCGTTCGCGCCATCTTCTACGGATTGGGCTCCGACGGAACGGTGGGGGCAAACAAAAATTCCATTAAAATTATTGGCGGAGAAACTGACAACTACGCCCAAGGTTACTTCGTCTACGACTCCAAAAAGTCGGGTTCCGTTACCGTGTCTCACCTGCGTTTCGGCCCCCAACCCATTCGTTCCACTTATTTAATCGATAAAGCTAGTTTCGTCGCCTGTCACCAATGGCAATTCATAGAAACTTTACCCATTCTCGATGCCATCGAACCGGGCGGTATTTTACTCCTCAACAGTCCCTACGCTACCGAAGAAGTTTGGAATCAAATCCCGTCGAAACTGCAAGGGCAAATTGTCGAAAAACAGCTTAAAGTTTACGCAATTAATGCCTATAAAGTGGCGCGAGATGCGGGAATGGGCGGCAGAATTAACACCGTCATGCAAGTTTGTTTCTTTGCCCTCTCGGGCGTTTTACCCCGGGAAGAAGCGATCGCGCAAATCAAAAAATCCATCCGTAAAACCTACGGCAAAAAGGGCGAAGAAGTCGTCCGCCGAAATATCCAAGCCGTAGAATCAACTATTGACAATTTGTACCCCGTTGAAGTCGGTTCCGTTGCCGCTGCTGGCGATGGCGAAAAACCGCCCGTCCCCGAAAATGCCCCCCAATTTGTGCGGGAAGTTTTGGGTAAAATGATTGCAGGCCAAGGGGACGAGCTCCCCGTCAGCGCGTTACCCGTGGATGGAACCTATCCCAGCGGTACCTCCAAGTGGGAAAAACGCAATGTCGCCCAAGAAATTCCCGTGTGGGATGCCGATGTCTGCGTTCAATGCGGCAAATGCGTGATGGTTTGTCCCCACGCGGTGATTCGCGCTAAGGCTTATGACGCGCAGGAGTTGGACAATGCACCGCCTACGTTTAAAAGTGCCGACGCGCGAGATCGCGATTGGCGCGGGTCTAAGTTTACCATCCAAGTGGCGGCGGAAGATTGCACCGGATGCGCCCTGTGCGTGGATGTTTGTCCTGCGAAGAATAAGTCGCAACCCCGTTTGAAGGCGATTAATATGGCACCGCAACTCCCTTTGCGGGAACAAGAACGGGCAAACTGGGATTACTTTTTGAATCTTCCCAATCCCGATCGCCGTGGGTTAAATTTGAATAAGATTGCCCAGCAGCAACTACAGGAACCGCTGTTTGAGTTTTCCGGGGCCTGTGCGGGATGCGGCGAAACGCCCTATGTTAAACTAGCGTCTCAACTGTTTGGCGATCGCATGATGGTTGCCAATGCGACGGGTTGTTCTTCGATTTACGGCGGCAACCTCCCGACGACTCCCTGGACTCATAATAGCGAAGGACGCGGCCCCGCTTGGTCTAATTCTCTGTTTGAGGATAACGCGGAATTTGGCTTGGGTTTCCGTATTTCTATTGATAAACAGGCAGAATTTGCAGCAGAATTGCTAGAAACTTGCGCGACTGAAATCGGCGAAACCCTGGCAACCGGGATTCTCAACGCCGAACAGCGGGACGAAGCCGATATTTGGGAACAGCGGGAACGAGTGTCTCAGTTGAAACATCGCCTCGACGAACTCCTCAATGGCGATTCCCAACAAAAATCCCAATTGCGAAATTTAAAATCCCTCGCCGATTATCTCGTGAAAAAGAGCGTATGGATTATGGGGGGCGACGGTTGGGCTTACGATATCGGTTACGGCGGGTTGGATCACGTCCTCGCTTCGGGGCGCAATGTCAACGTTCTCGTCCTCGATACAGAAGTCTACTCCAATACCGGCGGTCAAATGTCTAAGGCGACTCCTCGGGCGGCAGTTGCCAAGTTTGCAGCGGGAGGCAAGCCGTCGGCGAAGAAGGATTTGGGGTTGATTGCCATGACCTATGGTAATGTTTACGTGGCAAGCGTGGCGATGGGGGCGCGCGACGAACATACTTTGCGCGCATTTTTGGAAGCGGAGGCTTATGACGGACCGTCGTTAATTCTGGCTTATTCTCATTGCATCGCCCACGGGATTAATATGGTGACGGCGATGCAGCAGCAAAAATCTCTTGTGGAGTCGGGACGGTGGTTGTTGTATCGTTACAATCCCGATCGCGCAAAACAAGGCGAAAATCCCTTAATGTTAGATTCGCGATCGCCTAAAGCTTCGGTGGAAGATTCGATGTATGCAGAAAACCGGTTCAAGATGTTGGCGCGCAGTCAACCGGATGCGGCGAAGCAACTGTTACAAGAGGCACAGGGGGATGTGAAGACGCGCTGGCAGATGTATCAATATCTGGCGGCACAGCAAATGGGATAGGAGGAGATGCGATCGCTTAAACTCTTGAATCCATTGTCGAATCGGGCGATTTATTCAAGAGTTGGGGCGTTTCAACACGCTAGATATCGTCCCAATTGCAACCGTAATCCCGCACTGGATATTCAACCCAAGACTGGCGCAACCCTTCTCTGCCATAATGTTTTAAGTACCAATGAACGCTCGTTTGAGTCCAGTTATAGGGAGAACTTGTCCATTGGTGCTTGACGGGATTATAATGAATATAATTTAGGGTTGTGTGGTAATGTCGCTCCGAGCGAATTGCGCGATCGCTATAGTGGTACCAAATCTTACGGCCTCGCGTTTCATCTTCTTGATTCCATTGGTAGGAAGTGCGACCGTGAATTAAACGAAGGCGTTGACCTAATTTATGAAACTCATCGATTTTTACTAATATGTGATAGTGGTTGGGTAGAATAACCCAAGCTCGAATTTCCCATCCTTGGTTCGTAAATTCTTCAAATAGTGAGTCTAGTATTTGTTGGCGGCGCGCGTCGGTATTCATATAAGGTTGATGTTCGTAGCAGGCTGCCGTCAAGAGGTAAAGTTCGCGATCGGCAATGGGATGGGGAGGCGAATGAGGGGGATATCCTCGTTCCAAACGCTGTGAAACTAACTTTGCTCGCTGTTTTGCGTTGAGTCGGCGATAACTATACATTTTAATTGGCTCGTAGTAGGGGCTTTAGCCCCTCCGATTCTTATAAAATAGCACTAAAGTGCTTACTACGAGCTTAAAATAGCACTAAAGTGCTTACTACGAGCCTAAAGCCGATGCAACCTGAATCTATCATCGAACAAGCTAAGCAAGCGTGGATTGAAGGAAACCCCGGCGCGTTTTCTTCCCTCTTTTGTACCAATGGCGAGTTTATTGTTCCCGGAAATCGCTGGGTGGGACGCGACGACATTCATAAGGCGATCGCGGATTTCTCAGAAACCCATTCAGGCGTTAAAATCGAAATAACTAACCTCGTTATCCAAGGCGATCGCGCGATCTTAGAATGGAGTTGGGAAGATCGTGTCATTGAAACCGGCTGTCGCAACAAAGCCGATGACGCGATCGCAGTGGATTTCAAAAATGGTAAAATTAGCCGCTGGCGCGAATATATTGACGAACAGTAAACAGAAGTAGGGGCGTTTCATGAGATATCCCTACTCATTCTCCACTAAAACTTCTACTGCTCGTTCTTTTTGCGGATCGGCTCCTTCCGCGTATTCTAAAGCAAAAGGAACCACAATATCCGGCGTAACGCCAACTCCTTCTAAGCGCGTCTCCCCGTCCACATAAACATCGGTGACAGCAACATACAACAAACTACCATCCGCCATTAAAAATGACCGTCCGGCAACCACTGCACCGGGAGTTTTCGTCCCAACTACCGGTCCAATTTCATACTGTTGAAACCCATAGGCAAAAATTTCCTTTGCACTACGACTTTTTTCATTAACTAACATAACCACCGGCTTCTCCCAACTCGCAACGTAGGTATAGCGTCTGCCGTCGCGCAAAACACTCGTCAAACTCGGTCCTCTTGCCGTGAAAATATTGAGATAATTCAGCGTTCCGCCGCCCCAACCTTCTCTCAAATCTAAAATTAAACCATCTGCATTTTTTAGACGACCGTACAGCAGTTCCCGTTCGAGTAATTCTTGGTATTGGTCGCCGGCATAAGACCAAATATGAATATAACCAATTTGCTTGCCGCTGCGCGGTATAATTTGAATGCTTGCCTCCATTGCATCGAGAAACATTTTAGTCGCATCCAACTGTTTGGGGGTGGCGGTTAAGGTTTGGAAATTGTCAGGCGATCGCTCTATTTTTATCTCAACTTCTTCGCCTGCTTTATCAGCAAAGGAGTTAATAGGATGAAAAGGATCGTCGTCAACGCTAAGGATGCGATCGCCAACTAACAACCCCGCTTGTTCTGCCGGACTGCCGTCAAAAATCGCCCTCACAAATGTTTGTCCGTCGGTGTCCTGGGTGACGATGCCAATGCCGCTATAACTAATGCCGCGAGATTCGACTTTGCCTTCGGGAAAGGCAGATTGTACCTCTTCTAGGAGTTTGTCATCTCTGGGGGCAAATATGCCCAAAAGTTGGTAATAGGCGGGTTCTTCGGGCGTATAGAGGTGAGTGTGCGAAGTATCCAACTCCGATAGCATCTCATTGATAATGGCTGCGGCTTCTTCGTCGGACTGCGCTTGTTGCACTCGCGGTTCGTACTTTTGTTGCATGGCAACCCAGTCTACGCCGTTGAAATCTGGGTCGAAAAAAGACTCGTCGATGGTTTGCCAAACTTGGTTAAAGACTTCTAAATGCGATACATCTGTTGCGGAACGGACGGGGGACACAAACCAGGATAAAACCGCCACGCACAGACTCAGCGCGATCGCCGTTAAAATTCGACTTTTTCTTGACACCGGAAGTGTTTTATGCACCCGCATTTGCCTCAATTCAACACTCGATCGAGGGACGACATCGCGCGCTCATTGTTCCCGGGGCGTTGCGGCCGCGATCGCGCTACACTAACTTTATCAAATTTGCGTATTTTAAATTTCAGATAAGCTAACAATTTTTGGGACTATGGTACAAGCACCGACTCAAAATCTCACTTTAGAGAAATTTATAAAACCAGCTTGAGCGAACGGCAGAAACGCGCTGAGATATTGTAAAATTGATTCAAACGTAGAGATCGAACCAAAAAAGATTTAGACGATATTGATTTGGTTTTGAAAAACTATCAAGATGGTGAGCGAGTATATGCGGAACTTACAGATGAAGTCGCAAACGGAACTCTTAAATTTTTGGATGCCTCAATTTATTTACTCGGACGGGATATTCGCGAAATTTTCCGAGACGAGACGAGCGCTCAACTCAAAAATCTCTTAGCCAAACTTCAACCTAGTACAGAAGAAGATTCCGATTCCCTAGAGTCTCAACTCGCAATTCTTGAACTGGGAATCGACGGCGTTATCTCAGAGTAGGCGCGATCGCGGATTTCATAAAAATGAAACTCAAATAAAGTATCCCTTTTAGTAAAACTCCAACCCTACAGCGGAATTAACTCGGGAAAATTCAATAAAACTTGTTCGTCTGTTAACTCATCGCCCAATTGCGCGGGAGAATAATGAACTTGAATCGCGCGCAGTCGTTCTTGATAATGTAAATTTATCAACGCTTTAAGTCCCGTTTCCAACGCATCAATTTCGGCAAGATCGGTTTCCAATTCTGGAACTTCCCCCTCGCAAGCCGCCGTTATCATCACGACAAGATTGCGCGTCGCGGGTAACGTTAGGGGTTTTCGGGAATCTTCCAAACCCACCTCTGACGAACTTAAGTAGCGCGCTGCCGAATCGGTAAACAGTTCGGTGACGTAATCTCCCGCTTCCCCTTCATCCCACAATACATCGCCTTCGTTCGCCGCCGAACGCCAAGAGCTACTGTATTCCAAAAGACTCTGGCAGAGATTGACTAATCCTTCCCCCAAAACGCCGAGATCGCCTTCCGCTTCTTCCACTGCATCCCTCGCTGCTTGGTTGAGAACGCCCAATAAAGGGGCAACCTCTTCGCCTCCTAAATGAATGAAGACGCGACAAACCATAAAACGAGTTTTGCCGATAAACTGGTTGAAACGACCGCTCAATCCGCTCATATCGAACCCTCCTATAGATCTTGATGAATAAATATTTGCACGTTTTGGGTTTATTTTGGAGTACCGCGATCGCGGCCGAACTGGAATATCGTCTCAATTTCCTCATTGCTGCCCTCAGTAGTTTAACGAATCTTGTCGGCAGTATTTTCGGACTTTCTCTGTTTTATCGCAATGGTTATAATTTTCAAGATTGGAAATGGGAGGAAGCCCTAATTGTTCTCGGTATTTTCACGTTTTTACAGGGCTTTGCGGCTACATTGCTAGCACCCAATCTCAACCGTATCGTCCGCCACGTCCAAGACGGAACTCTCGATTTTGTTCTTCTCAAACCCATTAGCAGTCAATTTTGGCTTTCTTGTCGCACGATTTCTCCCTGGGGACTGCCAGATTTAGTCTTTGGAACGATTATGGTTTTTTATGCGGGGACGCGCCTCAATCTCAATCCTGTGAATTATTTGGCAAGTGTATTTCCCTTATGTTTGGGCTTAATTATTCTCTATTGTCTCTGGTTTATGTTGGGCGCGACGAGTATTTGGTTTGTCAAAATTTATAACGTGACTGAAGTGTTGCGCGGCTTTTTAGAGGCGGGGCGTTTTCCAATGGTAGCTTATCCGGCGAGTTATCGCGTCTTTTTTACCTTTGTAATTCCCGTGGCTTTTTTGACAACGGTTCCAGCAGAGGTGATGTTAGGTCGGACGCGATATCCTTGGATTGTAGGTGCGACTTTTCTAGCGATTGCTCTCCTGTTTATTGCCAAATGGTTTTGGCAGTTTGCTTTGCGTTTTTATACTAGCGCTTCGAGTTAGACGGCGAATAGGCAATCGCTTATCGTTTGAGAGAAAGGGGAAGATTAACGATTTGGTCGCAATATTCGTCGTCAAAGGCAGCTTTTGCAATTAAAATCAATTCTTTTAAATTTTCTCCAACACTCAAATCCGCTCCTAAAATTAAAATGCCTGGAATGTGACGACCCTCTGCCAGATGATCTGCTAAATGTACCGGCATAGATTTCCGGTTGTTGGTGACGAGAATAAATTGATTGTCTTCGCACCAAACTAGAATTTCCGGATCTAGCGTTCCTTTGGGTGGCACGCCTGGATCTCCGATGCTCCACATCGTGAAATTGGGCGCTTTTAGCAGAAATTGTTGGCGATAAACAGGATCGACATTTTCGTCTAAAAGGTATTTTATTGTCATAAAGTCCTCCTTAATTTAAAAAAAACTGTCCAGAAAGAACAGCCTTAGATTAGGTTTACAATATTGAATTTTTACTTTCCTGCGATTATAGCAGAATTATTGAGTTTCAATGACGTATTTATTGTAAAATGATGTAAGTTTTAGCGCTCTACCTCCCGCTCTTGCGCTTTCTCCATTGCTTCTTGTTCTTCTTTAAATTTTATCAATTTCTGAACGACGGGCGATGGATTCAGACGTTGCTCTTCGCGCACTTTTCGACTCCACTGCAACCAATCGGTAAGATAAGCAGTGACTTCCTCTTTATTATGGAGATAATAAAGGACGGTCGCATAAACTTGCTCCAACGTCAAAGAGGGATAAGTTTGAGCGATTTGCTCGGGGGGGCGACTGCGATGAATAAAGTCATAGAGGACAGTCTCGATTCCAATTCTCGTTCCTTTCAGACGAATATCGTCAGGTCTTAAAAAGTTAAAGTAGTCTTCGAGTTGCATGGGAGATTTTTAGAATCCATCTCTCAATCGTAACAGGGGAGGGCAGCAACAAGCAAACACTCCTCAAGCTTAAAGAAAGATAAAAGAAACCGACCGACTCCCCCCGTCGAGTTCCATAATAAAAGAACGGGACTGAAGGAGATTCTGTTGATGACGCTCAATCGTCTTGTTCCAACGCTTAACCCCAACGTCACCGAGGAAATTCGCGTTTTTGGGACGGTACAAGGGGTTGGCTTTCGGCCAACAGTTTACCGCCTTGCTAACGAATGCGGGTTGTGCGGCGAGGTGAGTAATGATGGGTCGGGGGTGTTAATTTTAGTTACAGGCGATCGCGAAACCCTTGACAATTTTGTCCAGCGATTACAGCAAGAACAGCCGCCGCTGGCTAACATTGAATCCATTGTCCGTCGGCAGGACCGCGATCGCAACTTTTCCAATTTTCGCATCATTTCCAGCACGCCCAGTGCCATCCGCACTCAAATTGCCCCCGATGCAGCCACCTGTCCCGCCTGCAAAGGGGAAACCTTCGATGCTTCCAGCCGTTGGTATCGCTACCCCTTCACCAACTGCACCCACTGCGGCCCTCGTTTGAGTTTAATCCAAAAACTGCCCTACGATCGCGCCAACACCAGCATGGCTGCTTTTACCCTCTGTCCCGGCTGCCAGCAGGACTACGAAACCCCCACCAACCGACGCTTTCACGCCCAACCGACAGCTTGTCCAACCTGCGGCCCTCGCGTTTGGTTAGAACGCGCCGACGGTAATCCTTGCAACCTTTCCCACTCTGACGCGATAAGTGCCGTTTTGCCGCTGCTGCAAGGGGGAAATATTGTTGCGATTAAAGGGTTGGGCGGCTTTCACCTTGCCTGCGACGCGACTAATGCAGAAGTCGTTGGGAAATTGCGCGATCGCAAACATCGTCCCGATAAACCTTTAGCATTAATGGCGCGCGATGTCAAGGTTATTTCTCAATGTTGTCTCTTAACAGAAGCAGAAAAAGAACTCCTGCAAAGTTCCGCCGCCCCCATTGTTTTGTTGAAAAAGAAAGAAGAATGCGATCGCGCGTTTATTCTTCCCGAAAATATCGCGCCGGGACTCAATATTGTGGGTTTCATGCTGCCGTATACTCCCCTCCATCATCTCCTAATGGAAAATTGCGATCGCCCCCTCGTTTTCACCAGCGGCAATCGTTCGGGGGAACCTCAGTGTATCGGTAACGAAGAAGCACGACAAAAATTAAGTCAAATTGCCGACTATTTTCTCTTGCACAATCGCGAAATTATTAATCGAATCGATGATTCTGTCGCGCGCGTTATTCTATTGGGAAAGGTAGAGGGCAGAGGGCAGAAGGCAGAAGGGGAGGGAACTATAAATAAGAAGGAGGAAAGTTATGGAGTTGAAAGAAGGAAAAAAAGTGCGAGTGAATGCAAAATCAACTCTGCAACAAATATTTTTTTAACCCATAAAGCTCAATCCTCGAAAAGCGATCGAATCCAAATTTTGCGACGCGCTAGGGGATACGCCCCCGCCCCCATTTCTCTTCCACCGGGTTTTGAGAAAGCGTCGCCAATTTTGGCAATGGGAAGCGAGTTGAAAAATACCTTTTGTTTGCTACGACAAGGACAAGCTATTCTTTCGCAACACTTAGGCGATTTAGAAAATGCGTCGGCTTCCCGAGCTTATCAAGAATCCCTCAACTTATACTTACAGCTTTTCGAGCATCAACCGACAACTATCGCCATCGATCGACATCCCGAATACCAGTCGAGCAAACTTGGAAAAGAACTCGCTTGCGCTAACTCTCTCAACCTTGAAATTGTCCAACATCACCACGCCCATGTTGCTGCTTGTATGGCCGATAATGGCATATCTTTAGACGCACCGCCCGTTTTAGGAATTGCTTTAGATGGATTGGGATACGGCGAAGATGGTATATTATGGGGAGGAGAATTTTTATTGGCGGATTATCGGAACTTTCAGCGTTTGGCAACGTTTAAACCCATTACAATGTTAGGAGGAGAACAGGCAATTTATCAGCCGTGGCGCAGTACCTACGCGCATTTGAGAGAAGCTGGCATAATGCCTTCCCTAGCCAAGAGAGTTGGGGGAAAGGGAAATTTGGAACTGTTTCGATTTCTACAGCAAAAACCTCTAAAAATTCTCGATCGCATGGCAGAAAAAAGAATTAACTCGCCCCTTGCATCGTCCTGCGGGCGGTTGTTTGACGCGGTTGCAGCGGCGATGGGAATTTGTCGGGAGTCGTGTCATTATGAGGGACAAGGGGCAATGCAACTGGAAACGCTAGCTTATGGCTATATCTTAAACAACTCTGAAGAAATTGAGAGTTATCCTTTTAGTGTGGGACAAATAGAAGGTGTCCAATTGCCTTATCTCGAACCGCAGCCGATGTGGGAGGTGTTACTGGACGATTTATACGAGGGAACAGACCTTTCGTTGATAGCGGCAAAATTTCACCTCGGTTTAGCGGATGCGATCGCGGCAATGGTTTCTTTCCTTCAAAATTGCGTATCATTTTGTCAAGTGGTTCTGACAGGAGGAGTTTTTCAAAACTATATCTTATTAAAGTTAGTCCGCGATCGCCTCGAATCTCAAAAACTCGAGGTGCTAACCCATCGTCAAGTTCCCCCCAACGACGGCGGTTTATCCCTCGGACAAGGCGCGATCGCTTGCGCGAGACAGTAAGTATTAATTTGGTTGCAAACGGTTCCGCGTAGGCCAATTTCAACTCTTTCTATTCTCCCTTTCTGGGGACATGGCGGAGAGTAATATTATTATGTTGAACTTAAACAAGCGAAAATGCCGCATTTCTACTTCTTTCCTTCTGGGGACACGGCGAAAAGCAATATGATGATGTTGAACTTAAACAAGGGAAAATGCCGCATTTCTACTTCTTTCCTTCTGGGGACACGGCGAAAAGCAATATGATGATATTGAACTTAAACAAGGGAAAATGCCGCATTCCTACTTCTTTCCTTCTGGGGACACGGCGAAAAGCAATATGATGATATTGAACTTAAACAAGGGAAAATGCCGCATTCCTACTTCTTCCCTTCTGGGGACACGGCGAAAAGCAATATGATGATATTGAACTTAAACTGAGAAAATGCCGCGTCCCTACTTCTCCCCTTCTGAACCCCTCAATTCCCAATTCGTACCATGTGCTTAGGAATTCCCGGTCAAATTACTGAAATAACCGACATTGAAAACAAACTCGCAATTGTCAATGTCGGTGGCGTAAAACGACAAGTGAATCTTGCCTGTATTGTCGATGACGAACATCCTCTTGAATCTTGTGTTAGCGATTGGGTCTTAGTTCACGTTGGTTTTGCTCTCAATCGTATCAACGAAGAAGAAGCAGCGGAAACTCTCGACTTGCTGCAACAATTTGAGGCTTCATTGGCAGTAAAAAACGGCTAAAAATTAAGGATAAATGAGGAAGGAATTATGAAGTATGTTGATGAATTCCGCGATCCCAAAAAAGCCAAGGCATTAATCCAAAACATCCAACAACTGAGTCGAAAGCTCGAGCAAACTCCGGCAAATCCGCTAAAAGTCATGGAAGTTTGTGGAGGACATACCCACTCAATTTTCAAGTACGGAATTGAAGATAGTTTGCCCAATAATATCGAACTGATTCACGGACCGGGTTGTCCGGTGTGCGTGATGCCTCGGGGAAAGTTAGATGACGCGATCGCGATCGCCCAAAATCCTAACGTTATCTTGGTCACTTTTGGCGATACCCTGCGCGTTCCCGGTTCCCAAAAAAGCTTGCTCCAAGCGAAGGCAGAAGGGGCAGATATTCGCATCGTTTATTCTCCCTTAGATTGTTTGCCCATCGCCCAACAAAATCCCGACAAAGAAGTGATATTTTTCGCCATTGGGTTTGAAACAACCGCACCCAGTACCGCTTTAACCCTCCTCCAAGCGGTTGAAGAAAACATCACGAATTTCAGCCTTTTTTGCAATCACGTTCTCGTCGTTCCTGCCCTCGAAGCATTACTCAACAACCCCGACTTACAACTCGATGGATTTATTGGTCCGGGTCATGTAAGTACGATAATTGGAACTCAACCCTACGAAGAAATTTGTCAGACTTATCAGAAACCCATCGTCGTTTCGGGTTTTGAACCTTTAGATATTCTTCAATCAGTATGGATGGTGTTACAGCAATTTCTTGAAGATCGCTGCGAAGTCGAAAATCAGTACGATCGCTTGGTGCGGGAAAAAGGGAATCGCATCGCTATTGAAGCGATTCATCAAGTGTTTGAAACGCGCGAAAGTTTTGAATGGCGAGGGTTAGGTGAAATTCCGCGATCGGGATTGAAAGTTCGCTCTCGTTATGCTAAATTTGATGCTGAAACAAAGTTTGCGATTCTCCCCGCTAAGGTGGACGACCATGAAGCTTGTCAATGCGGCGAAATTCTCAAAGGCGTGCTGAAACCTTGGGAGTGTAAGGTGTTTGGTACTGCTTGCACTCCAGAAAATCCCATCGGTTCTTGTATGGTCTCGTCCGAGGGAGCTTGCGCTGCTTACTACAAATACGGTCGATTGTCAAGCTTAGCCAAGAACTCAAATGCTCAAAATGCTTGCGCGATCGCGTCGTAGTTCCACAGTTCGTAGTAGGGGCTTTAGCCCCTGCAAACAGTTCGCAGTAGGGCCTTAGTCCCCGCAATCTCATCCCTCTGACTTGTCCAACAATTCGCCAAACTTCGTCTTTACATTATCTGGGCGATAGTCTGGAATATTCTGCCACCGCACCTTCACGCTTTCGTGGAGGTCGTCAAACTCATCGGAAACTTCGCGGACTTTTTTGCCCAAGAGTTGGGTCAGTTTGCCAAAAAAGCCTTGCTCTGTCACTCGGTAATCGACTAAAGGATCGGGGTTCACACCGGTGGGAATCACATCGGGATCGATCTCGATACCGAGATCCAATTCCCGTATTGAGTCAACCATCCACTTCAAAGTCCCGTCGGCTAAACCACTTTGCTTTTGCGAGCCACCGCCAACACAACCGTGATCCCCAGGGAACCACTTCTGAATCAGCCTTTGTTCTGGTGCTTTCTCGTTTTTTGCCATGACAGCGACATAAAAGGTGCTTCGTTGCTCGTCAATAGCGACGGCGTGCAGTGCATTTTGCACAATAGGACTGAGTTGGGAATCGTGGAATTCGTATTTTTGGTTGATCCTGCGGTCGAGTTTAATGAAGGGGTTGATGTCGGGAATCCCCAAGGAACCTACCGTATCCCAGCACGCCAGCAAAGTAATGGGAACGCGATCGCCATATTTCTCCGTTTTAACACTGTACTTTTGGCGAAATTCAGCAATATCTGGGTGGTCTGGCTTGAGGCGATTGCGGTATAGCCTGTAGCTTTCCGGGATGTGACGAAGGTTAGGACGCGATAGCAAACCGGAGTTATACATCAACCCCGCTAGACTACGCACGGTGTAAGCACCGCGACTAAACCCAAACAGGTAAATCTCATCGCCCAAGGAGTAATTTAGACACAGAAAACGGTATGCGTCCTGAATATTTTGGTCAATTCCTTGACCAAAGGCCCCTCCAGAAATCCGATCGACCTCTTTTTGCGCGGGAGTACTTCCCCCTGTACCAACCCCTCCATGATAATAGACGGCTTGAGTAATACCGTCTTTAGATTCCGGCTCAATGGCTTGAGCGATTTTGACCACGTTGGTCGGATAAGGACACTCTAGATTTTGCCATGTTCCATCGCAACAAACAATCAAACGTTTCATTTCATTTTCGCGGCTACAAATTCTCGCTTTCGTTAATAATGAGAAAGCCACGCCTCCATATAATAGCTTTTAAAAGGCGGTGAGTTGGGCAAAGACTCGCTATTAGGGTTTGGCTGGAAAACCATAACCTGCTACCTCGATGCCTTTGGTTCGAGGATATCAGTTTCTCTCATTTTTGGCTACTCGGTTTTCAGGTTGTCAAAAAGTAGGATAAGGGGAAAAAGTAGGAAAGTTGCAACTTTAGGATGTTGGCGCTCGCGCTACTTACTCCTTACGCAGTTATTGGCGAGCGCTACGACTTCGATTTCCAGAGTTCAAAGTTATGGTCTCTCAGAATTAATTCAAAATCATCTTCTTGCTCTTGTTCGAGCTTTTTTCGTAATTTTGGAGAGGCTTCAAATAAAAAGATATCGCTGATTTTAGGAGATATTGATTTATAAACTCGATCTACATTTCCCAACTGCAAGCGAACTTTAGGTTCGAGCAAATGACTGAGAGATAAAATACTGCCCGACCCGTTAATATAGGTATCGCTAACAACCAAAGGAGATACACTTTGATTAATAATACGAGCCGCTTCAGGATTTTTATAGTTAACAAACTTGTTCCACCAAGCATCAGACTGCGAACTGATAATACAGGAAATAATTCCCCCAGAAAGTACAGTCACGAAAATAATTTTCCAGACTTGTTTCATTGTGCTCGATGAAAAGTCTGAAGTTAGCTTTTGGGCAAATAAATGAGCGACGGTAAGCTGAATGCCTAAATACGAAGGAAATAGATATCGAAACGCTATCGAACGAACTCCTCCTAAAAATAAATCTAGGCTAATTACGACAAGCGCTGGTACAAAGGTTATCAATCCGACAAAAAGATACACATTTTTTTCACTTTTTTTAACCAAAAAGTACATTGCATAAACAATTAAAACTGAAATGGGGATAATTAAAAAGTAATCATCCCCTACTATCGGATTTTTATATCGAAGGCTAGGAGCAAAATCAAAAAATGTATTATTTAGGTTGCGCGCCCACGACTTAACTAAAAATAATGTTTCGGGAATCCATTCTCTTGAAGTCGCTGCTGTCGTAAATCTCTGAATTCGGTTAGGATTATTGATAACGGCAAATATCCAGGGAACGAAAGCGATAATTCCCAAAAATAGCGATACGAAATAGGCTGATATTTTTTGATTGTGTTCATTGATATTAACGCTAATAATATAAACGGTGTGGGCAACTAATACCAGTGCAAAGAGGAGATGAACGTAAAGTCCTAATGCAACCGTTATTGCATAAATTCCCCAACTTATTTTCTTTGAAGTTCGGAGGCTATACAGCAACGCAGCATGAGACAATAAAGTAAGGACAATCCATAAACTGTATTGTCTGGCTTCCTGGGCGTACAAAACGTGAATGGGAGAAATAGAAATAATTGCGATCGCAATCCAAGGTGTCAAAGAATTAGGGAATAATTCCTGACAGAGCCAATAAACTAAAGGAAGTGCGAGCAGACTAATTAGGACTGATAAAAGTCTTGTTGTTGCAACAGAAGCACCAAATGCCTGGATCCAGAAGCGCGCAAGCAAATAGTAAAGAGGCGTATGTTCGGCATATTCTGTTAAGACTTGCACTGTATCGCCCAAGTCTTTTTCTGGACTAGGCGACTGATATTTTTGTAAGTCTTTTACTTGGATAACGCTGCCATCATATAACTGTTCTTCGACCTCTGTCCCGGAATACCCGGAAATTCGCATCGAAGCAAAGGCCTCGTCGTGCCAGTAAACTTTTTTGTCAATATGGTAAAATCTAAAAAATATGCCTAAAATTAAAACTAAGGTTACCAAACCTTTCAGCCAGAACTGAGGGGAGGAGGGATAGGTTAAGTGCCGAGACATCATTAATTACTCACGATTGTGCGTCGGTGGGCAAGGTGGCTGAATCTATGTAGAAATTGAGCAGCTACGAATTAAGTTGCTTAATTCACTCTACATTGACCTTTTTCTAGTGCTTAAGCATTGTTTCATTGGAAATTATTCATAACTCGCTTAAGCTAAGGAAATAAGCCGTCTTTATTTTAGTGCAAAAAGATTAAGAATCTACGTCGATATTTTAATTCAACATCTCTTAACAAATGCTATAAACCATTCCTTCTATCCCGGTTAGGCGAGACATTCCCACCGAAGCATTGCCAATTATTGGCAGAAAAAATTGTACGCGATCGCATCCAATTGTACGCTAGCAGCTCTCAAATGGGTGAGGTACGCTCTTCGCGAAAGTAAGGGGGATTATAGGGAGTGAGTGTACCTCGCCCCCATGAGAAATTCTATTTCTTTGTAGAAAAACGATCGCGCGATCGCGTCCCCTCTCACTCAACCTCACTCAATGCTTGCTGCAAGCGCAATTTATCGACTCCACGCTGATGCAATATTACCCACGATTGAATCAAATCGGGACCTTGTAATTCCCCAGTTAAACCGGCGCGCAAGGATTTCATGACTAACCCTTTTTTCACTTTTTGCGCTTTCGTAACGGTATTAATTATCTTTTTCGCACCTTCTTCGGTTAACTCGGAAACGCTGTCGAGTTGCTCGACAACCCCTTGCAAAACTTCAGTAGCGCCGTCTTGTTGAAGTTGCGCCCGTCCTTTGTCGTTGAAGGTAATAGAATCGCCAAATAGGAGGCGACTTTCTGCCACGGCATCGGTAAGGCGTTTGAGGCTGGGTGCGATAATTTGCGTCACTTCAATCAACCACGGGCGATCGCCTTCTGCATCGAATTCATACCCAGCTTGTTGCCAATAGGGAATTAATGCGTCAACTAATTCTTCGGCTGCAATATTGTGCAAATATTGACTGTTAATCCAATCGAGTTTGTCCCAATCAAATTTGGCACCGGCTTTGTTGACGCGATCGAGATCGAAGGTTTTTGCAGCTTCTTCGAGGGTGAAAATTTCTTGGGTAGAGTCGGGAGGTGTCCAGCCTAACAATGTCATATAGTTGGCGATCGCTTCCGGGACAAATCCCATATCCTTAAAGTCCCAAATCGAAGTTACGCCATCGCGTTTGGAGAGTTTTTGACCTTTTGGGTTCAAAATTAAGGGCGTGTGGGCAAATTCGGGAATATTTGCCCCGAGCGCTTCGTAAAGTAGGATTTGTTTGGCGGTGTTGGCGATATGATCTTCTCCCCGAATGACGTGGGTGATTTTCATGTCCACATCGTCAGCTACCACGGCTAAGTTATACAGAGGTTGCCCAAAAGGTTCGTCTGCGTTTGCCGCGCGCGCAATAACCATGTCGCCGCCTAAATCTCGACCTTTCCACGTTACCGTGTCGCGCACGCGATCGCGCCACTCAATTTTGCGGCTGTCGTCAATTTTAAAGCGAATGACGGGTTTGCGTCCCTGCGCCTCGAATTCTGCCCGTTGTTCGGCGGTTAAGTTGCGATGGCGGTTGTCGTAGCGGGGCGCTTCTTTACGCGCTTTTTGCTTCTCCCGCATCTCGCTCAGTTCTTCGGGGGTACAATAACAAGGGTAAGCTAACCCTCTATCTAACAAGGTTTGTACCGTCTCGCGATACAAATCCAGGCGTTTGGATTGAAAAAACGGCCCTTCGTCCCAATTCAGCCCCAACCACGTCAATCCGTCGAGAATATTTTGGGTAAATTCGGGGCGCGATCGCTCGGTATCTGTATCTTCAACGCGCAAAATAAATGTGCCGCCGTGGTGACGGGCAAACAACCAGTTGAAAACCGCTGTTCTCGCGGTGCCAATGTGTAGGTTTCCTGTGGGACTCGGTGCAATACGAACTCTGACGCTCATTTCAATCTGTATCTGGAAGTGCAACTGCTATATCGATTTTTGACGAACTCCGACTCCCGAAAGGGAGTGCCTCAGATTCCAGGTTAATCCAAAATCTAGCCTCTTTGAAATTGTAGAGACGGGACTGACGGGGCTCGAACCCGCAACTTCCGCCGTGACAGGGCGGTGCTCTAACCAATTGAACTACAGTCCCAATTTTCTAGCCGGTTTTTATCCTAGCTCCTTTTTGCCGCTTTTGTCAATATATCGATCCTTGGGAATTGAGGTCGAGGGACGGCGAGGGAACCTCGCCATGTCCAATCGACCTGTTGGAAATTGGGAATTGAGGTCGAGGGACGGCGAGGGAACCTCGCCAACAGCGCGATTCTACAATCTGAGGAAACCTCAGAGTATCTCGCGCTCATGTCCAATCGACCTGTTGGAAATTGGGAATTGAGGTCGAGGGACGGCGAGGGAACCTCGCCAACAGCGCGATTCTACAATCCGAGGAAACCTCGGAGTGTCTCGCGCTCATGTCCAATCGACCTGTTGGAAATTGGGAATTGGGCTAATTTCACTATCACCCTCTTGACGCTTACGCAAATAATTGTTACATTTATTTACAGATAGATTTGCAAAAGTACACAAAAAGCTAAAACGAAGTAAAAGCATGATTACCGTAATTGCATTATTAACAGTCGCGTGGGTAGCAGCAGCCGTATTAGGAACCCAGGCGTACTTCCGGGGCGAACAAACCAAGCCCATCCACGATCGCAACTGGAACTCAGAAGGATTCGAGCAACTGGCGGAGTCCGTAACCGGTCAAGAAACCAATTATGGCGATCGCATTCCCGCCTACCCAATGGATGCCTATAACGGAAATCTCGTCGGCAACAACTAAGCCGCAACATTTCAATTTCCAAAAGCATCACAACGACAGGAAACTGGCTTAAGAGGGCGCAACTGCGTCCTCTTCCTATTTAGTGAATTCTTCTCTTCTTCGGGGGCTAGAATTATACAACCCAAATAGAAATGCTATAAGTAAGACACTTAATGAATGGAAACTGGTGTCAACTCAAAAATCAAGACGATAAATGACGCAAAATCTGCTCGC
This sequence comes from Cyanobacteriota bacterium, assembly GCA_034189065.1. GTDB lineage: Bacteria > Cyanobacteriota > Cyanobacteriia > Cyanobacteriales > Spirulinaceae > FACHB-1406. The sequence goes on from JAXHVQ010000020.1 coordinate 52,377, forward strand.
GATTCGACCCGCTACGCCTGACGATCGAGAGGCTATAATGGCGATCGCGTCGGCGATCGGTCTATTTGTACCCCAAGAGCTTGAAGAACTCGGCGCGATGTTAGCAGAATACTTCAACAGCACCCCCCACAACGACTGCTTTTGGAGCGTCTATGATGATGGAAGCCCGGTGGGAGTTGCATACTATGCGCCAGAACCCTTTGCTGAGGGAACGTGGAACCTGTATTTTATTGCTATCCATCCCAGCCGTCAGAGACAAGGTTGTGGCACAAAACTACTACATCATGTCGAACAAACGTTAATGGCACGCGGCGAGCGCCTTCTATTGATAGAAACGTCTGGACTGCCCGACTTTGAGCGCGCGCGGGCATTTTACCGCAAGCACGGATACGATGAAGAAGCGCGAATCCGCGAGTTTTATAAAGTAGGCGATGATAAAATCATTTTTCGCAAGCTTTTAACCGCTCCGAAGAAGTAATATAGGGCTTGCTGAATATAGTGTTGTGATGAGCGGGGGAAGCAGGGGGAGCAGGGGAAGCAGGGGAAGAACAGAAATGAATTTTTCCCGCCGAAGAGCGAAGATTTAAGCAACTCTAATACACCTCGATCGCATTGATTGATGCGGTTTTAGCTTTGTGCAGTAAGTGTCCTCAGATAAAAAAACCGGCGAAACCCGCGCGTAATAATAAAGAGGTACGACGGGTGCGTACCTCATACCGTGCATAAACAAATCCTCCAGACTTCAGGGGGTAAGAAGATTAACCCTCCTCATACTCCGGCGCTTTCGTTGTTTCGGGGATATTAATTTTAGGGGGAGTGTAGGGTTCCGGTTCGATATCATCGTCCCAAACATCCTCCTTCACATCATCGTAATCGTAGCGATCGCGAGACGACATCGGACGCGGCGGTTCGGGCTCCACATAAGCCCGTTCCTCGTAGCGTACCGCGCGATCGCCTCGAGGAGCGCCCCAATTATCCTCCTCGTAATCCTCCTCATACTCCCGATAGCGAACCCGTTCGGCTTCCATCGGGGGAACCGCGATCGGTTCTGGTTCTTCCCACTCGTCGTCATCCCAAGTGCGATTGTAAGTCGCCGCGCTGCGAGACTCAATGGCCCTCGTCGAAGTAGCATTGACCGGAATTCCCGTTCCCAAATGCTTATCGGGGGAAGTTGTGGTGGCGTAGCCATACCCCTCCTCCTCCTCGCGATCCCACAGAGGGCGGCCGATTCCCAACCGTTCTAATACTCCCATTGTCAGTTGAGTGAGGCGTTCCTCGCATCCCTCAAACACGATAATCCGGTTCGGTCCGCTGCTGACAATTTCCTCAACTTGTAGCTCGTAGGTACTAATAGCCATATCAGGAATCTGCGGCAATCCCAGGGAGGCAATAATCAGAGAACAGAGTTTGCCATCTTCGAGGCTAAAGACAAAATCGCGAACGCGGCCGAGCAATTCGCCATTTTCCGTAATCACCTCGCAGCTAATCAACTTGCTGTAAGCCTCGACATCCACATCCTCAATTACATCTTCGTGGGGAACGAGGACAACATCGCCCACCTTCTCAATACTGGTCAAGTACATATACTTGGGCATCCCAGTCATGGAAATTAAACTATCTCGCATTCCCAGGGCGACTACTTCGCGGCGGTCGATGTCCACCAACATATCCTTAACCACCCCCAACTGCTTGGCGCTGTCGTTGGCGATTACCTTGGTATTAATAAATTCGGAGCGTAAGCGGATCGTTTCAGTTGTCATTGGATTGTGTTCTACTTAGAAGCTCTTTGGAGGCGGTTTGAATATTAACTTAGGGGGGCGGTTCGCGATCGCGTACTCAATTATTCCCTTGAAATTATAGGTTTAATCCCAAACACTTGTATCTTCTCTTTCCCAGATTCATTCTTTGCCAAGGGTCAACTCAGCCCGCATTTTCGATCATTGTAGCGAATTGCTTGACATTTGCCCCGCCTCTTCTACGAGCAAATTACGCGATCGATGTCAAATAGAGACCGAAATGGGGGGATGGGGTGATGGGGTG